>CAZGGF010000492.1:0-11006 GCA_964524715.1 uncultured Verrucomicrobiota bacterium | reverse complement strand
ACCGCCCCCGCAAAATATACCCGCAGTGGCCCTTCTCGCACCAATGAGCCGGCATCGCCCGGGTATATTCCACCAACCTCAACTTCCTGCCGCCATCCGTGACGGTCTTCTGACGGACGCCGTCCATGACGCGTTCCCAGGCGAGCGATGCGAAATCAACCCGGTAGTCTGTCATTCTCGTCGGCCCTTCTTCATCGGGGTATCTCCCGGATGTAGATATTCTTGAACCAAAGAGTGTTCCCGTGGTTTTGCAGTTCGATCTGGCCGGTGGGATACATACCTTTCTTGCGTTCCCAATAATTCTCCATCGTCACGTTGTCCGTCACCAGTTCGCCGTTGAGCCAGACGCTGACCTTGTCGCCCACCATCCGGATGCGGAACGTATTCCACTCGCCCACGGGCTTGTCAGCCTTCTTCATCGGGTTGCTGGGGTTGACCTTGTTATTGTACAGCCCGCCGGAGCCGGCGGCGTGTTCCCAAATCTGCACCTGCGGCGAACCGCGCAGATAGATGCCGCTGTCGCCCTTCGGCAGGATCTTCCAGTCCACGAACATCTCGAAGTCGCCGTAGTCTTTCGCCGTGCAAAGACTCCGCCCCTTGCCGTCGAACACCAGCGCGCCATTCTCGACCCTCCAGTGCGCGCGCATATTCTCGTCGGCTTGCTCCTGCAACCGGTCGCGTTCCTCGGCCGGGAGCGCATTGCGTTTGCCAGGATTGTCGTTCGGCGACGCCAGCAGCCCCTTCCATCCATCGAGGTCGGTGCCGTTGAATAGCGCGACGAACCCCGGCGGCGGCACATTATCCGCTGCAGACACGTCGCGGCTCGCGCAGGGAATCAGGGTGAGAATTATGAGACACGCCGCACGGAGAAAGGTCTTGCTCATGACACCGCCCAGCTTGCCAAGAAGCGCCGCCAAGTCAAGCTGCCGGCTTCAGCGTTTCCTGCCGTGCTGCTCCTGTTGCCAGGGCTTCAGGTGCCGGCGCGGAGTATTTTTTTGCTCCGTCTTCTTCGGCTCGATGCGCTCGCGGGCGCGGGCACTGATGACGACGGGACAGCCCTGGAAACCGAACGCGGCGCGCAACCGGTCGGCCAGATACTTCCGATACGAATCGGTGAACAAATCCGGCCGGTTGACGAACACAAGGAAACGCGGCGGGCGCGTGCCAACCTGCGTCGCGTAGAAAAACTTCAAACGATGGCCGGACCTGGCGGGCGGATGGCGCGCAGCGATCGCGTCGGCCATGTTGCGATTCAGCAAGCCGGTGGTGACGGACTGGCTGAGCTGGCGATCCACCGCATGAACAGCGGAGATCAGCCGGCCAAGGCCCTGGCCGGTCTTGGCAGAGACAAACACCACCTGCGCGAAATCAAGGAAGAACAGGATGTGATGGAGTTGTTCGATAAACTCCTTCTGCACCTTCTCGCCAATGAGATCCCATTTGTTGACGGCAATGATGCAGCCCTTGTTGGCGGCGAGAATCTTGCCGCCGATCTTCTTGTCCTGTGCGCTGACGCCAAACGTCGCGTCCAGCACAAGCACGGCAAGGTCGCATCGCTCGATGCTCTGTTCGGCACGGCGGACGCTGAAGAACTCGACGGAGGTGTCCACTTTCTTCCGCGGCCGGATGCCGGCGGTGTCAATGAGCACATAGGGCCGCGTCTCGCCGCCAACCTCGACGCTGAACGGCACGTCCACCGAGTCCCGCGTGGTGCCCGGCACGTTGCTGACGATGACGCGTTCGGCGTGGACGAGGCGGTTGACGAGCGAGGACTTGCCGACGTTGGGCCGGCCAACGATGGCGATCTTGAGAGGATTTTCGGATTTTGTATCTTGCGCTTCGGACTCCGAAAGATCGGCGGGCAGGACCTTGATGGCTTCATTGAGCATCTCTTCCACGCCCAAGCCTTGAATGGCACTGACCGGGAAAACGTTCTTGAATCCGAGAGAGAGAAAATCCACCAGGAGGTTCTGTTGCTTGTCCGAGTCCACTTTATTGACAGCCAGGAAAATCGTCTTGCCGCTTTCGCGGAGCTGGCGCACCACCTCGTGGTCGAGGGGAACGACGCCGTCGCGGGAATCCACGACGAGGACGATCAGCGCGGCGTCCTGGATGGCCACCTGCGCCTGTTGCCGCATGGCAGCGACGATTTCATCGCTGGCCTGTTCACCCTTGGCGAGCCCAATGCCGCCGGTGTCGAGCAGCGTGAACGGCACACCTTCCCACTCGGTGTTCACGCTGATCCGGTCGCGAGTGATGCCCGGTTCATCGTGGACGATGGCAATGCGTTTGCCGACGATGCGGTTGAACAGGGCGCTTTTGCCGACGTTGGGCCGGCCGACGATGGCGATGACAGGTAACATCAGGTAGAACTAGATTTTGAGGTTGATGACGCTATTGAATTGCTTCGCGCCGTCGAAAAGATACCAGACCAGCGAGACGCTGGTGAAGAACGCGGCCGCGTAGAGCGGCCAGGCGATGGCCGCGGGATCCATCTTCAGCATCACGCAGCCGAGCGTGACCATCTGGAACAGTGTGGCGACCTTGCTGACAATGCGCGGCTTGACCTTGACCTCGCCGATGATGATGTGGATGAGCAACGCGCCCGCGATCAGCAACACGTCGCGGCTGACGACCAGGATCGGAAACCACAACGGCAACTTCGGGAACGCCTCGCCGGGATTGATCGCCAGCAGGATGATCACAGTCATCAAGAGCATCTTGTCCGCAATCGGGTCAAGCACGCGGCCCAGCTGCGATTGTTGATTGAACTGCCGGGCGATGAATCCGTCCACCGCGTCACTGAGCGACGCCACGGCAAACACAAAGAACGCCATCCACCGGTTCCATTCCTTGGCCGCGCCATCCGCGTAGCTGACCGCATAGTAAATGAGCAGCGACAGGCACACCGGCACCAGCAGGATGCGCAGGATGGTAACTTTGGTGGCAAGTGTGATCATGTGACAATGGGTTGGGTAATCAGTCGTTCAGTTTCAGCCGCTCACGGGCGGTGGCGAGACGGCCAAGGACGCGGTCGCGGCCGAGGACTTCGAGCAAATGGAACAGGCTCGGCCCGCCAGCCTTGCCGCTGACAGCAACACGGCACGGGTGAATGAGCGCGGCAGCTTTCACACCCGACTCCTGCGCCAGTGCACGCAGGGCGGCGTCGAGCGCCGGATGCGTCCACTCGCCGAGGCCGGCGTAGCGGCTGCGCAGCTTCTCCAGCAGCTCCCAACTCTGCGGCGCGCTGCCGAATGTCTTCACGATCACCTCGCGATCGGCCGTGAAATCGTCCCGGAAGAAATACGTCGTCCACTCCGGCAACTCGCTGAACAATTTCACCTTCTCCTTCACGAGACCGAGCACGCGCAGGACGTAGTCGTCCGGTTGGCCGGCCGTCAAACCGGTCTTCGCGAGGAACACGCGCGCCATTTCGATAAACCGTTCCACCGGCATCTTGAGCATGTATTGCCCCTGCATCCAATGCAGCTTGGTGTGGTCAAAGCGCGCGTTGTGGCGCTGCACCTGCGCCAATTCAAACCGTTCGACGGTATCCGCAAGGCTGAGAAGTTCAACGTCGCCTTTGGGCGACCAGCCGAGCAGCGCCAGGAAGTTCCGCACCGCTTCCGGCACATAGCCGCCGTTCATGTATTCGTGCAGCGCCGCGCCCTTGTCGCTCTTGCTCATTTTCGAGCCGTCGCTGTTCAGGATGAGCGGGATGTGCGCGAACTTCGGCGGCTCGGCGCCGAACGCGCGGTAGAGCGCGATATGCTTCGGCGTGTTGGAGAGATGATCCTCACCGCGGATGACGTGTGTGATCTTCATCTCGATGTCATCCACGACATTGACGAGGTGGAACACCGGCACGCCGTCGCGGCGGACAATGACGAAATCAGGGTCGGCCATCTCGGTGTCGTTGAGCGGGCGCGTGACGTTGCCGCAAATGAGGTCGGGGACGGTGATCGGCTCGCGCGTCATGCGAAACTTCACGACGGTGCCGCCCTTTTCCTTGTCCTCGAACTCGTAGGCCGCGCCGCTCTCGATCAATCGCTGGATGTAGCGCCGGTAGATATCCTTGCGTTGGCTCTGGAAATACGGCCCGTGCGCGCCGCCCTTCTCCGGTCCCTCGTCCCATTCGAGGCCAAGCCAGCGCAGCCCATCCAGGATGACCTGAACCGCTTCCTCAACGTGGCGCGTCTCATCGGTGTCTTCGATGCGAAGCACGAAGGTCCCGCCCGTGTGGCGGGCATAAAGGAAATTGAACAACGCCGTCCGCGCTCCTCCGATGTGGAGAAACCCGGTTGGCGATGGCGCAAAACGAACTCGAATATCAGACATAAGGCGGGGCAATCTATCAGCCGCCCGCCCAACGGTGCAAGAGAGGAACGCCGTAGTTTACGTATGCCTCGAGCCGTGAGGATGTTGGTGTTGGAGGCTGTGCGGCTTCTCCAGGCCGTGCGCGAGCATCAACGCCTCGTCGCTGAGCAGGGTCACGGTGGGGCCGTCGGCCACCACGCGGCCTTCGTCCATCACGATCACGCGAGGGCAAAGCTCCACCACCAGCTCCAAATCGTGGGTTGCAATCAACTGGGTCGCGGGAATCTGGCGCAGCACGGCCTTCAACTCCCGCTTGCCGCGCGGATCGAGGTCGCTGGTCGGTTCGTCGAGCACCAACACGCGCGGCTCACAAGCCAGCACGCCGGCAAGGCACACCCGCCGTTTCTGGCCATGGCTGAGATGATGCGGCTGGCGCTTCTCGTAACCGCGAATGCCGGCGCGCGTCAGCGCGTCACTTACGCGCGCCGCAAGCGCATCGCCACCCAGGCCGAATTGCTGCGGGCCGAACGCCACGTCCTCGAAGACCGTCGGGCAGAACAACTGGTCGTCAGGTTCCTGAAACAGCAATCCAACGTCACGCCGGACGGCGGCGAGGTTTGCCGTCGTCAGCGGACGGCCGCCGACGAACACCGACGGTGTGCCATCCAGCCGTTCCGGCAGGATGCCGTTGAGATGCAGCATCAATGTGGATTTGCCCGCGCCATTCGGGCCGATCAGGCCAACACACTCGCCGTCGCCGATGGCGAAACTGACACCACTCAACGCTTCCGTACCGTCGGGATAACGGAAGCACAGGTTCCGAAGCTCGAGAGCCGGGGTCATTCCCACCCCCTTGCGCACATGGCCGCGTAAATCCGCTCCGCCCTTTCCGTCGAGCGGATGAACAGCTGGCCGACAATGCCAGCCTGTGACCACCACACTGTGCCGCGTCCGGTCGAAAACGTCCGGCTGGCCCTCGCGCGGCTCATGCGCCCAACCTCGTCGACCAGCACGAACAAGTAGCGATACATCAATGCCAGCGTCGTCACCAAAAGCGACGGCACACGCAGCCGTTGAAGCACACTCAGCAGGTCGGCGAAGGGCGTCGTGTTCGACAACAGGATCATCGTCAACAGGCAGAGATTGGTTCTGGCCATGACCACGAAGAATACCCGCCAGCCGTCCGGCTGAAACACGGCCAGTCCCGCCACGCCAAGAGCGATCGGCTCCAGCAACAACAGCCGTTTCGCGAGGAACACCGGCGGAATCCGGCTCAGCGCAGCCACAACCAACAACGCCGCCGCCACAATCGCGAGACCAGCCGGTTTTGATGCCGGCAGGAGCACCGTGGTCAGCACCAACGCCACCGCCACGAAAAGTTTCGCAGCCGCCGGCTGCCGATGCACCGGGCTGTCGAGACGACTGTGACGATCCAGGAGGTCGAGACGCATGACAGGAGCTTAACCGCGGGGAGCGGGCTCGTCATCCTTTGATTTCGGCGTCAGCGACCGCGCCAGCAGCCACGCCAGGGCAAACACGACCACCGTCCCAATCGCGCCCGCCCATGCGGTCGCCCACGCGGCGGATTCCACACCCGGCAACCGATAATCACCCATAGGAACAGCCACAAGCGGCGCAGTAGCGGCCTTGTGCTCGAACCCAAATGTTGCGGCGACCTTTTCCAAACCGTCGGGAAATGACGACGCATGCGGCGCGACCAGCAAAGCAAGCCCCAGCGCGACCAACAACCCGAACGCCGCAAACTCGCCGTAGCGTTGCGGTGGCGCACCCTCCTCCACCAGTTCCGGCCGCGCGCGGGCGATGCCGACCACTACGAGCGCCGTGATCAGCGCCTCACCCAGGCCAATCAGCATGTGGATGTTGGCCATCGCAGGAAATGCCACCGACCATGCAACCGTGCCGGAAGAAGCAAGCTGGCCCGTACAACTGATCGCCGCCAGCACCGTGCTGCACCACCCGGCGAATGCCGACGCCATCACCAAACCGCGCAGGCCCCCAAACAACCGTCGCACCACACGATAAATCCCATAACCCATGACGACGCCAACAATCGCCATGTTGAAAATGTTCGCGCCAAGCGCCAGCACACCGCCATCGGCGAACAGGAAACATTGCACGATCAACACCGCCGACATCACCACCACCGCCGCGCTGGGCCCCAGCAACACGGCCGCAAGCACGCCGCCGACCAGATGCCCCGATGTACCACCGGCAACGGGGAAGTTCAACATTTGCGCCGCAAACACAAAGGCCGCCGCCAGCCCCATCAACGGCACGCGCCGCCGCGGCAACTGCACACGTACCTGCCGCAGCGCCAGCGCCAAGCCGCCCGCCGCCAGAGCACCGGCAGTCGCCGCCGTCTTCGCGTCCAGAAATCCGTCAGGGATGTGCATCGTCGTTATTTGCCCGTTGTCGCAGTGGATTCGACCGCCTCTTCAAAGATCTCGGACCGTTTCAACTCGGCCCAGTGCTGAAGCGAGAGCTTGCGGATGGCGGCGAAATACGCGGGCGTCAGGTTGCCGTGCTCTTTGATCGCAGCGGCAATGTCGGCGCGGATGCGGTTCACAATGGACTGTTTCAGGCGAAGCTGCGCCTTCTTTCCGTCGTGGATGAACACAGCCTCCGGCGCGACGGGTTGAGTCCCGACTACCGTGATCGTGCCGCGACCTAGGCTGGCACCAGTGGAAACCTGAAGGCCGTCGTTGAGACAGCTCAACGGCGGTTTCAATCCCGCGTGGCTCTCAACGCGCAGTTCATCGAACTCCGCACCCAACAACTCGCGGGCGCGGATGCCCATCTTCGCGCCGATGATCGAGTAGGTGCCGAGATGACGGTGCAATTCGTTCGTCAGGAGCGTGGCCTTCCATTCCTCCAAGCCATGGATGGCCATGATTTTCTCCAACCACGGGCGCACATCGGCCTGCATCTGTTCGGCCCGCGTCGGGAAACTCTCAAGCACGACGGCGGGCCGGGCGTCGAGCCCGTGGTCATGCGCCATCGCGCCGATGGTGAACAGAAGCAGAGCTGCCGCGGCTGCGCGCGACTGCCTTCCGTCAGAACCGGACCTTGAATCCGCCCATGCCATTGATGCCCGGCATCGGGTAACCTGTTCTTTGTTCATAATAGATATCCGTCAGATTCTCACCTGCCACGAAGATTTGTCCATCCAGTTTCCACGCCGGCACCTGAAAGTCGTAACTCAACCTGGCGTTCACAAGCATGTAAGAACCGACCTGGCTCGTGCTGACGGAGGACGCCGTGTTGCGCGCCCACGACGTTACGTATTGTGTATCCACAAAGACCGAGTCCAGGCTGATGCGAAAGTGTTTCAGGAAGCGGTAGGTCACGCCGCTACTGGCGCTCCACGGCGGACTGTATGGCAGCCCGGTTGGATCAGTGTTCATATAGGTGAAACCGGCAAAGAGCGCCAGATCGTTGATCGGGGTAACGGTGACGGTGCTCTCAACGCCCTTCGTCTTGGAACTGCCGAAGTTCTTCCAAGTCACCGACGGAAACGGCGGTGCAAACACAATCCGGTCGCTGCTCTCGTCCAGGAAAAGATTGCAGTCAAGCTTGACGAACTTGTTGAAGTTCTGGCTTACGCCGATCTCGTAATGATCCACCGTTTCCGCCGTCAGTTGTTGCCAGTTCTTACCACGTGGGAACATCGCGCCCGCCACAAAGATGCCCGGATAGTTCACACCGCGCCCGTAGTTGGCGTGGAACTCCGTGTCCTTCACGTGCAGAAGCACGCCCGCTTGAGGCGCCAGTTCGTCCCTGAACTCGTCGTGAACCATGTAGCGTAATCCTGTGGAGGGTTTCACATAAACGTCTTCGTCGATGTCGAACTGGTGGCTCAGGGCAAAGTGCGGAGACGCGATCCAGAAGGTTTCGCGGCCGAAATCCGTGACCGTGGTGGGCGGCGTCACGGTGTGAGCTTTGCCGCTCAGGTAGTCCAGGTCGCAGCCGCCCAGAATCTCGCCGCCCTCCCACAAACGAAAAGTCTCCCGCGCCTTGATGCCGTAGTTGTCATAGCGCGTGAAAGTGTCGCTGTCATTCTTCCCGGTCGTCGAGTTGTATTGCCCCGTCCAATCCATCGCACCTTTGTCCCAATAGAACTTCAGGTACCCCTCCGCCGCCTCATAGCTATGCGTAACAGAGACGATGCCGAAGTAATCCGTCACATCGAAACAACCGTTTCGCCTCACAGGCGGAATCACGGTGCCGGGGTCCTGAACACTGCTGAGCGAACTCTCAAACAGCAGCCCGACGTTCCAGTGTTCATTGATGTCGTAGCCGATGCGCCCGAAGTAATCCTGCACCTGACCGTCGGCATTATCCCGGTGGCCGTCCGAGGTCCTGAAACTCTGGACAACGTAATAATCGAGCGGGCCTGATTTGCCACCATGCTCTGCCACCTCCACCCACGTGTCGAACGAGCCATAGGCCGTCTGGAGACTCGTCGTATGGCCCTCGGTCTCCATCCGTTTCGGCACGATATTCACCGCGCCATACGAGGCGTTGCCAAACAGCACCGGCTGCGCACCCTTGTAAACATCAATCCGGTCCGCAATGTCCACGTTCATCATGTCCATCAACGGGTGCGTCCAGACGCTGGCCATCTTCGGAACCCCGTCCACGAACATCCCGATCTCCGCGCCGGGCCGCGAGCCACCATGGCCGCGGATGAAGATCGCGCCGCCTTCGCCGCCGCCAAAGCTGCCAACGGGATTGAAACGGGACACGACGACGCCCGGCACCATGCGCAACGCCGACGGGAGATCCTGGGCGTTGAGGTCTTCGACCTGCTGCTGCGTTACCGAGGTCACCTGGCCTCCAATTGGATCAGTACGATTGCCTTGGATGATGGGAGTAGCGACGACGACCACTTCTTTCATCTTCGTGGCCGCAGTCGCTCCAGCCGGCGGTGCATTTGTGATCGCGGCAGTTTGCGCGCCCACAAGGGGGACAGTTGCTAGAGTCAGGCAGGTGATCAACAAGTTGAGCGGCTTCATATTCTCGGCTTTGATATTACGATTGTCAATATTCGTAATACTATTACCAGCATACGTCAACAGGATTATTTAACCACCCATCCGACACGCGGACTCATTGCGGCCTGAGGTCATAAATGCCGGGTTGGAGGATCGCTGGAGGATGTGATCACCGGCACGCGGCAACACCTGTCACGAACGGGCGCGGAAGTTCCCGTCAGGGCGAGGTCGTTGGAAGTTTTTGTCGCGGAGATGAAGAAGGATCTGCGCGGCTCCCTCCCCCATCGAAAAGTCATTATGCGCCCGAACGACTGAGTTTGAAACGGATGGGCACTTGGATGAAAGAGGCGATAGCCGTGTCGCCTCGCATCGCCGGCTCAAACTGCCAGCCATGCACCGCACGAATCGCGCTTTCATCCAACTCCGCATGACCACTGCTGGTCACCAACTCAACACGACCCACGTGCCCGTCTCTCAGCACTTCCACGCGCAGCAGTGTGACACCCTCCCAGCCGCGCGATTTGGCCAGAAACGGATAAGTCGGCAACGGCGTTTGGCGGTAAGTGGGTGACGCAAACGAACCGCCTGTGCCGTTTGAAGTGCCGCCATATGAACCATCGGCATCGCCATGCGATCCGGAAACGCCATTCTGCGCCCCTGAAGCACTGCCATTGGATCCCAAAGCGCTCCCTTGCGACCCTGCCGCCGCCAACATCCCCGACGAATCAGCCGCACCATCCGAGGAGCCTGGAGGCACGTTATCTGCGCTCACCAGCCTTGACGGCACCCAAAGTCCCCACGAGGAAGCCGTCGCTGTGGCTTTAACAACCCGCGGCAGCGGAACCGTAACTGGTGGCACCGGCGTGGAGGCAAGCGCGGGCATAAAATGCGGGCGTGCACCAGGCAGCGGCCTTGACTGTGGCCGCATTGGCAACGGTGGCAGTTCCAGCGCCTCCACAGGATCAATCAACTTGAGCGGCAGGAATAGCGTCCACCGAGACACGGCAGCCGAAGTCACCACGAAACGAGGCAGTGGAACCACTACCGACGGCGCAGGCGCCGCAGCGAGCGCGGGCATGAAATGCGGGCGCGCGCCAGGCAGCGGTTTGGATTTGGCCGCCGATCGCAGCGGTGGTGGTAACGGCTTCCGCGCCGCCGGAGCGCCAAGCGATACAAGTCTGGCGGCAATAACTTCCTGTTCAACAGGCGGATGCGGAAACCATGATGCCGGCATGTACAGCCACAGTGCCAGCACGTGGAACATCAGCGAAACGGCCCAAAATGCGAACGAAGGAATGCACTCAACGCGCCGCGCCGTCGCACGATATAAGACCGCTGCTGATCGCAGGCCAACGGCATCGCCGGTGTGTGCGTGCGTCAACACGCCTCCATTCAGCTGGTGCCCGCACATTGTAGATGCAACCTGCATGGCCGTCTGTCTCTTCCAATCTTCGTCAATGTATTACAACCATATATATTCGTAATACTAGTTCATTCCAATCACTGTTTGTCAATCCGTCCATCATGGGTTCGTTCTTCATCCGAATGAGTCCTCAGCCTTGCCGTGTTTCTCTTCGCAGCAACCCGATGAAGAACGGTCCGCCAAGCAATGCGGTCAGGATGCCCACGGGCAGTTCCAGAGGTGGCATGAGAGCCCTGCATAGCGTGTCACAA
>CAZGGF010000491.1:0-1866 GCA_964524715.1 uncultured Verrucomicrobiota bacterium | reverse complement strand
CGGCGTCGTATTTCAACAGGCGGTGGATCGTTTGCGCGGTCGCGCCAGTGCTTTCACTGAGGCGCTTGGCGGCGCGGCCGGTCGGTGAGGCAAGCAGGACGCGGCACTCCTTGGCGTGAAGAATTTTCACGATGGCGCGGGTGATGGTGGTTTTGCCAACGCCGGGGCCGCCCGTGATAACGGTGAGTTTGCTGGTGAGCGCAGTCCTGATCGCCTCGCGCTGGGCCGGGGCGAGGGCGATTTCATTCTTCTCCTCGAACCATTTCAGCGCGAGGTCGAGCTTGATCTCCGGCAAACCGAGCGGCGCATGCGCCAGGGCGAGCAGCCGCGCGGCCAGATCGGTTTCGGCCCGCAACATCCGGCTTAGGAAGATCAGGTCGTCTTCGATGGCGATGTCGCGGTCGGCGGCGAGTGAGAGAATTTCGGCCTTCACCTTGTCGTCGCCCACGGTCAACAGCGCGGCGGTCTGCTGGCAAAGCTCGTCGTGCGGGCAGCAGGTGTGGCCGTCGTCGGTCAGTCCTTCGAGCGTGTGCAGGATGCCGGCGCGGATGCGGCGCGGCGAATCGGCCGGCACGCCCATGTTGGCGGCGATGGCGTCGGCGGTCTTGAAGCCGATGCCGTGGATGTCGCGCGCAAGCTGGTAAGGATTGGCTTTCACGACCTGCATCGCGTCGTTGCCGTATTGCTTGTAAATCTTCGCCGCCTGCGAGCTGCTGATGCCGTAGCTTTGCAGGAAGATCATGATGTCGCGGATGGCCTTCTGCTCCACCCACGCCGCCCGGATGCGCCGCGCGCGTTCCGGCCCGATACCCTCCACATCGCGCAGTTTCGCCGAAAACTGGTCAATGACCTCCAGTGTGCGGTCGCCAAAGTGGTTGACGATGCGGTCGGCGAACTTCGGCCCGATGCCCTTGATGAGCCCGCTGTCGAGGTTTTTCTTGATGCCGGTGACGGTGGCGGGCAGAACGCTCTCGAATTTCTCGACCTGGAACTGGCGGCCAAACTGTTTGTGCGTCGTCCAGCGGCCGGAGAGCTTGAGGATTTCGCCGCACTGGACGCTGGCGAGGTTGCCGACGACAGTGACCGGCTCGCGGCTGTTCTCCGGCTGCAACGACGCGACGGTGTAGTGGTTCTCCTCGTTGGCGTAGAGAATCCGCTCCAGCGTGCCGGTGATTGTTTCCTGTGATGCGTCCGCAGCCATCGGCCCGATGGTAGCGGAGAGACGAATGCGGCACAAGCTGCCGAGAGGATTGCGTTTCTTCAGCCTGTCATGCTTCAGATGGGATCTGAAAAGCGGCCGGCCTGAGATGGAAACGGCCGAAAGAGACTGCGGAATGTGGATTTCGACGGAGGCCGCGTCTCCGGCGCATCTGGAAATCCGGGTTTTTCAATGGCTTCTGAAGAAGTTGTGGAGGGGACATTCTTAACGAATTTGAAAATCTGCGTGATGTGATCTTTGCGTCAACCGCGCGATCCGTTGTACTCTATCCGTGGCAGGGGTGGATGGTTTTTTCGGAAACCTCCAGGAAACAGGACCAGTTCCGGGCAGCGTTGGCTGCCGGCCATCTGAAACACAGGCAAGGGATTGTTTACAGATGCCGAATGGTCATGCCCTTCGATCTTTGACAAGTGTATTCGACGTACCACCTGTGGTGGCCGCGTTCCGCGCGGACACAGAAGGTTGCCTGTGCGATCCGAGCAGCCCGTAGATCAATCCGACCCAATCCGACCCAATCCGACCTTCTCCGACTATATCCGACCTTAAAAGTTACGTTTTGAGCCTCGGATCGGGTCAAAATGGCGCACTTGAAGCCCGACGGAACCATCGACCGAAAATGTTGACGAGGCACTCAGGGGGTATTGACT
>CAZGGF010000490.1:0-9643 GCA_964524715.1 uncultured Verrucomicrobiota bacterium | reverse complement strand
GGGTTATTTGCGGAGCTTGGCTGAACGCGCTGCCGTCGTTGGGAGGGGGGGGCTCAGCCGAACCGTCACCCGCGAAAGGTCCGGCGCGCATATGGATGATCGCAGGCCGTCGCTGGTTCGACCGGGTTCTTGCGCTGCTGTCTGGGCGTCCAGCCGCCGTTCCGCCGGGTAGCTGTCAGTGCCGCAAAAAGAACCCTGCCTGCTTTTATGTTGAGTTTGGCAAACTTTTGCCGTAGTAGTTCCAACCGTTGTTCGGCTGGTTCTTTATCAATAGTTATGAGCGAGCGTTCCAGCGTATTTATTTGGCCGAAACAGCCAAAAACGCTCGCAAAAACAGGTAAAATGCCTACGTAGCTCAGTTGGTAGAGCAGCGGTTTCGTAAACCGCAGGTCATCGGTTCGAGCCCGATCGTAGGCTCCAGTTTTTTTGGTCGTGCTAGACGGGGCGGTAGCGGTGCCCTGACGACCGGCGCGAGCCGGCCAGACCTGCAACCCGCTATAGCAGGGTCGAATTCCTGATCGAGACCGACGAGTCGGCGGGACGAACCGCGCGTCGAGACGTTGACGGCTGGGTTCCATGCGACGGAAGGCGGCGAACCCCGCCAGGACCGGAAGGTAGCAACGGTAAACCGATTTTTTCGTGTGCCGTGGAGTTGCCTGGCCCGAGTCGCGTCGTGCGGAATCGCCGTCTGTTCGGCGGCCGACATTGGGTGCACGGCCTGCTTTGTTTTGGATTGCGGTTTTTGAATTGGCTCGGCAGTCAACTAAACCAGTCGCGTAATATTACCACCGTCGATCGAAGTATCCGGTCATGGCTCAATATCAAGTTCTCGCCCGCAAATGGCGGCCCCAGCAGTTCGACGAAGTCGTCGGCCAGGAGCACATCACCCAGACGCTCGTCAACGCCATCAAGAACAAGCGCATTGCCCACGCATATCTCCTCGTTGGCCCGCGCGGCACCGGCAAGACCACCACCGCCCGCATTCTCGCCAAGGCGCTCAATTGCGAGAAAGGCCCCACGCCGACCCCGTGCGACAAGTGCGCCAACTGCAAGGAGGTCGCCGATGGCACCAGCATGAACGTGATGGAGTTCGACGCCGCCTCCAACACGCAGGTGGACAAGGTCCGCGAACTCATTATTGAGAACGTCAAGTACGCGCCGACCAGCGGGAAATACAAAGTCTACATCGTGGACGAGGTGCACATGCTCTCCGGCTCGTCGTTCAACGCCCTGTTGAAGACGCTGGAGGAACCGCCGGAGCACGTCATCTTCGTTTTTGCCACGACCGAGGTTTCGAAGCTTCCGCTGACCATTCTTTCGCGCTGCCAGCGGTTCGATTTCCGCAGGCTCGCCACCTCGCTCATCGTCAAACATCTCACTGCCATCGCCAAGGATGAGAAGGTCCAGATTGACGAAGCGGCGTTGCTCGCTGTCGCGCGAGGCTCCGAGGGATGCATGCGCGACGCGTTGAGCACGACGGATCAGTTGATCAGCTTCTGCGGTAACAAGATCACCGAAGACGACGTGCTTGGCATGTTCGGCCTGGCTGCGCACGAGCGGATTGTGGAACTGGCCGGCGCGATTCTCGACGGCAAGACGCACGAGGCGTTGAAGATGTTCAATGACCTCGCCGAATCCGGCAAGGATCTCCAACGGCTGTTGACGGAGATGATCGAGCATTTCCGCAACCTGCTGGTGGTGAAGATGGCGGGCGAGCAGGGCGGGGCGGTGGATGCCACCGACGCTGAAATGGCCGAGTTGAAGAAGCAATGCGCGTCCGCGGACGCCGACGCGTTGCTGCGGGTCCTGGAGGTGCTCACGGGCGCCGAGGGCCGGCTGCGCTTCACCACGTCGAAACGGATTCTCTTCGAAGTCACGCTTATCAAGGCCAGCCAGGCGCGCGAGGCGGCGAGCATCGATGTCGTGTTGCAGAAGCTCAATTCGCTCCGCGGCGGCGCGCCTCCCACATCGGGGACAACCGCTCCCGTGGCTGCGAAACCGGTTGCGCCTGCCAAGCCTGCTGCGCCGGCGCCGAAACATCATCAAGAGGTGGTGGCTGAGCCGCCGCCTGCGCCCGCATACTCGACGTCCACCGAGCAAGTGCAGGCAATCTGGGCGTACGTGCATGAACATTTTGCACAAGCCGCGCCGTTGGGTCGCGAGTTCTTGAACCAGGGACGTCCGCTGAGTTTCGATGGCCGCGTGTTCACCATCGGTTTTGACCCGGAATTCAAGGCGGCGATGAACTTTCTGAACTCACCGCGTTTCCGGGCGGTGCTCCAGACCAAGCTGCGCGAGTTCCTTGGTCACGACGTGGGCCTCCATTTCGAACTGGCCGAGGACACCGAGCTGGACGCAAAGAAACCTGAACCTCCCGCCAGTGAGGCAGCGGCACCCGCGCAGGCTGCGCCGCCCGCGCCAGCTGCGGCGGCGGCAACGCCTTCCGCGCCTGCGACATCGTCACGCGACATGAAGGATTTTCGCAATGACCCGCTGATCAAGAAAGCGTTGGAAATTTTCCGCGGCCAGATTGTTGCGGTCCGCGCTTGAACCCATCCACAGATCACTGATGACCGATTATTGATTCCTACCATGCCCTCTCTCGGAAAACTCATGAAACAGGCTCAGAAGATGCAGGCCGACGCGGCCCGCATGCAAGCTGAGTTGGCCAACAAGACCGTCGAGTTCACTGCCGGCGGCGGCGCTGTGAAGGTGGTCGCGAAAGGCGACGGCATGCTCGCCAGCATCACGGTGGAGAAAAGCGCTGTGAACCCTGACGACGTTGAGATGTTGCAGGACTTGTTGCTCGCTGGTGTCAACGGCGCGCTCGACGCAGCCAAGAAAATGAGCGAGGCCGAAATGTCGAAGCTGACCGCCGGCCTGCAACTGCCGCCGGGATTCAGCCTGTAAGGAATGAGGCCGTCGAGGTCGGAGAATTCCGTTGACGCGACGATTCTGGACGGCATCACTCCATTGCTTTTATGCCTGATTATCCCGCGCCTGTTCGGCATCTGATTGATGCGTTGAAGAAGCTGCCCGGCGTCGGTCCGCGCTCGGCGGAACGGCTTGCGCTTTTTATCATGCAGAGCGAACCGCGGCTGGCGGAGGAACTGGCGGCGGCGATCCGTTCGGCGCGAGGCGGCATCAAGAACTGTTCGCGTTGCGGCAGCTACACCGCCGTTGATCCGTGCGAGATTTGCAGCAGCCCGCGTCGTGACAAGGGGTTGATCTGCGTCGTGGAACGGGCGGCGGATATCCTGCATGTCGAGAAGACCGGCCAGTTTGGCGGCGTCTATCACGCACTGATGGGCAAGATTGCGCCGCTCGACGGCATCGGCCCGGAGCAGTTGCGCATCGAGGCGCTGATCAAACGAGTCCAGGCCGAGCGTCCGCGGGAGGTCGTCATTGCTCTCGGCGGAGACGCACAGAGCGAGGCGACGACGCATCATTTGCTGGAAGTGCTCAAGCCGCTGGGCGTTGCCATTACGCGGATTGCCAGCGGCATTCCCGTCGGCTCCGGATTGGAGTATGCCGACGAGCTGACGATTGGCCGCGCGATTGCCGGGCGGCGGCCTCTCTGAACAGGGACTCCGAAGCGGTGCCGGCTGGGCGACGCCGCTTCCATGGGTCGTGCCCTATGAGATACGACGCTGCTCATCTTCTGGTGGATGGATACAGCATCATCTACGCGTGGCCTCTGTTGCGAGCGGCGCTTCATCGCAACCTGGAGCAGGCACGCGATCAACTGGTGGCTGCGCTGACTCCCATTCAGGACGCCACGGGCATCCGCGTGACGATCGTGTTCGACAGCCGGCGTGGCTCGCGTGTTTCGACCGGCGGTTTGCCTGCAAATCTGGACATCCTCTTTACGCGCAAGGGCATGACGGCGGACGCATGCATCGAGCGGCTGGTGGCTCGGGCAGCGGAGCCGGACCGGTTTTTGGTGGCGACGAACGATCATGCGGAGGCGACGATGGTGCGTTCTTTTGGTGGGCAAGTCATTACAGCAGAGGAACTAGGGGATTGGCTGGAGCAGGAGACGGGACAGGTGCGGCGGACGGTCAAGCAACTGCGGGAGAAAAGCGACGAGCGTTTTTTTCGGTCAAACCGTTGACATGGCTGCATGTTTTCTATAGCATGTCCCCAAAATGTGGTGTGGAGTTTTACGCGAGCGCGTGGAGCAACTTGAGAAAGCTGATCGGTCGGACAGCTAGAGGAGTTTGAATTGATGTCAATCATAACTCGTATTTGTTTAGTGGTGGCAATATTGCTGGGTATCGCATCCTTTATCTTGAGTGGGGAACTTAAGAACGATATCACGAATCTGGAAGACGCCAAGATCGCGATCAAGAAGGACGCCGACAAGGCCAAGGCAGAAGCGAAGACCGCTGTGGCCGAAGCCGCAGCCAAGAAAAAAGATGCGGACGACGCCACAGCCAAGATGGCGGGTCTCGCAGTGGAAATCACGGAGAAGACCGCGAAGGTTACCACGTTGCAAGCGCAGGTCGATGATCTGAAGAAACAGCTTGCGGCCGTGCCTGCGGCAACTACTCCTGGCACCCCGGCCAATACGGCGGAACTCGCCGATTTGAAGTCCAAGCTGACTGCTGCCGAACAAGCCCGCGATGCGGCTGCGACGCAAGCCAAGGAAGCGGCTGACAAGATCAAGTCTCTGACCGATCAAGTAACCGCCGCGGAAACCGAGAAGAAGGTTGTCAACGACAAGCTCAAGGAGCTGGACGCACAGAATCGCTACCTTACGGGCAAGGATGGGGTAACGTTGCCCGAGGGTCTTACCGGCAAGGTGCTCTACTACGACAAGACATGGAATTTCACCGTACTGGACATTGGCAAAAAGAAGGGTGTTCTGCCGAGCGGCGTCATGATTCTCCATCGCGGCACCGACATCGTTGGCAAGATTCGCATTGCCACCGTGGATGACGATTGCTGCATCGCTGACTTCCTGGGCGACCTCAAGAAGAAGGAACCCAAGGCCGGCGACATGGCCATTCCCTGAGGCTTTTCGGTGGCGGCATGATTTTACCCCGGCCACAATCCCGCGCGCTGGCGCTCCTTCTGTTGTGGGTCGTGGTGAGTGCGTGTTCGCTCGTTGGATGCAGCACGCCTGAGGGCGGCGACTCCCTTCCTTGGAATCGTCCTCAAAGTTGGGAGCATCAGATGCCGATGGGCATCAGCCCCAATTACTCCCGCTGATTTGTTCGCATCCCTTTCATGAGAACTGCGCTTGCACTTGCAGTGTGCCTGTTGTTGCTTGCGCCCGGCCAGGCGGTCGCCGCCGATGATCTTGCGGCTGCGCTCGTCGCCGGGGCTGGCGAGGACGTGCTGGGTTACTTGCGCGTCGAGAATCCAAAGACCCTGCTCGACAAACTGGATGCCGTCACCGCCCGGACTGGCAACCGTTCCAGTGATGACCTGCCATTGTTCGCGCAACGTTTTCTGAAGAACCCGTTGCTCCTGGGCATTGAGATGAAGCAACCATGGACCTTCATCTTCCTCAATCCCCATCGTTACACTAACAACCTTGCCGTCGTCGTGGGGGTGAGTGACGCGGCGGTGTTTTGCGACAGTTTCGGCAAGGGCGGTGTGAGCAACGTCAAGGCCGATCCCGCCACGGCGGGCGCAGCCATTCGCCATTTCAGCGAGACCGAAGATACCTACGATCACGCGGCTTACATGGCGGCGCTCCGAGCCGGCAAGAAAGTTGAGCCGATTCTGTTCAAGAAGCAGGTCACGAAACAATACTACGTCACCACACGAGACGGGCAGGGGCTCATCGTTGGCCGTACTTCGCTCCTCGACAAGCTCGGCTCCGGCTCCAAACTTGGCCATGACATCGTTCGTGGCGACCTCGTTGTCGCCGCCCGAATGCCGGGCATCCTGTCGCTTTACGAAAAAGATCTCCGCCAGCAGAAGGAATCCATTCTCGAAGCTTTGGGAGTCTTCACGCGCGCTTCATCAGGGGAAACCGCCGGACCAGCGACACCCTCTTTCAAGACTCCCGCGGCGGGTTTCGACATCGCCCTCAATCTCGCCCGGCAGATCGCGTGGATCGAGGCTGCTGCCGAGTTGGGTGGCGGCCAGCTCAAGCTGCGCGTCGCCGCGTTGCCGCAAGCAAACACCGTGTTTGGCCGCGCGCTTGCCGGGCAGCAGCCGCTCGAACTTGACGGATCGTTGATGTCCCTGTTGCCGGCCAACGTCGCAATGCTTGGCGCGATGCGTTTCACCCGAAATCAGGATTGGACCCGCCTGCTGACGGAGATGATGCAACCCGCCTTCGAGCCGGGAACTGGCTCCGGCAATGCCGACGCCGCCGCCAAGGACCGCGAGATCTTCCGCGCGTTGGTGGAGCCGTGGGGCGGGGGCGTCGCAGAGGCTGTTCTGATGCCTGCGACCAACACACCTCCCTCCAACGTGTCTGCTGAGACCGATGCCTCCGCGAAGAACACCCCGGGTTCTGTTCAGGCTTCGGCGGTCAACGTGGTGGAAGTTCTTCGTGTCACAAATGCGGCCCAGGCCAGACAGGCCCGGCGGAAAGCCGTCGAAGCGGGCTTGGCGGTTAACCGCGCGGGTTCGCCCCCGGAAACACCGGCCAGGATGAAGTACGAAACCAACATTGCGAAACACGCGGGTGTGGAGATAGACCGGATCACAATGGACACGGCCGTATCGGCGGCGCCAGAGAACACAGCAGGCTTCATTCAGCAAATGGCCTTCGTCGGGTCGTTTCAACTGATGGCCCAGGGTCCCGACTCCACCAACAACATCCGCCGCCTCATTGCTGCTGCGAAGAAATCGTCTGCTTCGGGCATGTCTCCGGAGCTTAAAGCCGTCACCGCGTCCTTCCCCAAGAAACACAACGGTTTCTTCTGCATGAACCTGGCGGACTACGTCGCCCTCATTCGTTCCGCCTCGCCTGCGGCCGGTGAAGATCCGCAGTTGCGCAAAATCCAGACCCAGCTCGCCGAGGCCAAGGTCTGGCAAACGGGCTGGCTGTTGCTCCAGCCGCGCGCCGCTTCGGTTGAACTGGTTGTGCCGTTTAACCAGCTCGTCGGAATCGTAGTCAAAGATGCCGCCCCCGCCACCCGCTGAAAACCGTCCCTGTTTTCGGCGTTACGTCCTGCTGTTCTTTCGCGCCCACAGGCACGCGGATACCAGGATGATCCACGCTGTCACGGTGATCAGAACCAGCCACTCGAGTATGGTCGCTGCCCAGATGCCGGGCCGCGCCGTCTGACTGATGCGAACCATTTCAAGGGGAGTCTGCCACGTGACCACCGGGTAGGCCAGGAGCGCCGCAAAGCTCACGAATGCCATCAGGGCTGGAATCACCAGCCACCGGGGCAGTTGGCGTTCAGGATCGCGCGCAATCGCGTGGCTGAACAGTCCGACGGTCAGCAACCCGCAGGAAAAAAAGGAAGCCGCCACCCAGAGATGAGGCACCAGGTAATTCATCGGAATCCAACCGACGAAGCTGCATAGGATGCCCGCTACCACGCCTGAGACCGCTGCCACGCGGGCTTGCCTCGTCTGAAGGCATTGCCCAAGGCCGGCCATGAACACGGCGATGATCAGCCCGGCGGCGATCAGGCACATGTTGAACACCCCTGCCAGCTTTGACACGCCGACAATTCCCAACTCGCTGATGAAATGATTCAGCAGGGAGTAGGCTTCCTTCTTCGCTCCGACATACGACAGCGCCGTCGCCACGCAGGCGGCGATTACGATGGCTGCGCCCGACAAGCCGCAGAGAGATGTCAGTCTTCGTTGTCGGGTGGACATGTTCATGTTCTTCAAGCGATCCGTTGCGAGTTCACCATTCACCGCCATCCTCCACAAAATCCACGATCCTCCAGAGATACAGGGCCGCCGTGCTGCGATAGGGTTTCCATAGCTCCCCGTGCCGGTCCAAGTGTTCAGGCTCCGGGAGATTCCGCTTCTTGAACGCAATCTGAAACCCCTTCCTCACGCCCAAGTCGTGGACCGGCAGCACATCCGGCCTGCCCAAGTTGAACATCAGGAACATCTCCGCCGTCCACCGCCCGATGCCCTTGATCTGCGTGAGCCGGCTGACGATCTCCGCGTCCTCCAGCCTGCCGCACTCCGCCAGCGTCGGCACCACGCCCAGCGTCACCTGCCGCGCAATGTCCTTGATGTAAGCCGCCTTCGGTCTCGACAGACCCGCCGACCGGAGCCGGTTCGCATGCGTCCGCAGGACCTTCTCCGGCGACGGAAACGCGGACGCCGGATAGAGCGCCTTGAACCGGCCCAGAATCGTCGCCGCGGCCTTGCCGCTCAACTGTTGGTTTACCACCGCGCGCACCAGCGACTCAAAAGGCGCTTCATCCCGGACCCTCAGCCGGGCCTCTTTACCCACCGCGTCAATCACCCGTCCCATGACGGGGTCAACAGCCCGGAGATGCCGTCGGGCCTTCCGGTGCGAATCGTCTCGTTTCGTCAGAGTTGTCACAGATGGGGCAGTGTAGCGGGACGGCGGGAAATTTTCGCGAACTTTCGATCGAAGCTGATGGCTGACTTCAGCCATCTGATTTTTGACTTCTGGCGACCTTGGGCGCTTTGCGTGGCATGCCCGGCGTGACACGAGCGCCGGCGGCATCCTTGCTGCCGGTGCTTGGATCACGACGCCCGCTTTGCCTTGATTCCAATTCTGAGGCTGGCAAACTTCGCCCGCGCATCCGCCGCCATTCGCAGTCGCTTTGCCTTGATTCCAATTCTGAGGCTGGCAAACTTCGCACAGACACCACCAGTTCGCACGATCCGCTTTGCCTTGATTCCAATTCTGAGGCTGGCAAACTGAGTTCGCCGATGGTGAGGTCGAGCTGCGAGCTTTGCCTTGATTCCAATTCTGAGGCTGGCAAACTCACCAGGCACTTCGCCATCGGGTGCCCATCGCTTTGCCTTGATTCCAATTCTGAGGCTGGCAAACTGTTAAGACTGGTGAAGTGGCGCAACCCGGTGCTTTGCCTTGATTCCAATTCTGAGGCTGGCAAACTCGGCTTCCGTTTCCCTGCCATCTCCGGATTGCTTTGCCTTGATTCCAATTCTGAGGCTGGCAAACTCACACGGCGCTGTTGCTTATGATTTTGGCCGCTTTGCCTTGATTCCAATTCTGAGGCTGGCAAACTCCAGTCGCGAATCACGTAAACTGAAATCTTGCTTTGCCTTGATTCCAATTCTGAGGCTGGCAAACTGCCGTTGGTGACGGAGTTGAATTTGCCGTCGCTTTGCCTTGATTCCAATTCTGAGGCTGGCAAACTATCGGTTCGGAAAAATCGAGCTGATCACGAGCTTTGCCTTGATTCCAATTCTGAGGCTGGCAAACTTTTCTGCGAGTTTTCAGTGTTCGCAGTAACGCTTTGCCTTGATTCCAATTCTGAGGCTGGCAAACTGATAGGCAATTCACATGTGCTTACCAAGGCGCTTTGCCTTGATTCCAATTCTGAGGCTGGCAAACTGGGGAACATCGCCAGCAGTTGGGTTTGTGTGCTTTGCCTTGATTCCAATTCTGAGGCTGGCAAACTATCATCTGCTCTATGCTCTTGATGGTCGGGGCTTTGCCTTGATTCCAATTCTGAGGCTGGCAAACTTCATTCCGATTGAATCG
>CAZGGF010000489.1:0-7305 GCA_964524715.1 uncultured Verrucomicrobiota bacterium | reverse complement strand
CGTCGTGCGCACACTCTTTTCCCGCTGCCGGCGCGGCCAGGGCAATGGTGGCAGCCGTGAGGGCCCTGACGACGACGAGGCCAAGGAACGACTGGTTCAGCGTTGCGGTTTGCTCCGATGGCAGCTACGGGATTGAAAAAGGCCTGATCTTCAGTTACCCGGTTCGCAGCAACGGCAGGAATCACGAGGTTGTTCAGGATGTGCCGCTTAATGATTTCAGCCGCGAGAAGATTACGGCGACGGAAAACGAGTTGAAGGAAGAAAAGTCGCTCGTCACCCATTTGTTGTTGAAGTAGTGCGGAAACCGCAGATCGCGAATCGCGACTCGCGGGTCGGAACCGATTGGCGAGTCGAGTTTCGAGATTCGCGGTTCCATGCAGACCAAAGGTCCGGTAGAGATTGCGCTGGGTTGCGCTGAGACCCCCCGGGTCGCGGCGGCAATCGACGGAGGGCCTTTTTTGTCTCTGGCGCCGGTGGCGGAGCCGGCGCGTCCCTTCCTTGCCGCGCTGCTGGCACAAAAACTCTCCCGGCCGCTGTTGATTGTCACGGACGGTTTGAAATCACAGGAAACCTGGGAACTGAGCCTGATTGCCTTCGGCGCGCAACCACAGTTCCATCCCGCATGGGAATCGCTGCCACATGTCGGCCTGCCCAGCGCCGATGTTATCGCCGACCGGCTGCGGGTGTTGAGAAGCCTCAGCGCTTTGGAATGTGGGAGGGGCCTCAGCGCCCCGACTGGCAGCGTCGCTCAAGCAACAGCAGAAGGTCGGGGCGCTGAGGCCCCTCCCACATTCCAGACATCTCAAACTCCACCACTCCATCCGCCTCCCATCATCGTGGCGTCGGCGCAGGCGTTGATGCAGCGAACGTTCTCACCGAAGGCACTCCGCACGCTTTTGCTGGAGCTTCACGTCGGCCAGGAGATGGAGATGGATTCGCTGGCGGGCAAGCTGGTGCGGCTCGGCTACGCGCGCGAGGCGCAGGTGCAGGAACGCGGACAGTTTGCAGTGCGCGGTGGCATCTTCGACCTGTTCCCGCTCGACGAGCCTGCGCCATTACGGCTGGAGTTCTTCGGGGACTCGATTGACTCGATGCGGCGGTTTGACGTGGCGACGCAGGTCAGCGCCGGGCGCATCGAGTCATGCGTGATCGGCCCGGCGGGGGAGATGGGTCTGTTGCAGCAACACACCGATTGGCTCGGCGACCTGCTGGATTTCCTGCCGCGTGACACGGTGTTGATGATGGATGAACCCGATCGCCTTATGGAAACGGCCCGGCGTTATGCGGCGGAACTGCCGAAAGACGATCCGTTCCATCTGCCCTTCGAGCGATTGATGAACTGGCCGCGCGTCGTCGCGCTGAGCGATGTGGTGACGACGGGAGGCGCAGAGTTGACGATCAACTCGCTGGAAGCCTACCGGCCCATCTCCGGCGGACTCCCGGAGGCGGGCGTGGCGGAACAAGAAAGGAAGAAATTCTTTTCACAGCTTCGCCTGTGGACCGAACAGGGTTTCGAGGTCTTTATCTTCTGCAACAACGCCGGTGAGCGTCAGCGGTTGAAGGAAATCCTGCCGCTTCACGGCCTTGACGGTGTGCCGCTGCGGTTGGAGATCGGCACGCTGGCGCAGGGGTTCATCTGGCCGGACGCGCGGCTGGTGGTGGTGAGTGACGCGGAGATTTTTGGCCGTTATCGCATCCTGCGGCCGCGCAAGCTGGCCAAGCGGCTGCCGCACGAAACGCGGCGCATCAGCGATGTCTCGGAGTTGGAAGAGGGGGATTTTGTCGTGCATGTCGAACACGGCATCGGCCGCTACTGCGGCCTGCATGAGGTGGACATGGGCGGCACGCGGCAGGAGGTGATGACGGTCGAGTATGCCGAGGGCGCGCGGCTTTATGTGCCTGTGGCGCAGGCGCATCTGGTGACGCGCTATGTCGGCGTCGGCAAGGCGACACCGCCATTGTCGCGGCTCGGTTCGCTGGCGTGGCGCAAGAGCCGTGCCGAGGCCGAACAGGCGACCCGCGACCTGGCAGCGGAGCTGCTCGAACTGCAGGCAGCTCGCGGGGCGTTGCCCGGCCATGCATTCAAACCGGATACGGCGTGGCAACGGGAATTCGAGGCGGCGTTCATCTATGAGGAAACGCCGGACCAACTTGCGAGCACGGCGGAGATCAAACGCGACATGGAGGCATCGAAGCCCATGGATCGGCTGCTTTGCGGCGACGTCGGCTACGGCAAAACCGAGGTGGCGATGCGCGCGGCATTCAAGACGGTGATGGATGGCCGGCAGGTGGCGATACTGGTGCCAACGACCGTGCTGGCGCAACAGCACTTCAACACGTTCTGCGAGCGGATGGCGGACTATCCGGTGCGAATCGAGATGCTCAGCCGATTCCGCACCACACGCCAGCAGAACCGTATTCTGGGGGCCTTGCGCGAGGGCTCGCTCGACGTCGTCATTGGCACGCACCGATTGCTGTCGGGCGATGTTCAATTCCGTGACCTCGGTTTGGTCATTGTGGATGAGGAACAGCGGTTCGGCGTGGCGCACAAGGAGACGTTCAAATTGCTGCGCAAGATGGTGGATGTGTTGACGTTAACGGCGACGCCCATTCCACGGACGCTGTACCTGTCGTTGATGGGCCTGCGTGACCTGTCGAGTCTCGACACGCCGCCGGCCGACCGGCTGCCGGTGCAAACGACGGTCTGTGCCTACGACGAGCGCGTGATCCGTGACGCAATCCGGCGCGAACTGGCGCGAAACGGGCAGGTCTATTTCCTCCATAACCGCGTCCACGACATCGAGAAGGTGGCGCTTCGCATTCACGAACTCGTGCCGGAAGCGCGTATCGGCATCGGCCATGGCCAGATGCACGAGGACGAATTGGAGTCGGTGATGCAGCGGTTCGTCAACGGGGAGATAGACGTGTTGCTGTGCACGACGATCATCGAAAGCGGCCTCGACATCCCAAACGCGAACACGATCATCATCGACCGTGCCGACCGGTTCGGGCTGGCGGACCTTTACCAGCTCCGCGGGCGTGTCGGCCGTTACAAGCACCAAGCCTACGCCTGCCTGATGTTGCCGCGCCATGGACACCTCTTCGACACGGCTCGCAAGCGCATCACGGCCATCCGGCAATACTCCTCGTTGGGCAGCGGCTACAAAATTGCCATGCGCGACCTGGAAATCCGCGGCGCGGGCAACATCCTTGGCCGGCAGCAGAGC
This sequence comes from uncultured Verrucomicrobiota bacterium, assembly GCA_964524715.1. GTDB lineage: Bacteria > Verrucomicrobiota > Verrucomicrobiia > CAIQCK01 > CAIQCK01 > CAIQCK01. Next base: position 4,078 of record CAZGGF010000489.1, on the reverse strand, counting down.
GGCCACATTACGGCGGTCGGTTTTGAGCTGTATTGCCAGTTGCTGAAGGAAAGCATCGGCCGATTGAAAGGACAGGAGGTGAAACCGCGTATCGAGGTCCGCACACGGCTTGATTTCCTGGCAATGACGGTTGGCGAGGCTGACGAGTGCGGAACGACCGCCGAAGGGGCGGTCAGCCGCACGCCGTGTTTCCTGCCACACAACTATGTTTCGGACGCTCGCCAGCGGATTGAGGCGTATCGGAAGTTGGCGCAGGCGGCGTCGGTCGAGGAAATCGGCTCACTGAGGCGGGAATTGCGCGATCGATTCGGAAAATTGCCGGCTGCGGCTGAACTTTTGTTGCAAGTGGCTACGCTGAAACTTGTTGCAGGCGGAGTTGGCGTGACAAGCATCGAAACTCGTGATGACAAAGTGATGCTGAACCGAGGCGACGACTATCTGCAAATCGACGGCAAGTTCCCCCGCTTAAGCGGCAAAACAGCCATGGCAAAACTGAAGGATATCCAGCGGATTCTGATCGAATTGAGGAAGGGAATCTCACAGTCCAAACCGACCGGTTAAACAGACTGTTTTTGCGTAAGTGGTTATATTTAAGAGTGTTGCGAACACGGGCATTTCAGGCTTGAAGCGGGGTAAAAATCCTGCCATGATGACTAACAATGCTATGGGGAAGTGGTTACATTGTGCCCCGCTTGTGGCGCTGCTGGTTGTTTACAGCACTCGAACGGTCGCCGACGTGGTTGATGGAATTGCGGCCATCGTCAACGATCGGCTGATTACTTTTTCCGAGGTGCAGGAAGTGGCAAGGCCCGCGATCCAAAACGCGGTTCGTCTCTATGCCGGTGAGGAACGCGACCGGAAAATCCAGCAAGCTGGCGTGGATGCGCTCAATACGCTGGTAGAACGCGCATTGATTCTCCACGAATTCACCGAGAAGGGTTACAAGGTGCCGGAGCATGTTTTTGACAGCCGGATGCGCGAGATCGTCGAGGAACAGTATGGCGGCGACAAAAACGCGCTGATTCGCACCATTCAGGCGCGCGGGCTGACCATGGAACAATGGAAGCAGCGATTTGTGCGCGAGCCGTTCATGGTGCAGGCGTTGCGGCAGAAGGAAGTCTCTTCCGATGTTGTGGTGTCGCCTGCAGCGGTTGAAAAATATTACACTGAAAATAAGGCGAAGTTCACGCTCCCCTACCAAGTCCGGCTCCGGATGATCGTCGTCAGGAAGGAAGCCGGAGCTGGCGGCACCGAAGCGCGCGGTCTGGCCAACGACATTTGGCAGAAAATCGAAGGCGGCGCTGATTTTGCCGGCCTGGCCAACATCTACTCCGGCGGCGGCCAGAAGAATCCCGGCGGCGACTGGGGTTGGGTGGACAAGGAATCGGGTCTTCGCAAGGAACTGGCCGACGTGGCGTTCACGTTGAAAGCCGGCCAGCACAGCAAGGTCATCGGAACCGAAGATGGATTTTACATCGTTCAAGTAGATGAGGTGAAGCCGGAGCGCACACGCCCTCTGGCTGAAGTACGGGGGGAAGTGGAAAAGATTCTGGCGCAGGAGAGGCGCGCAGAACGTCAACGAAAGTGGATGGAACGACTGAAGCAAAAGGCGTTCATCCGGTACTTCTGAGGTTACCATGGCTATAACGAACGACGTCATCGGCATTACCCTCGGCGATGCCGCGGGTATCGGACCGGAAATCGTGGTCAAAGCCGTTTCCAGCGGCCGGCTGCCACCTAATTTCCAATACACCATCATCGGCGACGCAGGTGTCCTTGATCGCGCATGCCGCAATCTGGGTGTAAGGCCGACATTCGACCTCGTCGAAGTTGGCAAGCACGACTTGGCGGGCGTCGAGCCGGGCAAGCCTGACAAGCGAGCCGCCAAGGCTGCCGCCGAATGGCTTGAGTACGGCGTTAAACTGGCTCGTGCCAAGAAGATAACCGCACTCGTCACCGCCCCGTTGAACAAGGCGGGACTTCACATGGCCGGAATCCACGTGCCCGGCCAGACCGAATTGCTCGGCAAGCTCTCCCACGCCAAGCGTATCGCCATGATGCTCGTTGGCCAGTTCCAGAAGCCGCCGCCCATGGCCGGTGCCATGGCACCGACCGCATGGTTGCGCGTCGCGCTGGCTACGACCCACCTCGCGTTGAAGGACGTGCCCCGTGCGCTGACGAAACAGAAGATCCTGGACGTCATCGAATTGACCAATGCGGCGTTGGGGTCTTTTGGATTGCCGCGCCGCCGCATCGGCATCGCCGGCCTGAACCCGCATGCCGGCGATAACGGCACCTTCGGCAACGAGGAAATCAAGATCATCGCGCCAGCCGTGGAGGCCGCCGTCAAGAAAGGCATCACCGCCATCGGTCCGCGTCCCGCTGACACCCTTTTCCACGAGGCATACAAGGGCGAGTTCGACGCCGTTGTGGCGATGTATCACGACCAGGGATTGGGACCGCTGAAAATGCTGTCCTTCGATACCGGCGTGAACCTTACCCTTGGCCTGCCGTTTGTCCGCACCTCGCCGGACCATGGCACAGCTTACGACATTGCCGGGCGCAACGTCGCCAATCCCTCCAGTTTCCTCGCTGCCGTCCAGCTTGCCATCAAGCTTACCCGGCCGCCGGAGACGAATCCGCCAACAACGACATAGAGCCAACGACAGACGCTCGCGGTTTCAGCACGGCAGTCCGAACAATCGCACTGCGTTTTCAGTCGTCTGTCGTGCGACTGTTTCCATGGATACGCCCCGTGCCGCAGCCATGGCTGCGGCCGTGTGGACCATGAACGCGGGCTCGCAGCACTTCCCGCGATGCGGCTCCGGGGACATATAAGGGCAGTCCGTCTCCAGCATCACCCGCTCCGATGGCAATTGCGCGGCCATCTCGCGCAAGGTTGTGTTCTTCTTGAACGTCAGCATACCGCTGAACGAGATATGGAAGCCCAATTCCACGACGCGGCGCGCCACGCCGGCATCGTCGCTGAAACAATGAAACACGCCGCGCAGCCGGCTGCGATATGGTGTCACCAGTTCGAGCAGGTCGTCGGCACACTCGCGCAAATGGATGACAATGGGCTTGTTAAGCCGGGCTGCGAGTTCGAGTTGTTGGGCGAACACACGGCGCTGGCTGGCTATTGTTGCTGCGTCCAGATCGGGTCTCTGTTGCGTCCGGCCGGGCAGGTAATGGTAATCCATTCCTGTCTCGCCAATTGCGACGACTTTCGGATGTTTCGCAAACTCCGTCAGGGCGTTCGTCACGTCGTTCGGCGAATCGCCTGCGGATTGGGGATGCACACCGACCGCCGCAAATACCGAGGGGAATCGCTCCGCCAGTTTCAGCACCGCTTCGCATTCATCCAGCGCCGCCGCCTGCGTGATGATCGTGCCGACGCCGGCCTCGGCGGCGCGCTGCACGACCGCCTCAAGATGGTCGCGGAAACGCCTGTCGGTCAAATGTGCGTGTGTATCCACCAGCTTCATGCCGCTACCGTAGCAGGCCGGCACTGAAACCGGAATGTTTCCGTGAGCGAATGTTGTCTGCGACGACATCCCGCCCAGCGGGTTCAAAGGGACGGAAGACCACTCACAGTTCGTCGCTACGCGGCATCACTTGACAGTTGGCACCATCAAACTCGAATTGAATCACCACTCCATGATTGTGTGGTGAAAACAATTCCCTTGCAACCCGCCACTATCTCAGACCATTTCTTTGGACGATCCGTTTGAGAACAAAGGCGTGTGTGAAGTAAGTTTGCTGGGCAGCTTCTGAAAGTCTGGTCGACGTTTGCGCGACTGTGGATTGAAGAAGAGGAATGCGCCTGGTACCCGTGCGAACAGAAACGTCGCAAAATCGACTCGACTGGAGGCGACAACCGTCGCATCAAATACGATCTCGCCCAGCTTCCGTTGATTGGCTGGGAAAAGTTGGGGCAGCGAAATTTCAACCATCCACAGCAAATCAACTGGGCATTGGCCGAGGAAACTGCATATTCGCTGTTTCTCCCGATTCCCATCCCAGTCATGAGTTTGGCGCAAGTACCGCACGTATTCGGTTAAGGTAACGGCAACTGCAC
>CAZGGF010000488.1:0-3962 GCA_964524715.1 uncultured Verrucomicrobiota bacterium | reverse complement strand
CGAGCATGTCGCGCGGCTGATGGCACTCGGTGCGCGCCGGTTCCGCATCGAGTTTTTGGACGAGCCGCCCGAGCAAGTGGCGAAAACGATCGAGTAATACAGGCAACTGCTGCGCGGCGGGATTTCCGGTGAGCAACTCTGGCGGGAGCTGAAACTGCTGATACCAGTGATGCCCGGCCGCTCGTTGCGCGAACCGACGCGATAATACGTCCAGACACTGATCACCGGTGCTGCATGTATCTCCTTGGTGATGACCTTCAGCCCGTTGGGCAGAATCGTTTCGCGAACAGACGGACTGGCCGCCGCCCACAACGACGCCAGCGGCACCAGGAGCAGCGCAGCGCACAACGCGCGCCGGACAGCGACTCTCAGCAATAACATGGGTGGCAATTAAAGTGTTTTGAGCCGGAAGGTCAAGCTGGCGCGCGATGCTTGTTGCGATTATCCCATGGGCCCACGCGTGACGCCAAGTTGGTTCAGCAGTTTCAGCTCCCGCCAGAGTTGCTCGCCGGAAATCCCGCCGCGCAGCAGTTGCCTGTATTTCTCGATCGTTTTCGCCACTTGCTCGGGCGGCTCGTCCAAAAACTCGATGCGGAACCGGCGCGCACCGAGTGCCATCAGCCGCGCGACATGCTCGGCTCCAGTCTGCGCCAGCGCGTTGAATACCGTGTTGCGGCAACCGGCGTCGGCCTTCAAGGGATGCTCGGCACCGACGCGGTCGCGAAGCCGCACATCGTGGTGGTCGCATGGCCGGCCGCAGTTGGCGCAGTGGGTGCCGGCAGAGAGGAACGCGCAAAAGACACAGTGTTCCATGTGAAACATCGGCATGTGCTGGTGAACAACGATCTCAAACCACGCCGGGGGCGCCGAGCGCAACAAAGACTCGAGTTGTGACGCATCCAGATCGTAACTGGCCGTCAATCGCTCCAAACCGAAATGACTGATGAAATGCCCGGCGGCCATTGGATTGGCAACGTTGAGCGAAAAATCGCCGACACGGCGGCAGCCAGCGAAGAACTTCAAGTGATCGTAGTTGCGGACCAGATAACCGTCGGCATCGCATGCGCGGACTTGTTTGAGAATCCAATCGTCACCCGGCTTTGTGATGCGCGGGGGCGCGACAAACAACGCAAAACGCGGAGTGCGAAACGCGGGATGCCGGGACGTCGCAACAGCGTCGCGGTAAAGTTTCGGGTCTTCAAAATCACAGTAGATCGTCTCCACGCCACAGCGCAACGCAGTGCCAAGTTGCGGCAGGCTGCGAACAAGGACAACCAGTTCGGCCTCCTTTGACTCCGTGGCTGGCCGCGTTCCGGATTCCGCGTTGTGCACTCCACATACATTCAACGTCCATTGTCTTGGCTGCGCCCGCAGCGCCTCCAGTTGCACTGCCGCATCGCGGCGCAGCCGGTTCAGTTCGCTCACTGGCAGCATCACCGCGCCTTCGAGCCGGTTCCGCAACTCGCCCAGGGCGAACGGCGTGCCGCCCAGGCGTCCGAGCTGCTCCCGCAGGCGCTCCGTGTCCAGCGGCCGTTTCTGAGCCGCCACCAGCGGCATCGCAGAAGCCAGCCGGACGGCGTGACCGCCTTCGTCCTGAACCACCAATGTCAGCGGCTGACCAACACTACCGCAAAGCTCCATTGTCACCGGTCGCTGATATCGCGGCAGGTCGCCCGCGTAGCTCTGCCGCAGCCGACGGTCGAGTTCGGGATCGTTGGTCTTCCAGATCTTGTCACCAACGTGGACGCGCTTGAAATCAATGTCACCGCGCCCAAAACCGAGCAGCGTCTCAGCACCGCGCGGCTCGACATCATAGACACGCCCGCCTTCCTCTTTCTCGTCGGGCCGGCCTGCATCGAAAACAATGCCATCGCCGGGCTTGAGAGGCGCCTGTAGTTTCAGCAGGACACGTTCACCCTGAACTCGATTGACTTCGCCGAGAAACACGCCCCGTTTCTTGCCAAAACGCGCGTGAACCAACGCCTGGTTGTCAGTGCCGTGAAACCAGCCGGTGTGCAGCCCGCGCGAGAAAGACATCTCCATGTCGTAGCGGTCGGAAGCGTGGGACAGGCGTCCCGCTTGTTCGTTGGTGGACGACGGGACAGGCGGGACGCCTGTCCTACTTTGCAGCCGATCCAGAGCTGCGCGGTAGATTCGCGTGATGTTGGCCACGTATTCCGGCGACTTAAGGCGGCCTTCGATCTTGAAGGAGTGGACACCGGCACGCAGCAGATCCGGCAATAATTCCAGCCCAGCGAGGTCCTTCGGGCTGAGCAGGTAACGGCGATCACCCAACGGCACCGGTTGCCCGTCGCAAATCAGTTCGAACGGCATGCGGCAAGCCTGCGCACATTCGCCGCGGTTGGCCGACCGCCCACCGAGAGACTCGCTGGTGAGACACTGGCCGGAGTAGGCGACACACAACGCGCCGTGGATGAACACCTCCAGTTCCATCTTGGAGTTTGAAGCCTGGAGCTTGGAGCTGATCGCCTCGATTTCTTTGATCGAGCATTCGCGGGCGAGGATGACGCGCTGGCAGCCCAGTTCGCGGGCGAACTCGACGCCGGCAACGCTGCTGACGCTCATCTGCGTCGAGGCATGGATTGGGAAATCAGGCGAAAGCTGCCGGACAAGCCGGCAGATGCCAACATCCTGCACAATGACGGCGTCCGCACCGGCGGCGATGATGGCCCTCAAGTAACGCTCCGCCTCGGCGAGTTCGTCGGCGAAGGCCAGGATATTGAAGGTGACGTAGCCGCGAACGCCACGGCGATGAAGGAACTCCATCAGTTTCGGCAAATCCGCCGTGGTGAAGTTGTTGGCGCGCATCCGCGCGTTGAATCGCTCGAGGCCGAAGTAAATGCCGTCGGCCCCGTTCTCGACCGCGGCGCGCGCACAGTCCCAATCGCCCGCTGGCGCGAGCAATTCGGTCCGTGCAACCGCCGTGATGGAGTTCGAGTGTCCGGCTATCATATTTCTTGTCGTTTGAACAGGTGTTGACTCTAAGCCCGGCCGGCGTGGATTGCCAACGGCCATCTTCAGCCCCTGGCCGGCAACCTCCGCTTCGCTCGACAATACAGGGACTTTTCATATAAAAAAACTCCATGCCCGACCGAGCGCAACTCACCCAGCTTGTCCAATAGCACGGCCAACACACACCAAGAACGACGCCCCTCTGTTGTGCCGAAAAGATACGTGGAGTGGGCAAAACCGGTGACGGAGGATTGTGTGAAGGCCGCGGAGAATTGTAATTAATAATTGGAAATCGTAAATTTGAAATTTGAAATTGCAGATTTGAGATTTCGAATTAGGAGGTAACGATGACCTACCAGAGATTTGAAGAACTACCGGTCTGGCAGGAGGCGATGCGGCTGGCGGAACAGGTGTATGACCTAACGGAACAGAACCAGAAGCGGATGTCACACAGCCTGCGGGACCAGCTGGAACGCGCGGCGTTATCGGTCTCGAACAATATTGCGGAGGGATTCGAGCGAGGGACTACGAACGAATTGCTGGCCTTTATTTATATCGCGCGCGGCTCGGCGGGTGAAGTTCGTTCCATGCTCCTTTTCCTGGGGCGGCGGACCGGGTTTAGTGGTTTGAAATCTCAAATCTCGGATTTGAAATCGGTGGCGGAAAGCTGTTCGCGCCAACTGCGGGCGTGGGCCAACTCGCTCCAGAACTCGGACATCAAGGGCCAGCGCCACCTGAATGACCAAACGCGATCCAATGCCGAGCAAAAGCGGCAGGCGGAGGCGTTTCAGAAAGAACTGCTCAACCACCTGCCGGCCAATCATCCCTTGCGCCGCCAGTCGGAAAAAGCGGAGTGACAGAAGTGGGTGAAAGCATATTTCACCGATTTCCCTTGAACAAGGGGGGGGATTCACGCCCGCCCGGATGCCGGCTTCCTTGCCATCATAGGGGCCGTTTGATACGGTGAATGGCATGAGATTTTTGGTCAC
>CAZGGF010000487.1:0-8451 GCA_964524715.1 uncultured Verrucomicrobiota bacterium | reverse complement strand
ACTACCAGGCGCCGCCGCACGCCGAGGCGAAGGTGGTCCGATGCACGCGCGGCGCGATCTACGATGTCGTCGTGGACATCCGGCCCGGCTCGCCGACTCGCGGCAAGTGGATGACCGTGGAACTGACGCCCCGCAATGGCTTGATGCTCTACGTGCCGGAGGGATTTGCCCACGGCTATCAGACGCTGGAGCCGGACACAGAGGTTTCCTATCTGATGGGGGCGTTTCCCGAGCCAGCCGCCGAGCGCGGGTTTCGGTGGAACGATCCGGTCCTTGGCATCCAATGGCCGCTGCCCTCGCCGATCCTCTCCGATCGCGACCGTTCCCACCCCGACTTCAAGCTCTGACGGCGGTCAACCGATCGTTCGTTCGCGCAGCCGCCGGCCGCCTTCGCTGTTCAAGAACTTCTCCAACGCCGTCCGCCAATGGCTCATGCGGTTGAGGCCGAGCGCGTGGAGCCGCGCGTTGGCCAGCGCAGTGTAGCGCGGCCGCGCCAGGCCGGTGTCACCGCTGTCCGGTTTCGGTTTTACGACGACGCTGTTGCCACTGATGTCGAGGATGGCTTGGGCAAACTCGCGCCACGAGCAGGCGCCTTCCTGCACGGCGTGGAAAAGCCCGCTCGCCTTGGCTTCGATCAACACGCGCGTCTGTTGCGCCAGTTCCAGTGTCCATGTCGGGCTGCAGGTTTCGCGCTCGCTCAGGGCGATCTCTTTTTTGCCCCGGGCCATCTGCCAGACGATCTGGACGAAATTCATGCCTTTGGTGAGCGTGGGCGTTTCGCCGTAGAGACCGGTGGTGCGCAGCACGAGGTTGCGCGGCGCGGCGGCCAGCACGCGTGCTTCGCCGGCGAGCTTGCTCGCGCCATAAACATTCAGCGGCCGGGGCGTGTCGGACTCGGTGTAAGGGTGATCGTGCTCACCGTTGAAAACGTAATCGGTGCCGTAGTGGACGCAGATCGCGCCAAGGTCGGCGGCTGTGGTGGCGACGTTGGCCGCGCCGGTTTCGTTGACGGCGAATGCGGCGTCGCGGTTCGACTCGGCTTCGCGAACGAGGTTGTAGGCGGCGGTGTTGATGATGACATCGGGACGCGCGGTTTCGAGCTGGCGGCGGATTTGGTCGGGGCGGGTGACATCGAAGTCCGGCAGGTCGAAACCCGTGACCTGCCAGCCGTCGCGGAACACCTTCATCAGGTCGGAACCCAGCGCGCCGCGCGCGCCGATGATCGCGATGTGTTGCATGGTCATGTAAATGTTCGCGCCGGACGGGCCGGTGCTGAAACGCCGCTCAGACGATCGCCGGTTGCGGAATCGGAATGATGAACCGTCCGCCGCGCGCTCGATACGCTGATTGTTGTTGCATGATTTCCTCCGCGAAATTCCACGCCAGAATCACCGCGTAATCCGGCATGTCTTCCAGCAGTTTCGCCGGCGGGTGAATCGGCAGGTGCGCGCCCGGTGTGAGGCGGCCCTGCTTGAGCGGGCTGCGGTCCACCGTGTAGGAGATGAGGTCCGTCGTGATGCCGCAGAAGTTCAGGAGCGTGTTGCCCTTGGCGGGCGCGCCGTAGGCAGCCACGCGTTTGCCCTGCCGCTTGAGGTCCTGCAGCAGCCCGCGCAACGCCTGCTTCTGCGCGGCGGCCTTGTCGGCGAGTGTGCGGAGCGTTTCCAGCGAGTCGAGATGGTGTTGGCGCTCCAGCGCGAGCATCGTCGCGACGGAATCCTGAAGCGGGAAGTTCCTGTTCTCCGGTAGACAGCCGAACACGCGCAGCGAGCCGCCATGAATCGGCAGCCGCTCGACGTGGCGGATTTCGAGGCCGCACTCGCGGTAGAGCCGGACCAATGGCTCCACCGACAGGTAGGAGAGGTGCTCGTGGTAAATCGTGTCGTATTCGCCACGCAGCAGGAAGTCCACGAGGTACGGCGCCTCGACCACGAACGCGCCATCGCCGGACAACAACGCCGCCGCGCCGCGCACGAAGTCGCGAATGTCGTCCACGTGGGCCAGGACGTTGTTGGCGTGGATGGCGCGGGCGGGACCGTGCTCGGCGCGAAGTTGCCGGGCGAGTGTCTCGCAGAAGAATTGAGCCACCGTCGGCACACCGGCTTGGCGAGCGACGGCGGCAAGGTTCTCGGCCGGTTCAATGCCCAGCACGCGCGAACCGGCGTCTTTGAAAACCTTCAGCAAGCTGCCGTCGTTGCTGGCGATCTCGGCGACAAGGTCGGCCGGCTGGAGGTTCAACCGCCTTTTCATCATCTCCGCCAGCGCGCGGTTGTGGACGTGGATGAAGTCCGAGTAGCCGGACGCGTAGAGATAGTTGCGGAACATGATCTCCGGCGCGACGACCTCGCGCAACTGGAGCAAATGGCAGGGCGCACACCATTGCAGCGTGAGCGGAAACGACGGCTCGGCGGCGATTTCGTCGGCGGATTTCAGGTAACTGTTGGCCAGCGGCGTCCGGCCGAGGTCCAGGATCGCGCGCAAGTCGCCGCTATCGCAAATGCGGCAGGTCGTTCGGTTGATGCAATGTTTGTTCATGCTGACAAGCTGCCCGCCTCTGCGTCGCCGTGCGAACAGTATTGCGCAGACTAGGACGCGCGCCAAACCAACGCAAGGGCAGAGTTGAGAGCAAATGGCAACGCGAACAGTTGAGCATCAAACAGAAGACCGAGAGCCGGGAAGCAGGCGCCCAATTCACTGTTCAGCCCGGAACGTTCAGCCTGTCGGCGCAACTATGCGCCTCCAAGTCGAATGAACCACGTGTAGTCTGCATCCTTCTCGAAGGGAAGCTGCAACCTTGCAGATGCTTCCTCCACGGCCTTTCGCACGCCCCAGTGAGGCCGGCCGGAAAACTCGAAGTCGTGACCACAAAGCCAGCCGCCCGGTTTGATTTTGGGCAGCCACGCTTGAATGTCCTCACATGTGCCATCGTAGGTGTGGTCCCCATCCACAAAGACGAAATCCAAACTATGCTCCGACGTTTTGCCCGCGGCTTCGACCGAACTGCATCGCATGACCACGCGCCGGTCTTTGGCAAAGTCGGTCGCGGCGATTGCTGCTGCATAAGCTCGGTCGAAGTCACTTTGCTTGAGCCTTCCTTTCGTGTCACCCGATTTCGCATAGCGCGCATCGGGCGTGCAGGCGGCCCACGGGTCCACCATGGTGAGCGTCAACTTCGGGCGGCGCCCTAACAGGTAGGCGGACAGTTTTCCGTCAAAAACACCAACTTCGACCCCTGCCATCTCTTGCCCCGGCTCCAACCGTCGCAAAATCGAATCGCCTCGGCCGAGTTTGGGTGCAGTCTTGACTCCGGCTTTGCACGGCTGTTTTGACCAGACGTCGTAGAAACGCCGGATGCTTTCGGCGGAGCGGTTGGCCATTCCGTGCATATGCCCTACCACCACGCGTTCTGGCTCCTTCGAATTCTGGAATGAAAGATAATTGAATTCCTTGCCCAGCCAGCGCACCGGCACGGCCAGTTGCACGCGCGCCGCATTGAGAACCGTCTGGTCTTTGAAGGGGCTCTTGATCGTTTTCAAGAGGTGCTCTGCCGTCTCAAGCATCTTCTGATGATGCGTCCTGTTGAGGATGAAGAACCCGCTATTGAAATAGTCCGTGGGCGGAATACCCACACGCCGGGCGTCCTGTATGATCCATCCTCGATCCCACAAATCATGGGCACAAACAAACTGCGGTAGGCCCGCATAGGCGCAAGGGTCGAAGTCCTTCAGGAAGATCGTGTCCGCATCGAAGTAGAGGATCGTCTCCGCTTCTGGGAACTCCTTGAACAACCTGAACTTCAAGTGATGAGGTTTTTGCAGTCCATGGTGCAGCACCGCTTCCTGGCCGAGGATGTGAACCTCAAGTCCTGTGCGCTTGCGGCATGAGTCCGCCGCCAATGCTGCCAGCAGGCCGTATTTTTCACCCACCCCAATTGTTACTGCGATCATGTTTGCTTCCATATCACCTTGCACGCCTCCCTTTCCTTGTTGTTGAGATGCTTCACCACCCCACCGCGGAAATACATCTGGATGCGGCGGATGACTTCGTCCGCCGAAATCATGTCCATGCAGTGCGGCAACAGTTGCGGCCACTGTTCGCGTGGATACTCCAACGCCTTCTTCGCCGGAGACTGGCACCCGTTCCCGGCAATTACCATATCCACGCAGATGTTCTCCGGCCTGTCCTTTTCGTCGCCGTCGCCGAGCGGCACGGCACGCGATTTCCAACAGCCGCCGTTGTCACAGCACCGCAGGGCGCCGTTGGTGTGGATGTACTGGTGATGCGGATACGCCTCCCACTGCGCCGGCTCGCGTCCGCCTGCCACCACCACGCACGGCCGGTTCTTCGGCATGCCCGGCTTGGTTTCCACGGCCGCGGCCAGGTGCATCATCATCGTCACCGGGCAGAGCACGCCCTGCGCGTGATAGACCAGGCGCACCAGTTGCCGCAGGTTGGTCTTGCCGCGCAGGTCCAGGACGCCTTTCAACGGTCGATGTTCATGCCCTTTCTCTCCCACCTGCACGAACAGTATCTTCTCCCGGAAATGGTCCACCACTTCCTGGAACCGCGCGTGGTGCCACCACTTGATGGTAAAATCCCGCTTGCCACCCGCCACCACAATCCAGAACGGCACCGGCTCTTTCGTGATTTCATGGACCTGCGATGTCCAGCCCTTTTCCGCCGCCGACAAATGGATGTCGCCCTTGAACGGGCCGGGCCGGATGGGCTTGCCCAGCTTCTCGCCGATGAACTGAGTGTAACCGTGGATGAAATGCCACGGCTCGGTGTTGCTGCGATGAATGAGCGGATACTGGCACTCCAGCAGTTGCGTGCCGCTGTCCTTCTCTTCGAGCCGCGTCAGGTATGGATTATTCTCCCACAGGTGCGGACAGGGCGTGCGCACGTCGGTCAGAAACTGTTTCGGATGCGACTGATGCAGGTCCCGCACGGCGGCGGTGAGCATCACGATGTCGCCGGGCGAAAGGAAACTCTTGAGAATGATTTTTTTCATGATGGAAATGGACGAGAACTATAGGAAGGCGGTTCGGTCGCCGCGGTGATCACCCCTCGTGCCACTTGGCACACTGCGTATTACCCCCCCTGGCATAAGTGGCGCTATCGCCACGATCGCCTTTCCCCCCTCCTTGTTAGGTTGATGGTTCTTGGATACTGCCGGTTGAAACTCGTAACTATCGGGCGCGCTTCAGCCGTTTGGCGGGAACTTCCGGACATTTGTCGGAAGGTTCAGGGCATTTGTCCGGAACCTTGAGACAATTGCCCAAACCTTCCGTGCGTTTTGTCCGTAACCTCCGGCTTCCGGCTAGGAACAGAAGACTGATTGATTACCCCCATCGACCATCCCTTTCCCATCTTCCTCAGCGGATGCTTGCAGCCCCACTTCGGCAGGTTCTCCTCGTAGGCGGCAAGGTTTGTGATCTCCCTGTCCTTCCGACTCACCCGGCACCCGCACGCCCCGCACCATTCCACACCCGTCGGCGTCACCCGCAACTTCTCGCACGCGCGGCAAACCGCCATTCGCTGCGCTACCACCTCCGGTGCCGCATACTTGCCACTGAAGATCGCCTGAGTGAAGGTCTTGACCTGCCCGAGGGTTAGCGCGGGACGCTGCTCCACCACCATGTTTTGGGCGAACCCGCTTGACCTTTCTTCTTGATGGACATCTGCATTCGTCAAAATGAACTCAATTGGCACTCATGTCCGAACGGATTTACTTTTCTGTTTTCATCCCTCTGACGGTTTCCATGCCTTGACCCGTCCATGACGGAAAGCCATCGAATCACTCCAATGCAACTAAAGAACTTGGATTGCATAAGGATAAACAAACCAAGGCATTGTGATATGTTCCACCTCGCTTCCTTTCAAAACCAAGTCCTGCCCGGGAAAAGCGCGTGGAAGACCTAAACGTTCAATAGTCGCCAACTGCGTATCAACTCGAATTTGGGCTGCCGCCACCTCTGGTTCCAATCCTCTTGGGCCAGACGTTAGTGTCCAACTACCCGTCAAATAGTAAGGTGTTGGAGGACTTGCTACAGTTCGCTCTTCATCCAAATGTCTAAATATCGCGTAACCGCCTCTATCTTGATAATAATTGTAGAAGTAAGAGACATTTGAGGGAACGTCTGGAACACAGATTCTGCCAAGTGTGATAGGGTCAATTACAAACAGGACTGCCACCGGAATTGTCACTTGAAGCTGATAGCTTACGGAGTCGAGGTTGAGCCAACCAGTTCGGTTGATCATACTTGCAAACCGAATAGCTGTAGTTGACCCCCAACTATAACCGGCCAGTTTCAGAGTTACGTTCTCGATGTCTGCGTTTGTAATTATGTAGTCATGGTCTCGATCCAAATCCCACAAGAAATCTCTCAAAGCTGCTTTGGTGTTCTCAATGGAGTTAAACTCATCGCAATCACGGACGCTCATGCCTACCGCATCCGTGATTTGCTTAAACCATTCATTGCAAGGCATTGTCGCGCCGCCCTTCCCATAGAAACCAATTTTCACCACCTTCGGGGTAGCCGAAGACGATGAACTGCTGCTGGAACTGGAGGAACTGCTGCTGGTGCTCGATGAACTACCCGATGAATCTGACGGAGTGCTACTAGAGCTGGTTGAAGTCGAGGACGTGCTGGTGGAACTAGTCGAAGTCGAAGAAGAATAATGAGAAGACCAAATGCTCGAATGAGGAATGGAACTGTACGAAATTGAGGACATACTCGTCGAACTCAGGGACGAGGAGCCTGAACTGCCGCTGCTGCTGGAAGAACTCGACGAGGACGAACTGCTGCTGGAACTAGAGGAACTTGACGAAGAGGAAGAAGACGAGCTTGAACTGCATTCGAAGTCGTAGTCGTTCAAGAAGGTGCCCTCGATGGCCAGTCGTTGATAGTCATCCAGCACACCTTCGCAACAACTCATTTCAAAAATATCACCGTCAAGGAAGGAGCCGCTGCCATCGTTGGTTCCGCCCAAGGCAAAGGCACCGCTGGTGATGTTGGCTTCGTCGCGCGTGGCCGGCCCCGCAACCAAAGTTCCGTTGATGTAAAGACTCAGCGTATTGCCATCTTTGACGAGAGCGACCACGGCCAAGTCTGTCGGCATCGCGTCGCCCACACACCCATTGCCGCTGCCGCCTTGAAATCCATCGGCGTTGCCGCTGGCGTTCTTACTGATACCGAAGCTGGCCAGCGATCCCGTGCCACCGAGATGGAAAGCTGTCTGGCTGTCGCCGCTGAAGCGCACAACCATAAAGAAAGTTTTGGAAGTGTTGCCGCCAAGGCCATAGACGGTGCCCGTCAGCAGATTGCCGAGGCTGGCATCAAAATGCACCATCGGCTTACCGGTTAGCGTGTCTATCTTATACGTCGGCCGCGCGCTACCGCTGGCGGTGGCATGGTGATTGCCGCCGCTCTTGTCCTTCCACGCGCCAATCAGGTCGCCATCCGCCGTCACCGGCTGGGTCATCGCTGCGTCCTTGAAGAGTGTGCTGGCATCGCTGACGTCAAACCACAACTTCAACTCCGGTCCGCCGGATAAGGAAGAGGATGATAACGAGCCGCTGCTGCCACCCGACGAAGAACCGCTGCTGGAAGAACCGGAACTGCCGCCACTCGACGAACTGCTGCTGACCGAGCTGGCCGAACTGTTGGAAGAACTGCTTGGCGGCGTGCTGGAAGAACTGCTCGATTGACTGGTGGAAGAGGTGGAACCAGATGAACTGCTCGATGTCGAGATACCCCATTTGTTTGTGAGGTATGTGTTGACCTCGGCCACTTCCTGATTGGTCAACGCGCGGTTAAAGAGCAACACCTCACAAACGTCGCCATTGAAGTTCTCCGTCCAGTTTCCCTGCGCATAGCCGCCCACCTGCAGGTCGCCGGTGGACACGTCAATCTCCCCCTCGATCGTCTGACTGCCGTTGGTCGCGCTGTTGAGCCAGTGAGACACCGTCTCGCCGTCGTAGCGCCCCGCGATGATGTTGAAGCCGGACGGCATCGACGCGGTGGCGTTGTGATCCGCCCACGTCCCATCCACTGAAAACGGCAGATTCGACACCCCGGTCGCCAGCATCTGGCAGAAACCATAGACGCCGCCACTGTTGTCACTCGCGTTCTTCCAGAGGACGAACCCGTTGTTGTTGTGGGAACCATTGCGCCGAACCACCGCGAAGGCGGTCAACGTGGTCAGGGCCAGACTCGAGGCGTTGGCGATGGTGAGCAGATCGTTGCTGCCGTCGAATCGGACGGTCTTGCGTCCGCCGGGACCACTGGTGGCCAGGAAGACCGGTTTGAGATCGCTGGTCGCCTGGCTGGCGTCATTGTCCTGCCCGCTGCCGTCAGGCCATGAAGAGACCGGATCATTGTCACTGAGTGAAAGTGTGCTGGCATCCAACTGCAGAACCAATCCCGATGGCAGACTGGACCCGCTGGATGA
>CAZGGF010000486.1:0-3780 GCA_964524715.1 uncultured Verrucomicrobiota bacterium | reverse complement strand
GGGAACTTGCTCTTGAACAACTCCACCATCGCCGGCCAGTGCGGGATGGGACGGAGGGAGATGTTCAACAAAGGCGGGTCGAACCAGGAGATGTGATTGCTGATCACCAGCACCCCGCCGGCGCGCGGCAGATTGCCCATGCCACGACGCTCGACTCGAAAGAACACACCGAAGGAGAGCCACGCGACGAGTCGCGCGGTCAGGTTGATGATGACAAGCAGCCATTGACGCGGTTGATGCACGACCGCTATTATCCGCAACGGGTCGGGCCTTGCAAGCCCGGCCATGGATTTCTGGACATGTCCTCTGAACCTTCCCGGGCAGCATCGTTGTTTTGGAGTTGCGCAAGTTTTGGCTCTTATGTTCGCGTGGCGAACGTCCGTTTCGGGCGGTCGGTGGGCTATCTCGGCGTGCTGGGCCTCGTCGGCGCGCTGGCGGCGACACTGTTTTTCGGCTCGCAAATCGTGCCCATACTGCGCGCCGCGGCAAAACAGACCACCGGGTTTGTGCTCAGCGACGGACGTCTGGCCGTTACTCCCGATTCACCCACGATCCCTTACGACGACGGCAAACACGGCATGCTGTTGATACGCGTGGCGGTGGACAAGGAGCCCCCCGCACCCGAGCGCCGTTACGATGTCATGCTGACGCTCAGGCAGCGCGGTGTTGATTGCGTGCTCTTCGGCCACACCCTTCAGTTGCCATGGCCACCGCAACTGTCGGTGGATGCACAGCGGCTCGAGATGATCGCGTTCATGGACTCCTGGTGGCTGTTGATGTGCATGATCGTTTACGCCGCGGTGTTCCTCTGGTTCTTCGTGTCACGCTTCGTTCATGCGTTGATCGGCGCTCTGGTGTTGGTGTCGCTGACCTCGCCAACGCGCGAGGTTGGTTTTGTGCGCGGTTTCAACATCGCCGCCCACGCCACCACGCCCGGCACATTGCTGGCGCTGGGGCAACTGTGGCTCGCCGTCTACTACCGTCTGGACCCGCTCCTGATCAACTGGAGTTGGTTGCTCTACCTGCTGGTCTTCTTCGTTTATCTCGCTGGAGCCGTCAACGCGTTGCCATCAAAGGCGGCGAACCCGTGGGCAACACGCGGCGGCAGGACCATGGAGTGATGGAAATCACAGGGCCAACGATTCATTTCTCTTGGACAGTCCGCGCACAACGTCTAGCCTCTCCAACTCATGGTTGACTGGATTTTATACATTTTGTTGCGACTGATCGGCTTTACGCTGCGATACCGGCTGATTGACGACAGCGGTCTGATTTCGCCCAGCATGGAGAAGAATTACATCTACGCGTTCTGGCACAACCGGATCCTGCTGATGCCCAATCTCTATCTCCATTTCGTTGGCCGCAAACCGCTCACGGCGCTGGCCAGTTCCAGCCGCGACGGCGACTATGCCGCCGGCGTTGTGCTGCGGTATGGTTTTGCCTGTGTGCGCGGTTCCACCAGCCGCCGCGCCAACCAGGCGTTTCTGGAACTCACGCGGCTGGCCATGGACGGCTACAGTGTTTGCATCACGCCCGACGGCCCACGCGGCCCGCTTCATGTCGCCCAAGCCGGCGTGGTGAAACTCGCCATGGTGACGGGCCTGCCGATCCTGCCCCTGAGCGCGGTCGTCGAGCCGTGCATACGTCTCAAGAGCTGGGACCGCACGATCATTCCCCTGCCCTTTGCCCGCTGCACCGCGCACATTGGCAAACCCATCATCGTTCCGCGCGACGCCGATGACGCCACAGTGGAGAAATGCAGGCTCGAAGTTCAAAAAGCGATGATCGAACTCTCGGACGGGTCCGCCTGACGCGCCGCTGTGGCGGCAGAACTTGAGGAACTCAAAGCGATGCCGAAGCAAATCAATCGCTGGAGATTGTGGGCCGTTCGCGCGGCACTCTGCGCGGCAACCGTCGCGGCGACTTGGGCCGACGACCAACCGCAATGGGGCCAGCGATACTCGCGCAACATGGTGTCCGAGGAGAAGAACCTGCCGGACAGTTTCGATCCCAAGACCGGCCAGAACATCAAGTGGTCCGTCGCGCTCGGCACCTCCACGTACTCCACGCCCGTCGTCGCTTCCGGCAAGGTTCTCATCGGCACCAACAACGACGATCCGCGAGACCCGCGCAATCAAGGCGACCGCGGTGTGCTGATGTGTTTCGACGAAAAGGACGGGAAATTTTGCTGGCAGCTCGCCGCTCCAAAAATCACCACGAGTGTTTACTGGGACTGGCCCAAGGCCGGCACCTGCTCGACCGCCACCGTCGAGGGTGACCGCGTTTACGTCGTCAGCAACCGCGGTGAGGTGATGTGCCTCGACCTCCACGGCATGGCCAACGGCAACGACGGTCCGTTCCGTGACGAGGGCCGGCACATGGTTCCCCCCGGCCAGCTGCCACTGGAACCCAGCGCGACCGACGGGGACATCCTCTGGCTGTTTGACATGGTCAAGGACTGCGGCGTGCGCCAACACGATTCCGCCCACGCCTCCATCCTGCTACACGGCCGATTTCTCTACGTCAACACCTCCAACGGCGTGGATGACACGCACAAGGGTATTGCCTCGCCCGACGCGCCGAGCCTCATCGTTCTCGACAAGACCACCGGTCGCCTTGTCGCGCGCGACAACGAGCACATCGGGCCGGATATTTTCCACTGCACGTGGTCGTCGCCCGCTCTCGGCGAAGTCAACGGCCGCCCGCTCGTCTTCTTCGCTGGCGGCAACGGCGTAGTTTACGCCTTCGAAGCTGTGGGGAATGGAGTATTGGAGTCTCGGAGTAATGGAGTAATGCGCGGCAATTTCACCCAACACTCCGACACTCCAATACTCCAGCACTCCAATTCCCTGCCACTCCACCACCCCGCCACCCCGTCACTCCAATCCGTCCCGTCGCTCCGCAAAGTCTGGTGGTTCGACTGCGACCTGACCGCGCCGAAGGAAAACATCCACGACTACCTCCGCAACCGCGAGCAAAGCCCCGTCAACATCTATGGCATGCCTGTCTTCCACAACGGTCGCGTCTACGTCGCTGTCGGCGGCGATATGTTTTGGGGCAAGCGTCAGGCGTGGCTGAAGTGCATGGACGCCACCAAGACCGGCGACATCACCCGCACCGGCGCACTCTGGTCCTACCCGCTCCAGCGCCACACGACCTCCACGCCGGCTGTGCGCGACGGCCTCGTCTTCATCGCCGACTGCGGAAAAACGATCCACTGCGTGGACGCCGCCACCGGCGCCGCTTGCTGGACCCACGAAACCAAGAGCGACATCTGGGCCGCACCGCTGGTGGCCGACGGCAAACTCTTCGTCGGCACGCGCCGAGGCGAGTTTGTGATCCTGGCCGCGACTCGCGAGAAAAAACTCCTCGCCACGATAGACATGGGCAGCCCGATTCACACCTCCGCCGTCGCCGCCAACGGTGTTCTCTACGTCGCCACCATGAATCGCCTCTACGCCGTCCAAAAATCCCCCGCCCCGGCCCGCTGAAAGAAACACGTAGTCGCCGCAATCGTTAACGCTGTTTCAGCTTGGGTGGGGCGAAGCGTCCCGCTGAGCCGTTCCCCTTCCTCTGTTCACCCGCCCGGCTCAGCGGGACGCTTCGCCCTACCCATTCGTTCGCGTTCCCGTTCGCTTCCCGCCACTGTCTGGTTCCGAGAATCGTTCGGTTTGATCTTCAGCGTCTTCAGTTGCGTTCGCCAGAATTCCCGCTGGTCGTCATCCAAACACTCCAACTCCAGAATAGACTCGACCAGAATGGACAGGTTCGTGTTGTCTC
>CAZGGF010000485.1:0-3904 GCA_964524715.1 uncultured Verrucomicrobiota bacterium | reverse complement strand
CAATTCTGCCGCACCATTTGCGCCATCATCTCGTGCAACTCGATGGCCTCCGGCGTCGTGCGTGCTGCCGGGATGACGCGCTCGCCAATCTCGTAACGCACAGTGCCGATGAGGCCGGTCTTGATGCCGGCTTCCTTCAAGATGCGCTGAACCATGAAGGCGGTCGTCGTCTTCCCGTTCGTGCCCGTGATGCCAATCACCTTCATCTTGCGGCATGGGTGGCCGTGGAACTGTGCCGCCAACCGCGCCATCGCCTCGCGAGCATCGGGCACGCGAATGACCGTCGCGCGCCGGATGGCCGTGACCGGTTTCTCCACCAGGACGGCTGCCGCGCCCCGTTTCACGGCGTGCTCGATGAACTTGTGGCCGTCGGTCTTCAGTCCCGGCAGCGCCACAAACAGACTCTCCGGCGTCACCCGCCGCGAATCGTAATGAATGGCAATGATATCCCGATCGATCGGTCCGTCCACTTCCGCACCGCTCAAAACCTCAATAAGTTTTTTAATTTGCATGATGTTGTGCTGTATTCAAACGGCCTTTGGACCTGCCCGTCTGGGTTGCAATTTCTTCCTCAGGCCGGTCCGGCCGAACGCTCAAATTCTTCGCCACCCGCTCTGCCACGGCTTGGAACACCGGCGCAGCGACTGCGCCACCATAGTATTCGCCGCCTGGATCGTGCGGGTTATCCAACGAAATCAGGATACAGATTTCCGGTTGTCGCGCAGGAAAAAAACCAACGAACGACGCGTAGTACTTCTGCACGTAATGCCCGCCTTCGAGTTTCTGTGCGGTGCCGGTCTTCGCAGCCACGTCGAAACCACGAACCGCACCCCGTGTCCCGGTGCCGCCTTTTACAGTCACGGTCATAAGCGCCTCCACCATCAAATCCGCCGCCTCTTTGCGGATGACCTGACAGACCGGCTTGGGATTGAAGCGCCCGACAAGCTGACCGGCACGGTCGCGCACTCCGCTCACAATCATGGGCTGCATCCGAACACCACCGTTGGCGATGGTGCTCATCGCGGTTATCATCTGCAGCGGCGTCACGGCGACTTCGTGGCCCATCGGGATGTGCGCAATGCTGATGGCCGACCATTCTTTCGGGGGATGCACGATGCCGCGAACCTCGCCGGGCAACTGAACACCCGTGCGGTCGCCAAAGCCAAACGACTTCATGTAGTTGTAGAGCCCCTGCTGGCCCAGACGCGTTGCAGCGATTTTCCCCGCGCCGATGTTGCTCGACTTGGTGATAACCTCCTTCACGGTCAGGTTGCCATAGTGGTGTGAGTCGCGCAGTGGCACACCGCAGAAGAACCATGGCATGCGACAATCGAATGAGTCCTGCAACGTCACCAAACGTTTGTCGAGCGCACCCGCCACGGTGACGATCTTGAATGTGGACCCCGGCTCGGCGACGTCGGCAATGCAGCGGTTGCGCAACCGGTCGAGCATCGCGAGTTCAGTTTCGCCGGGGAGTTTCTTTCCCGGCTCATCAGGATTGAACGTCGGACAGGCAGCCATGCCGAGAATCTCGCCGGTGCGCGGGCGCATCACGATGCCGACAACACTGTCAGGCTGTCGTTCCTTGAACGCTCTCTGCAACTCATCTTCCAGGATCGTCTGAACCACCTGATCGATCGTCAGCTGCACATCGAACCCATCATGCGGCAGGACTTCGTCCTTCTTGTAAATCCACAATGCCTCGCCGAACGCATTTCGCTCGATCACGCGCGTGCCGTCATAGGCCCGCAGCAAACCGTCAAATTGCTTCTCGATGCCTGAGATTCCCTTGTGGCTGTTGTCCACGTAGCCCAACACGTGTGCGGCAAGTTGCGCGTTCGGATAGTAACGCACAAACTCGTCCTTTTCGTCGGCATAGATGGCCATCTGCCGCGCCTGTCGCAGGATTGCTCGTTGCTTGGACGAGAGCTGGCGCGGGTCCACGCCGAAATCGAGCCGCGCGATCTCGTTGGTCAACCGATTGAACACCGCCTCGTCCACCTTGTGCATGATGACGACGTATTGACTGTTGCGGTTGAGACGGTCCCAGATCGACTGCTCCTTCACACCCAGCACTTCGGCTGTTTTCCGCACAATGGCCGGTGCCACGTTCGCAGGCAGCTCGAGGCTGCTCAACAGCATCGCATCAGCGACCAGCGTTTTTCGCGGTATGCTGATCGCCAGCTTGTCGCCGTGCGCGTCCAGGATGTTGCCACGGTATCCTTCCAGAATCTGTTTCTTGAGGTGGCTGCCGGCCTTCGGCGCCAACTCCTCGCGCTGGACCACCTGCCACAGGACCAGTTGGCGGCCGATGGGCAAAAAGCCCACAAGCATGACAACGCCCACTATCCAGGCTTGCCAGCGGTATCGGTCGTGAGTCATGACGGTCGTTAGTGGCGGTAGGCCACAGCGCCCGGATTGCGCACCGTGCGTGCGCCTGGGCGCGTCGAGGGAACGAGCCGGTCGCTGGTCCCCACGCGGACGATCTGGCTTTCAGAAGGCGTCACCAAACCGAGGCGCCAGACCTGGTTCTTCCATTCCAGCACTTCCGGTCTCTCCAACTGAGCGATCTGCAGACTGATCTGGACGTTGTCGCGGCGCGTCTTCTCCGCGCGCAGCCTGCACTCCTCGATGCTGCGAGCCAGCGCGGCGTTCTGCGTCTGCTGCCAAACCACCAGCATCGCACCCGACGCCAACAGCGCCGCCACGCCGATCCACTTCATCACCGGCCAAAGCTGCACTACGCCGCTCTCACGCCGCCGGTTGTTCCGTATCCAGTAAGCCATGATAATCTTTCCTCGGTTCTACCTTCCATTCACCACCGTATGCCACGGATGTGATGGCCGGTGACCATCGGGGTCACACCCGGATGCCATGTTCCCTTCCACATGTCGTGAAATCCGCGCCAGATGCCCGCGCAGAAGAAACTCAGGGAGCCGAAGCGTCCCCGCCACAAACTGCGGCCAAGACAGATCAGATGAACTGCGATCCTGCCGCGCACTGTATCCAATACTTCCACATTCATTGTTCCATTCTCCTGATCACACGGTCCGACGCCGGTCGTCCTGCGCCCGCGCGATCCTGCTCCTCATGCCTCGATTCTTTCCGCTGCGCGTAACCGCGCGCTCCGGGCACGAGGATTTGCCAACACCTCCGCCTCGGTTGGTTGAAATGCCTTTCGCTGCACCAGCCGCAACCGCCGCCGCATCCCGCACCTGCACACCGGCAAACCCGGAGGGCAAACACAGGGCGACGACATTTGCCGCATGAAATCCTTCACAATCCGGTCTTCCAACGAGTGGAAGGCGATCACCGCGATGCGGCCGCCTGGCCGGCACAACTCCACGGCCGCTTCCAAACCACGCCGGAGCTGGTTCAACTCGTCGTTCACGGCGATCCGCAACGCCTGAAAAACCAGCGTCGCCGGATGAATACTGCGGTGACTGCCGCGTTTGACCCGCCTTACCAGATCGGCCAACTGGATCGTGCGTGTGATCGGCTGCCGCGCACGCTCCTGCACGACAGTCACCGCAAGTCGTTTGGCGAGGGGTTCCTCACCGTACGTCCGAAAAATCCGTGTCAACTCCTCCTCGCTCGATTCCGCGAGAATGTCCGCCGCCGTCCGGTCAAGCCGCCGGTCTTGCCTCATGTCCAACGGGCCATCTTCGCGAAAACTGAAACCGCGTTCCGGCGTGTCGAATTGATGCGACGAACCACCGAGGTCCAACAGAACCCCATCCACCGCCGCACCTCCCACGCTCTCGCTCGCCGCCTTCATATCCGCAAAATTCGCCCGCACCAACCGCACTCGCGCGCCAAACGGCGCCAGTCGTCCGCCGGCTTCCGCCAGCGATTCATCGTCCACATCAAGACCGATCAGCCTGCCGTCCGGTGCGATTCGCTC
>CAZGGF010000484.1:0-37005 GCA_964524715.1 uncultured Verrucomicrobiota bacterium | reverse complement strand
CGGGCGCGATCTCCCCCAGATCATCACAGCATCGCGCCCGGAGGTCGCGATCCACCTTTCCCATTACCTCCTCACTCACTGAATGACCCAACACCCCATCCTGCCTTTCAGCCTTGTGTCACCTCCCCTGTCTGTGCAAGGAATTCTCAGGTCGATCCAGAATCTCAAACCTCCAACCCACCACCACTATATGGCCAAAGGAAATGACAGGAACTACGTCTCGTTCTGGTTTTGGATGTTTGCGATGTTCATCATGGCTTTGCCGTGCATCGGCTTCATCATGATCATCGTCTGGTCATTTGTTGGGAATAACGAAACCCGGAAGAACTATTTCCGAGCCGTCATCGTATGGGGGCTGATCTACACGGTATTCTGGATCTGCCTCGTGGTGTTTGGCTATTGGCCGGCGATACTGAAACAGATTCAGCACCTGCTGAATTCGGTGAGATGAACTGCTGGTTTTGCCGCGCAAATCCCCGACCGTAAGGAACCGCCATTTCACAGCAGAGACGCGGAGAACGCGGAGATTCGGAAGTGTCTATCCCCGTCATCCCTCTGCGCCCTCTGCGCCTCTGCGGTGAGTCTCCGTCATCCCAACGCAGGAACACATGATTAAAAAAGCGGCTGGATTAGGATGGCGGGAATCTTATGCTACTGTTGTCAGCCGGGAATAAGGGCTGGATGAAACATTATGACCATACCAAACACTGAACAACCGCAACCGTCCATCGAGCGGCAAGGCATGGACGTGGACATCGTCTGCGTCGGTTTCGGGCCTGCCACGGGCGGGTTCCTGACCACGCTGTCGCGCAACTTGATGAATGCCGACGGCACGCCGCGGTTTGAGAGCGCCGTCGCGCCGGGGATGCCGCCGCAGGTGATGTGCTACGAGCGCGCGGACGACATCGGCTTCGGCGTGTCGGGCGTGGTGACGCGCGGGCGCGGGCTGCGGGTGTCGTTCCCCGACCTCGACCCGGCCCAGATTCCAACAGCGGCGGCGGTGACGGAGGAGCGTG
This sequence comes from uncultured Verrucomicrobiota bacterium, assembly GCA_964524715.1. GTDB lineage: Bacteria > Verrucomicrobiota > Verrucomicrobiia > CAIQCK01 > CAIQCK01 > CAIQCK01. The sequence continues at coordinate 35,989 of CAZGGF010000484.1, read as the reverse complement.
TTCTGTATTTGCTCGACCCGATCGGGGCGAGCCGGCGCTCGGCGACATTGCGGCTCGGCGACGCATTCGTCCGTGCGTTCAAATGGATGCTACCATATGAACACGAAGCGGTGAAGCTGCCGTATATCCCGCCGTTCCTGAGCAAGCATGGCGGGCTGATCTTCTCGCTGGGACAGTTCAATCAATGGGTCGGGCAACAGGTAATGGCGACGGGCGCGGTGCAGGTCTGGCCCGGTACGCCCGTGGCGAAGGCGTTGATCGAACAGGACCGCGTCACCGGTGTGCGGCTGCTGGATCAGGGCGTGGACAAGCAAGGCAAGGCGGAGGCGGGCTTCATGCCCGGCATGGACATCCGCGCTGCGCTGACGGTGGTGGGCGACGGGCCGGTGGGCACAGTGGGCCAGCAACTCGACCGGCATTTCGGCATGCCACCGGGCCATCATACACAAGACTGGGCCGTGGGCATGAAGATGGTCGTCAACTTGCGCGAGGATTGTGACCTGAAGCCCGGCACGGTGTTCCACACGTTCGGCTATCCGGAGCCTGAGATATTCGGGTTCATGTATGTTTATCCCGACCGCGTGGCGTCACTGGGCATCTTCGTGCCGTCGTGGTTCGACAGCCCGATGCGGACGAGCTACCGCTATCTCCAGCATTGGATGATGCACCCATATCTCTGGCGTTATCTGGAAGGCGGCACGCTGCGCTCGTGGGGCGCGAAGACATTGGGAGAATCCGGCAAGCGCGGCGAGCCATGGCTCGTCGGCAACGGTTACGCGCGCGTGGGCGAAGGCTCCGGCACGACGAACCTGCTCACCGGCTCCGGCGTGGATGAAGCATGGCTGAGCGGAGTGCAACTGGCCGAGGGCGTGATCGAGCTGCTCCAGGCGAAGAAACCGTTTACGAAGGAGAACCTCGAAGAGACCTATGCGAGACGCCGCCGGGCGAGTTGGATTGAGAGCGAAGGCCGCGAGGCGGAACGTGCGCGCGACGGCTTCCATCACGGCGTGGTGGCGGGCTTGGTCGGCATGGGCCTGGCGGGATTCACGAAGGGGAAAGTCGCCGTTCCCGGACAGGCACTCGCTCCGCATGAGCGGCTGCCAAGCATGGAGGAATACTACCGCGGGAAAATCCCCGCCGACGAGGTGAGGAAGATTCAGGACGCGTGCGCGGCGAGGGGCGTGTCGGCGCATGCAACGTTGATGGAGTGCTGCGGCTGGCCGGCGATTCCTTACGACGGCAAACTGCTCGTGTCGCAGCAGGACGCGCTGCTGCTGGGCGGGAAGGTACAGGCGCCGGCCGGCTACGCGGACCACGTCGCATTCCTCTATCCAAACCTCTGCGAGAATTGCGGCACCAAGGTTTGCATCGAGGTTTGTTCGGGACAGGCGATCACGCCGGGACCGAAAGGCGTGCCGGCGTTCGACCGGGAGAAGTGCGTCCACTGTGGCGCGTGTCTCTGGAATTGCGCCAAGCCACTGCCTGACGACCCGGCACGAACAAACATCGAGTTCCGCGCCGGCACCGGCGGGCTGCATTCAGCGGAGAACTAGCCCGTCGTCACTTGAGGGTCTGCAACACGCGCCGGGCTTCCGAGGCAAGTTCGTCGGGCAGATTCAGGGTCAAGGCGCGCTGGAGCAATTGCTTGCTCTCATCCGGCTTCTTGAGCGAATACTGGCACATGCCCATGTAGAACGCCGCTTTGGCGTCGTTCGGATATTGGCTGACGCTTTGTTTCAGCAAGTCCGCCGCCGTCCGGTAATTTCCCCGCTTGCAGTTGATGATCCCCAGCGCCCTGCCCAGTTCCATGTCATCGGGAAACGTCTGCCGGGCCTTGATCGCCATATCGAGAATCCGGCTGTTATCACCCGGGTCTTCTGCGCCCAGGATGGCCAACCGTTTCATTGCCAGCGCAAAATCCGGATAACGCCCCAGCACCTTTTCGTAGATCTGTCTGGCCGCCTTGATGTCCGATTTCTGCTCGTTGATGGCTGCCATCACCATGAGCGCAGGCACATAGGCCGGGTCCAACTTCAGAACCTGTTCAGCCAAGGACGCCGCCGCCGGAGCCTGAGCGGGATTGGCGGAGGCCGCGACCATACCGAGGAACTGTCTGGCCTCGCCGGCCCGGGCGAATGTCGGGCCTGCTTGCAGCGCATCTCGCGCCGCCGTCTCCGCCTCCGCAACCAGACCGAGACTGTAGGCAGCCTCCGCGAGACTGTAGAGCAATTCGGGATTTCCCGGCTGCTTGGCCACTGTTTGGCGGAACAGGCTCAGCGCCCACTTGGAATCCCCCATCTGATAGGCAAGACGCCCCAACATACCGGAAACGGCCGCGTCATCCGGCGCCAATTTGTACGCGGTCTTGGCGTATTCAAATGCCTTGGTCGCTCCCTGCGGACGACCTGCATAAAGCTGCGCCAGACTGACGATCGGCCTCGGATTCTTCGGATTCGACTTTGAGATCGCTTCGTATGTCGCAACGGCTTTATCGAACGCTCCCTCGCGCGCATAGATGCCAGCGAGCCGGAGAAGCGCAACCGGGTCATTGGGTTTCCCCGCTATCCTGCTCACCAATTCCGCGCGGGCCTCGGCACTGGCTGTGCTGGGATTCACCGCCAGCACGGTCAGGCACTGCCGGGCTTCGATGCCGCCGGAAAACTCCTTGTTCAGCTGGAGCGCGCGCTGGAACGCCAGCCGCGCAGGCTCCTCCTCGCCCATCATGTAGTGCGTCATCGCCAGATGGAATTGGACCTCGGGTTCATTTGGCAGCTTGTTCGCCGTTTCCCGGAGGAGATTCAGTGCCGTTGAGTACTGGCCCTTCTTGTGGAGAATCCAACCCAGAGTGTCCGCGACCAACGGATCTCCCGGCTGCAAATCCCTGGCCCTGCCCGCCATCTCGTAAGCCCTGTCGAGATTGCCGAGATGCTCCGAATACAAGTACGCGAGGTTGTTCAACGCCGGCCCGAACCTCGGATTCACAGCCAGCAGTTTCTCGTAGGCGTCGCGGGCGGCATTGTAGTCCTTCTCGTAGTCGTAGATCATGCCAATGAGCATGAGAGAGGCGACATCCTTGGGGTTCTTTGCCACGACAGTGAAGAGTTCCTCCATCGCCTTCTCGCGCTGGTTGGACGTCACGTAAAGTTGGGCCAGCGAGAAGTAGGCTGCGTAGAAGTCGGGCTGCAGTACCACGGCCTTTCGCAACGCGCCCTCCGCCTGTTTCGCGTCCCGTTGCGTCAGGAACACTCTGGCCTGCAAAAAATACAGTGGCGCCAGCTTGGGAGCCTTCTCCAGTTCTTTCCCGATGCGTTGCAGCGCTACTGCGTATTGCTTCTCGGCCAAATCCATGCCAACCAACTGGTCCAGCGCAGGCAGGTAACCCGGCGTAAGTTCGATCGCTTTTTCAAACACCTTCCGCGCTTCAGCTCGGTTGCCTTGCTGGAGATAAACCAGCCCCACCTGCAAAACCACGTCGGAGCTCTTCGGAAACAGAGTCTCAAACTTCCGATACACATCGAGCGCGGCGTCAGGATTGTTTTGACCACGGTAGGCACTGGCCAGCAACAGCCATCCCTGGGCGTTTTCCGGATGCCGTTGAACGAACTGCTTCAGAAGAACAATCGCCGAACTCATGTCGCCCGTTTTAATCCTGAGTTCCGCCAGAAGGAGCGAAGCCTCCACAAGATCCGGGTTCAGGTTCACAGCGTCAGTGAGGGTGCTTCTGGCTCTCCCCGTCTCGTTGTCCGCCAGATAGGCCAGAGCAAGCTGGTAACGCACATAAGCGGCCTTGGGGTAACGGATCATGACCCCTTCGAACTCCGATATGGCCTTGGCCGTCTCACCTTTCGCCAGCTTCATCCTGCCGCGCAGCATCGAAGCTTCGTAGTTGAACGGATCGCGCGTCACGATCTTCTTCAGCAAGGCATCGCAATCGTCATACTTCTTCTGGTTGAACGCCACCTCCGCCAACAATACCGAAGCGGGCATGTAATCCGGCGCTTTCTGAACCATCTCCTCCAACAGGCGTTTTCCGGCGTCCAGATCTCCGTTCTGAATCTTGAACTGCGCGTATTTCAACCGCTTCGGCGACCTGAATGAGGCGCGTTCTGCAGCAGCTTGAAAGGCCTGCTCCGCATTCTTCAGGTCGTTCTGCATCCAATACAAATTGCCCAGCGCCGAATACGGCGCGCTCGATTTCGCGTCGAGAGTCTGCGCGCGTTTGAACGCCGCCTCCGCGGCCTTGAAATCTCGCTGGCGGAGCGAAAGACTTCCCAAGGCCACTTGCAGAGGCGCTTTCTCGCCCCCTGTTTGTATCATCTTCTGAAGCCGCTGCCGGGTTTCCTCGATCTCCTTCGGTGTCTCGGATGCCTCGGCAAGCAGGATCGGTGCCTCTTCGTCCTGGGATCTTCGCTCCATCACTGCGACCGCCTCCGTCCGGGCTTCCTTCGACTTGCCCATTGCGAGATAGATGAGGCCCATCTTCAAACGCACGTCGAGATCGTTCGGATCCTGTTGGAAACTCTTGTTCAACAAGGGCAAAGCCCGCTCCAAACGGCCTTGTTCAAAATACGTAAGCCCGAGGTGGCCCAGGCAGTGGGGGTTCTGCGGATCCGCATGAAGAACGCTGATGTACTCAACCTCCGCCTTGTCATACTCGCCCGCGTTGTAATAGCGGTCCGCTTGCTCCATGTGGCGGGCTTTGCTGGCCGAGGGCGAACAACCGGCTCCACCGACGGCCACCAATACCGCAGTCATCGCCACAGAAATCCATTGTGAGGGTCTTCGCATGCTAATCTCCACAGAGCCTTGGTTTTGCCTCTTGAGCAGCCCGTTCCAATCTTCGAAGAACGATTAACAGTAGGAAAAAAGGCACGAGCGATAAAGCAAAGAATATCGGTCCACCTTCACGATGGATGGCAGAATCAAGCATTTCCGAGCCCTTGCGAACACACAACTGGCTGATCACAAAAATCCGAAACCCGTTTCTCAGGATGGCCAACGGGAACACCGCCAGCACCAGCACGACGCGCTTCCAGGTCGTCCGCAGACAAAGATGGCTGGCCACAAGGCCGGTAAGGAACAACACCAGGCTGGAATGAATACCGCTGCATTCCTGGGCCACATGCAGCCTGATGCCCGGCAATTGGAAACCCAGTCCATCCCGAAACACAGGCATGCCGGATACTTCAAGCATGACGCAAGCGGTGGCCGCAGAAGTGTACTGGGAAATCAACTCAATCTCCTCCCGCAGGAACGTGGGAAACGGCACCATGAAGACAAGGAACGCCAACGGAAATGCCATGGCACGCAGAGTCTCCCTCCCCAGAAACAAACAGCAGACGCCAAAGAAGCACAGGAGAAAAGACAACGTGGTGAACGCCAGCGAATCCTCCACGCTCAACGTCAACGGCGAGCCCATCGCCACCCCATAACCCGCAAACACGACGAAACCAGCAATCAGTGAAAACACCGCCATCTGCCGGGGTGGTTCGGAATGAAATGGCAACTTCCCCCGCTGCAACCAAACCAAATACGCACTGATCAGAGGAACCAGAAACACGTGCGAATACAACGAGCTGCCTGCCGCAAAACGCAACAAGTGGTACAAGGGGACAGCAAAGCAAGTCAGGAGCACGGCCAGCGCCAGCGCAAACCTCCGAATCTGCATCCGAGGCTGCGGGAATTCCTCCTCTTCATGAATCGGAGGCAGGTGTCTCGATTCAACCTTGCGCGGCTTCGTTACTGAATTGGGGTTTTCTTCAAGTGGCATGGACTTATGCCCTCCCCCGGGTCGTCATCGTTCAGGCCAAACACATGGGCGAGAGGTTCCAAAGAGGATTCAGCTAGAATTGATACTGCAATTCCATGCCGATCTGGCTGCTTTCAAAGCCATATCCCCCGGGGCGTGTGGAACTGTTCTTGCCAAACTGCCACATGGCGCTGATCGTTCCCCGTCCAAAGAAGGGGTGGACCAGCCTCGTCTCAACGGAATAGTAGCTGTCAGTGCCGGTAATTGCATTTGCCTGGGAGGCCTCGTACTCCATTTCACCGTATTGAGCCCCCACGATCACCTTGAATTGCTGGAGAAGACGCTGCTGCAGGAACACCCTGGCCGACGTGGTTTCCGTGACCAAACCTTCGAAATAGGATGGGCTCATCACGCGCTCATACACGAGCCCCAACCATGTGGTCTCAAACGGGGCGTATTGGAGCATCATCATAAAAGTCGGGTTCAGTTGGTCACCGATCGGAGAATTGGAGAATTGCCAGTTCTCCCCGCCGCCTTGGGCCACAAAATACACCTTGTCGGTCAGCTTCCAACGCATGCGCGCCAGGAGCCGTTCATAGGTCATGTCGGTGCCATCCGGGTCTACAGCAATGTGCCCGATGCCAGGCCCGATGGCAAAATTCGCACCAGCCCAAGGCTGATAGTTCAACCAGTTCAACGTGGACCACTCGCGCGAGTTCTGCTGCAAAGGTTGTCCTACGGTTGCGGCGGTGACATCGGATGGCTCGAGGAATTGAAAATTCTGATGAACTTCCGATTCCAACGCCATCTCGCTTGAGAAAGGATCGTAAAACCGGAAAGTCGTCGTGTACATCTCCCGGCCGGTTTGCGAGGCGGTTTCGCGCAGCGGCGTTGTGGAAGAGTTGTACGCTTGCTCGAGCTTGAAAATCAGGTTCTCATAGCGAGTCCCGCCAGTCAGGCGAACAGAATGATCAAATGTGTCCCGAAGCTTCTCACTCACGTAAACTGTCTTCGTGGGGGCATAATCCAAAGTCCAGTGGTCACCCAGGCTCAAGAACACGCCCGGGGAGATCACGTGGCTGGCGGTTTTGACCTGTTCGCCGGGAGCAACCTGAATTCCGTTTCCTTGATAAAGCCCGTAGAACAACTTCGGGTATATGTTGACCGGTCCCCAAGTCAGCGCCTGCGTCGGCGCCAGGGGGAATGGCGCCACCGTGATGAAATCCTCCGGCACCAGTGGCAGGGTTGGCGGCATCACCGACATCCACGATGCGGGGCCAGAAGAATAACCCGGCGTGATACCCGATCCCGGGCTCTGCGCAACAGCAGCCGCAGCCTGTGATACCTGCGGGGTTCCTGCTGCCGTAAGAAGATAGAGCGGAGCTTCTGGTATGGCTGTTGTCGTGGCTGGGGCAACGCAGACCCGTTCGGCTTGAGCCTCCTGCTGGACAGGTGACGGCGCGCAGAAGCTGCGACTACGGAAGACCACCGCTTTCACCTCCCCGGAACGAGTGTAGGTGATAACTGCAACCGGGACATTCGACGTAACCGCGCTGGGAAGGATCGTCCCCATCTTGTCGTTTTGGATCGGACGGGATACCGCGGGCGTCACACAGTAGCCTCGCGTGCGGAACACCATTTCCTCCGCGTTCGCAACGCTTCCCCAGACAAGAAGACAGAACACCACCCCGAGAAGCAAAAACGCGCCGAGCCGGCTTTCGCTAGCGCAGATCTCCAAATTAGACGACCTCGCAGTCACACATGGCACCGGCATCCGTTCAACTCCTGCTATACTGATAGATGTTTTGCCCACCGTGCTTCAAGTTCAAAGTGGCAACAACCTAAGAGCGGTAATGCCAACGCTTTCTCTCAATAGAATATCCATCGGTTCACAAGTCTGCCGCACTCATAATCCGCCATCGAGACCCTTTGGTTTTTCCACGTCTCAAGCCTTCCAAACCTGGCCCGACTTCGTCTTGATGGACGCCATGACATTGCGTGTATCCACGATGCAGGGCGCCCAATCTGCCAGTTGCTGATAGTTGACGCTGGCGTGATTCGTGGCGATCAGCACAAGGTCGAAGCTTGAAATGACTTTGCGGCTCCACGCCACGGACTTCGTCCCGACCCAATGCGGATGCTCGCGGGTTGGCCTGATGACGGGCAGGTACGGGTCGTGATAGGACACCTCCGCACCACGTTTGTGCAGCATGTCCATCAGCACGTAACTCGGCGACTCGCGCTCGTCGTCCACGTTCGGTTTGTAAGACAATCCCAACACCAAGACACGGCTCCCCTTCACCGACTTGCATCGGCTGTTCAGCGTCTCCATCACTCGGTATACCACGTATTCCGGCATCGACGAATTCACCTCGCCAGCCAGTTCGATGAACCGCGTGTTCTGGCCATACTCGCGCGCCTTCCAAGTCAGGTAAAATGGATCAATGGGAATGCAATGTCCGCCGAGGCCGGGACCGGGATAGAACGGCATGAATCCGAATGGCTTGGTCCTGGCAGCCGCGACAACCTCCCAAATGTCGATGCCCATCGCGGCATAGACAATCTTCAGTTCGTTCACCAGCGCGATGTTGACGCTGCGGAAGGTGTTTTCGAGCAACTTGGCGGCCTCGGCCACGCGGCAGGAAGAAACCGGCACCAGCGTTTTGATGGCCTTGCCGTAGAGGTCCATCGCCCTCTTCAAGCAAGCCGGCGTATAGCCACCCACGATTTTCGGAATCGTCGCCACGACGCTGTGAGGATTGCCGGGGTCTTCGCGTTCGGGTGAAAAGGCCAGATGAAACCCCGTACCGGCTTTCATCCCGGAGCCCTGCTCCAACACCAGGCGCAGGTCTTCGTCCGTCGTCCCCGGGTAGGTCGTGGACTCCAGCGCCACTAGCGTGCCCTTTTGCAGATGCGCAGCGATCGCCTTCCCGGTATCCACGATGTAGGAGATATCCGGTTCGCGGTTTTTGTTGAGCGGCGTCGGCACACAGATGATCACCGCCTCCACTTCCCTGACACGGCTCAGGTCAGCCGAGGCAGAGAAACGGCCCGCCTTGATCTGCTCGGCGATGGCCGACCCTTCAATGTGTTTGATGTAACTTTTGCCAAAGTTGAGCGCTTCAACTTTTGCCGGATCAATGTCCAGCCCCAACACGGAAACGCCCGACCGGGCGAACTGAATCGCCAACGGCAAACCAACGTAACCCTGCCCAACGATTGCGATCTTCATAAAATCAATTCACCGCAACAACCACGACACACCCAAATCCTCCCACAAATCCTAAGGGACACCCACAAGGCTCGTGAAGCCTGAATTGCGGCTACAGCCGCAGAAATGGGTACTTCCCCAGTCGCCCCACAGCCCCGCAGCCCCGCAGGTCAGCGTTTGCCTTGCCCGACGGGACCTGATCCACCCGAACCCTGCGCGAATATCACATCGAGTGCGCATTTCTTCAAGTCCAACGGCTCACGATAGCGTCGCTGGAGGATTCGCCGGGCCGTGCCCAAGGTGGATTTGAGCTTCTCCTCAAGTGACAATCGCACCCACAAACGGAACAACGGGAACCCCCTCAATCGCGTCACGGGCAAGCCAAACACACGAAACGCCAGTCGGCGCCCCCAAATGGCGCGCCGTTTGTTGATCAGGTTTTTTTGTGACGCGGTCACCTTCTGCGGCTCCGCCGGGGTCAATTCCAGGTAGCCCGCCTCCATGGCGCCGCGCACGATTTCGCGACCGAGTTCTGTACGGACCATCACCAGTGACGAACCGGGCTCCCCCGGCTTGACCTCCCGATACCAGGGATCACCGCAGGAGATGTCCGCCTCTTCGCCCGTGTCGTCCGGATTCAGGCGGACTGAATACGGCCGGTAAGCTTGGATGAAAGCCCACGAATCGTAATAGGTCATCTCCGCACAGGGCGACGTCTGGCCCCGCAAGGTCACCGCGAACATGCCAGGCCAGCCATTGCCCCGATAACGGAGCTGTCCCACCTGTGCGGGATCGATTCCCATTTTCTTGAGCAATTCGACGGTCGCCTTCGTTGGCGGGCTGCCCGCACAGAAGAACGACAACGCCACCCCCACGCGCTTGTCCAATTCCTGCCGCTGCCGTTGCGCCTTCCGCAAACCACTGACCTCCGTCGGCTGGCCAATGAAAACACAGGGGCTCGGCGCGGATTCAATCAGGCCGAGACTGTCGCAAACCGAAGCCGGCGCGTAACGTGAACCGCATTTCGCCATCAGTTCCTGCCGCGTCCGGCTCAGGCCCGTGCGGTTGCGCAATGGTTCCTCAGGATCGCTGCCCACATGCAGCACGCCATGCATGCCGCGCCGCTCCATGCAATAAAGCGCAAGCGCCGTCAGCGCTCCGCCGGATGAACCCTGAAGGCGGATTGCCGGGTCTGCAGCATGTCCCTCCCAAACCTCAATGACCGGTCCAAAAAAAGGCGCCAATTCCGGCAAAATGTCGTGGCGCGCCTGAAGCGCCGAATGATCCACTTCGTATGCCGGGCACACCTCCAGGCAACGGACGCACGACTGGCATTTGAGAGGATCCAAAACCATCGGTCGAATCCCCTCCTCATAAACGTCCACCAATTTCACATTGGCTTCGGGACAAACAGACGCGCACGCCCCGCACCCATGACACAGGCGCCAGCGAACCACATCCGCGATGGATTTCAATTGTCGCATTCCACAATCACTCCGTCAGCAATCGGCGAACCTCTTCCCTCGAAAACAACCCCAATACGGACTCCCTGATGGAAGGCATCTTTTCTTCCAATTGGCGGCGCAAAACCTCCCGCTGCGCGAACGCTTCCCGGACCGCGGCGAGCACCTGGGCTTCGTCTGAACTCCTCAGGTCCACCACGCGGGAACCTCCCCCCACCGAGTCCAACACGCCGGCGAATTTCCGGCTGTAAGCAAGGCCGACGGCCGGGATGCCTTGTGAAAGCGCGCCGATGCATGCGTGCATCCGCGATCCCATGAAGAAATCGCATTGACCGATCAGGTATTTGATTTCGTGGTGATCGAAACGGCCCGGCAGATAATGCAACCGTCCCGCGTGGCGCGATCCGAAGTCGGCGAAGATACGTTCGCAGGCCTTCTGATCGTTTTCCGGGTTCTCATCCCCACCGAACACGTGCGGAACCAGCAACACCTGCGCCCCAAGCTTCTGGATCAATTCGTCCAGCAAGGCGTGAACAAGCTGCGGATACGCGGCTCGAAGACCGAACATGTTGCTCCGGTTGTATCCGCCCATGTAGAGCAACCCGCTCACGTTCAATCCCACCACGGGACCGTTCTGCTTGATTGTTTCCACTTGCCGCCGAACATCATCTGCCGGCGGACGCGGCTCCAACGCGAACCCCATGTCGTAGGCAAACTGGATGCGCGCATCCGCCCCACCCACCAATGCGCGCGCAGCTTCCACGCCCTCCATGTCGCGCGAGTAAACAAGCGCCGCGCGCTTGATCACATGACGGGCCAGAACACGGGCCAGGGGAGACTCGAACGGACCATAAGTCTGCGGCAGCAATACCAGCGGCTTGCCGAGCCAGAGCACGAGCATCTGCGGCAGGACGACATACAGCAGCCGTTGCATTCCGTAGATGTCGCTGAAGCTGTCGCCACCCGCGATGGACAGATGCAACTGCGCGTCCAGGATGCGGCACAGCCATGGATTTCGTTCGGCCATCTTCCGGCGCGTATCGCGGCACGGCACCAGCCTCAACAACGCGGCAACCAGCAACAGACGCGCAATGTGGTTCGGCTGCCATGGTTTCTTTGAGAAACGCAGGTTGATGGTTTCACACTGCACCTCGCTGTTTCCAATCCGGTCACGGCTCACCATGGCCTCACGGCCGTAGTCGAGAAACACCAGTTCGGCGTCCGCATCGGCATGCCTCAGCGCAGTCAGCGTGCCCGAAGCCAGCGCGCTCACGCCATGGTTGCCGGTTGTAAAACCCGCGCCTAGTAAAGCGATGGTGGGATGGCTGTTGCTCATCGTCCCTCTGCGTTCGCTCTCCAATCAACTTCCGCCCCGCCGGAACCGCCTGCTGCATTCAGCGGTGATTTTGCGGCCCAGCCTTGAACCGAACCTGCCAACATCTTTCAGCGTGACCGACAACGACTGTTGCGGGATGTTGCGCAGTCCTTTTTTCACCATGCGCCACAAATCGGCCCGGGTGGTGAATCTCTCAGCCGTCAGCTTCTCGAATTCATCCTTGAACTTCCGGATGTAATCCACGGAAAGGTGCTCCAAGTAGAGAGGATTGTACTTCGGCCCCAGGTCCTCATGCTCGTTGAGCACCCGGCCGTCGCACCAGCGGAACCCCGCCGGCAAAACACCTCGCGCTCTTGCAATGGTCTCGAGCTCCGTCCCCGGCAACACCTGAGCCACGTTAAACGTCACATAGTTCGTGTAAGGAGCCATCCGTTCAGCCAGCCTCAGGGTTTGCAGCGCGTCTTCTTCCGTCTCGCCGGGATGTGAAAGCATCCAGAATGCCAGCGTCCGGATGCCGAGCTTCTTGCACTCCGCGGCAAACTCTTGAACCTGCCCCAGATTGATTCGTTTGCGAATCACTTCGAGAATCCGTGACGAACCGGTCTCGACCGCAAAATCCAGACTGATGCAACCCGCGCGGGCCATGAGATCCAGAAGATGCAGCGGGGTATCCGCCCTTGCCTCGCAATACCACTTGACGCCAACATTCTCCTCAATCAGGCGCTTGCAGAACGCCTCCACAAACGCCGTTCGCTCGCAAAAGGACGGGTCAATGAACGAGAAGTAGCAGCGGTTGAACCGCTCCTTCAGGTAAACGATGTCGGCAACGACCTTGTCGAGTTTCCGAACGCGGTAGGCCGTCAATCCAAACGAGCAGAAGACGCATTTCTGCGAGCAACCTCTGCCGAAATGCAGCGGCAACGAGACGATCTCTTCGTTCTGGTAGTTGCGAAGGTGAACGCCCTTGGCAAATTTCTCGGTCGGCAGGACGGTGTAATCCAACGCGAACTGTTCCACGTCCATCTCCGGCTGGCGAGCCGGGTTATGAACGATCCCGCCGCCGGACCTGAACGTGATGCCCGATACCTGCGTCAATTCACCGCCACGCTCCAGCGTGGCCGCCAGATCGTAAAGTGTGACCTCGCCTTCCCCCCTCACCACGATGTCTATGTCCGGGATGTCCTCGAGGCACTCCGGCGCACAGTAACTGAAATGTTTTCCGCCAACAACCACGATGGCGCTCGGACAAACCTTCTTGACGTCTCTGGCCGCAGCCACGGCATCGTAACGGTTGTAGGTCTGGGACGTGATGCCAACCAGAGGCCGCTCCAGCTTCCGGCAGAAATCGAGGAGCTCTTTTTCGTCCTGATCGAACAGGTCAAACAGATGCGCGTGGACTCCCTTCTTGGCCAGGTAGTTCTGCAAGAACACAAGGCTGTAGGGATACATATACTGGGACTTTTTCTCGCGAACGTCCCCTTGATATGAACCTTTTCCTTCGGGGTTGATGAGTACGATTTCCACGTAAACGATTACCTTAACAGCGGGTGATTGGTTTTGACGCTGTCCATGCTGAGAGCCATTTCCTGAAGATGTTGGGCGCATTCCGTGATGGACTTCTCCCACCAGCGGCTTTTCAGGATGGCGTCGCAAACCGCCGGTTCAAATCGCATGCGAATGACCTTCGCCGGATTCCCCACCGCAACGGCAAAGTCCGGCACGTCCCGCGTCACCACGGAGCCCGCGCCAATGGCAGCGCCAATACCGATCCTCTTGCATCCCTTGAGAATGATCGTCCGCGCGCCAATCCACGCATCGTGCCCCATCTCCAGTGTGCCGGTATCGATGCTGTCGGTCGTCACTAATCCAAGGCTCGCATTGTAGAAGAACGGGTGCGTCGAGAGGCGGTCCATGGGGTGATTGCGCATGAACACCCGCACATCGGGACCGATGGACACGTAGCGCCCCACCCGGACGCCGGGAGGAAAAGCCGTGGGGCGAAAACACTCACCGTAGCTGTAATCACCAATCTCCACGCCGTATTGCTTCAGCATGATCCAACGGGCCGTCTGCGAGAAAAAATGTCCGCCTTCCCATCGCAGCGCCATGCTCAGCGCCTGTTCCCGCGTTCTTCGCGTGTGACTCAACAGGCGAAGCAGGCCGGCCGCCGCACAAACCCGCATGTCATTGGTATCCATTTGCAGCCTTTCTTAGCGCACCAAGGCAGCGCGCACACGCCGAAACGACTCCATTCGAAGACACGCGATCCCCCACCCCGCCAGGCAACCCACGCCACCCAGGAGGACAGCAATCCACGGAGCAACGGCCACGAAATGAACCACCACTTTCGCGGCCACAACGAACGCGCACAACCCCAGACCAGTCCACCACGGCCCAAGATACTCACCCAGCTTCAACCCGAGGATGCGCCGGGCGAAATTAACCTGCATCGAGAGAGCTATCGTGATCGATATCAAGACAGCCAGCGCAACTCCCGCCGCTCCCATAAATCGCGCCAGCGGGTAGATGATCACCAGCATTGAGATCGTTCTCACCAGCGAGGCAAACCGCTGAACCTGGGGTTGTCCCAGGCCAATGAACGCGTTCATGATGACCGAAGAGAGGATTTGCAAAAGAATCGCCACCGACAGCATGGAGAAGGCGGCCGCCATGCCAGAAACGGTTTTCCCGTACACCGTCACCAAGTAAGGCTCGGCAAAGAGGATGCAGAACAGTGTGTAAGGCGCGCCGAGAGCCACCAGGAGTTCCGTCACCATGATCACCCGGCCCCTCATTCCCGCCAAATCCTCCTGCTGCGCCGAGAACGTTGGAAGCAGGAGCGGACTGATGACGCGGCTGAGCACCTTGTTCGGCAAATCCGCAAGGTCCCTCGCCAACGAGTAAATGCCGAGCACCGAAGCGGAGAACAGCTTGCCCATGACAAAAGTGTCGGTCTGCAGGAGAATGACCATCAGGATCGGCAGCCCGAACATCCCCCGGGAGAAGGTCATGATCTCCTTCAGGTAGCCGCGATTCAGGCCCAGTGACGGACGAAACGAAAGAACCGCAAATGACAGGACACATCTGCACAGCGATTCCGCGACAATTCCCGCGATCAGCGACCAGACATGCCGCGTGATGAACCCCAACACGATCGCCACCACCACACCCACCACGCCGCTGGCCTGCATCAGCACAACCCACTTGCCGAAGGAGAAATCCTTCTGCAAGACGTGCAACGCCGGGCTGGTGGCAGCATTCAATATCGTGACCAGGAACCCCACCCGCAGCAACAGCACGCTTTCCTCCTGACCGAAAGTCTTCGCCACCCACGGTGACAACGTCCATAGCGCCGCATACAACAACAAACCCCGGCCAACTGAAAGCCACCAGACGGTGTTGAGAAACTCCCTTTCCCTGCCGTGCCGGTTCTGGACAACCGCCTCGCGCAATCCCACCTCGGTCAGCGCTTCCGCAACCGCCATGCATGCCACGAGGATCGCCGCCAAACCGAAAGCGTCCGGCAGCAGCAGCCGGGCCAGCACGATCGTCCGCAGAAAACGGCAGCCGTATTCAAAAAAGGAAGCCAGCCCCAGCGAGCCGCCGCTGCGAACCAACAGTTTGTCCAGGCTTCCACTCATTACGTTCTATTCCTTCTGTGCATCACTCCAGGCAAAGGCCACTTTTTGCGGACGCCAGGGGAAATGCTTTTCCGTCCGCACTTCAACCCTCAGCCCCAGTTCCGCGCGCAATACATCCAGGTGCAGCGGGTTGTAGTACACGACGCATATCTTCCTGGGTTGCTGGACGAGGGATTCCCGAATTCGCTGCAGCACGGCAGTCAGCGTCGCAGCACCGAAAGGATTGAACATAAAATAGATCGTTCCCGAACTGTAGTCCGTCTCGGCGGCGTTCTCAGTCCGAATCTCAATCGGCGCCACACGCCCCTTCAGGCTGTCCGCGTTTCGCTTCGCAACCTGCGCGAGCGCCGGGTCTATCTCCACACCAACGCATTTCCTGATGGGGCACAGCGCAAACATCGCCAGCGCACGCCCCTTCCCGCACCCAATATCAAAAAACACGTCCTCCGGGCAGGGTTTGACCACCTGTTCGATCCTTTTGAGAAGCCAGTAGGGAACCGCCTCGTAGCGCGTGGCATCGGCGCAAACATCCCTGAACCGGAAGGAATCCACGGACTCGGTCTCGATCCCGTGGCGTTTGTCGTTCACATGCCCAAACGAATTCCGAAGCATTGAATAGAGCCACATCAAAACACGGTTTTCCCGCAGGATGCTTCGTATGCTCATGTGATGGAATCCATTTCGCAAACAAGGAATAACCGCAATCCGCCGTGGAAGCAAACGAATGGTATCCGGCAGGACAACTCCCTGCGGCCTTAGAACACGCGGTTACTCATTTCCATCGTCCCCCCGCTGTCCGGCCTGTTGGGCCGCGCGCTGACGCCAGATCTTTTTGATTCGATCGACAAATGGAAGTCTCATCGCCATTGATCGAACCTGTTTCGCGACGGCTGACGACATCGCGATGACCCGGTTCCTAAACGTCGGCGCATAAAGCACCTCGTCGCATTCTCCCCAGGATTCATCGCCGAAACGTTGTTTGTAGAACGCACTGCCCAAGCCAAAGTCCACGAAATGCACGCCCTCGCGAATCAACTCCTCCATCATGTGAGTCAGCAACAACGATCCGATTTCATAGTGCTTCAGTCCGGGATCGTAACCCGTGTATTCCGAATGGAACGTATCGCCATAGACGCACCCCATCCAAAATGCCTTCGGTGCGCCGCTCAATTCCAACACGTACCCCCGGAAACATCCCTTGTTCGCAAAAATTCTGCATCGGGAACGGAAGAAGTCATCATTCCTGAATCCAACTCCCAAGCCTCGTTGAAACGTCTTCCGGGCTATCTGTTCGGCGATCTCGCAAAACTCATCGGTCTTCGCCGGTTCCTTGAAAACCCCATAGCTGAGCGCCTTTGGAAAATCCTCCTCGACCTTCTTCGCGAGCCGCTTGAGCCAATAACGATGTTTCCTGCTCAGATCCGCCCAGAACGTGTTCACGTCCTTGGGCAATGTCTTCCGCCAATGCATCTGTGGATCCGCCAGCAGCATGGGAAGAAAACGCTTTGGTGCACTCCGGGCCGCCGCCACGAGCGGATGATCGGTTCGGATATTGCAGAGGAGAACCCGGCTGAAGCGCCCCTCAATCAACTCGTCGCACATCCTGCGAATGACAAGCGCGGCCATCTCGGCCGACATCACGCCCAGCACACCTTCCGTGAGGATTTTCAGCGAGGTCATGCGCCCCAACCCGGGAGTCCAATAACCCAGATCAATCGTGGCGCGATCCGCCTCGACCCGCCCCACCACGATACACTTGACGGTTCCGTCCTCTTTGACGGCCATCACCCAGGGAACCGCCGACGATCCTTGAGTGCCGAGATAAAGGAAGAAGTGTTCCCAATCAACATTCGGGTGGTTTTGCAGACGACACCAGTCCCCTTTCAGGGCACTGAGCTCGGCCACCCCGGTATAGACGTCCAGCGTTATGTTGTTGGTTGTCACGCTTGAATCATGCCCCGCCCTTGTCCGCAACCGGCGGCGGGACGGTGTTGGCTCCGCTGTGCGAGACAGGGTGAAAGAGCCGGTGCAGCCATCGCCTCACCGATTTGAGCACCCCTGTGGTTCGCGGGTGGCGTTTCACCCACGCCCGCAACCGTGCGGGGAACCACGACTGCACATGGGCCGGCAGCCCTTTCCACGCCACCAGTTCCATCGCGTACCTGCTCCGGCTTGCCCAGAACTGCTTGTATTCGGCATCTCCAAAAAGGAAGTCCAGCACGTGGTCCCCGCGGTCGAGGATCGTCTGGACCACGCTGTTCATCATCACCTTGCCTGGCGAAAGCTGGGCGAAAGCCTCGTCAAACCCGACACAACTGCAAATGTTCTCCCGTCCGCTGTGATAGTTGAGAACAAATGCAATATCCTTGCCGCCGAGCGTCATGAGATACACATCCGCCAGGCGCAGTTTTCCCATCGAAGGAAGCAGTTCACGATAGTAGGGAGACCCCAGCGGCTCCTGTCCCCGGCGAAACAGCCAGCTTCGCTTCTGGATCGCCGCCACCCGCTCCACGACCTGCTCGTTGATCTCGTCCCCCTGACACAGGCGAATCTCCACCGTGCCAGCCTCCTCCAGCTTCTTGCGCTCCCGTTTCAAGTTGTAGCGCGCCTTGCTGGACTTGGTGGCGAGAAATTTCTCGTAACCCTCCGTCTCGCAAAGGTAGTGACAAACGTTTCTGGCCCACGAACAGGAGCCCCATCCGAGTGTGCTCAATCGCGCGAGCATCACCGCCAGACCTTCATCCCGGCATTGGAAATACGGAATATGCAGCAGGCCGTGGGGGAAACGTTCTGCGAACGCCGTGGCGATGGCTTGGGCCACGTCATCCCGCCCCGGCAACACCAACGGTCCCAAGTATGCGAATTGATCAAAACCGATTGGGAAGATGTGTTCGACTCCAAGCCGGCGTCTTGCAACGAAAGGCCCAACGCCTACCAACCTCCCCTTCTCACGCACGGTGATCACCGCCAATGAAGCGCCCGCCGAACAATGCCGCCAAGTGACCTGATTCCAGATGAAAGACTGAAACGGACCCGATCCGGGGCAACTGCTGAACAGCATGCCCCAGTCCTCAGCCAATGCCGCAAAGGCGGCCGGGTCCGAGATGACCGTGGTTTCCAGGTCGGAGGTGATGACCGGCAGCGTTGCCGACGGCAGAGACGAGTGCATGGAGGCTATGCGATTGCCGGGAGGCCGCGTCAACTGACGGCCGGTTGTGGCGTGTCCAACGGTCGAGAGGGGCCACCCTCCGACTCTTCGGCAGTGTCGGCACTCGCCAGGCTTTCCAGATACGCGGGTGCAGTCAGGCACGAGATGATGGCGAGTGTCAGATAGTAGAACACGATAACCTGATCGAAATAGGCCACCGAAATAAACGACATCATGTGGGAAACCATCGCGCAACCCACGCCCCAGAAAAAGAGCTGCTTCGACCGATCCACTCCCTCCAGGTACCGGATGGCTCGCCCAAGGCTCTTGAAACATACGACGATCATGACCACGAACAGAATGAACTTCCCCAAGCCGCCATTGACGCATTCGAGGACGTATTGGCTGGTGATGTCCGTGTTGTCCGGGTCGTTCGGCAAAGGCGCCGTGGGGCCCCACTCCGCCGTGTGACGCGTTCCCAACAGCCACCAATCCGTGAAATTTCTGATGCAGGAATCGATCAGAAACGAACGATGATATCCTGTCCCGCCGCTGATCATGCTGACCTTGCCGATGAGCCACCAAATCGGGGTCTTCATGACCGCCTGTGTCGCGATCAGCATGAACACAACTCCCCATCGCACGGTCCGCATCATATACCGCCACTGCCAGAGAAAGAGACCCGCCGTGCCTATCAACCACCCCATGAACGGACCGGATGAGTAGGAAGTCACCAGAATAGCCGAGACACTCAGCAGACCTATGACCATCCTGCGAATCCCTGGAGCTTTGCGCTCAAATTGATCCCAGAGAAGAACCGCAAACAAAGGGAAGAAACTGATGGCGAACGTGCCGGCCAGAATCGGATGTTCAAACGGTCCCTGACAGCGGAACCGCTCATAGCGCTCAAACGGAATCAAAGGCACGCCACCGAAAACCGCGAACGGGTTGCGTTCCATGAAGTTCTCGGCGATCATCGAAATCGCCAGCGGGGCGCAGAGCACCGCCATGCCCCGCAGGATGGCCTCGACGTCTTCGTAGTCGCGCACCAGGCAGCGGAACATGAAATAGCTGCCGATAGCGGTATAGGCAAACCCCAGGCGATTCTGCCAGACGTCACCTGAGAATTTAAGCAAGACCGCCGCGATGATACTCACCACCACCCACCAAATGAACACACGGTCCAACTGGGTTAACCGCAGTCCGATGAACTCCCCACGCACGAGCACGCGCAGCCATCCCACGAAAATGATGATGCGAAAGATGGGAAAGTGCAGGCCCATGATCACCAACAACTGGCCCAGCGTCATGTAGCAGCACACCGCCAACAACGGCAACACCGCATAGCGACGCGGCAGGAAGAAAATCAACAACGCTGCAAGAACGAGCATTGTGAAGGAGAACGCATTGAGCGTTGTCCTTTCCCCCACGCCTTCCAGATATGCAAACGGGTTTTCCATGCAAACTGCTCGTTAATTGCTAATTCTTAGCCCTCCCCCGACGTTGGCGCAAGTCCGCAAAAGCCCCCCCCTTCCTGCCGAAGCGCCACAGCCACGCTCCCGTGCCGATTCCTCATTTGACGTTGTAGGCGCCGATGTCCCAACCCTGGTTTTGGGAACGAGGCTGGTTGTCTTTGTCGACGGTAAACAGGTGACTCAGATTGGTGCCTGCGTTCATGCACGGTGAACCGGCCATCAGATGCAGGTCGTTCAGATTGCTGTTCATGCCGAGCCCCAGGCTGATATCCGCGAACTTCGGATTCGCCAGAATACCGTGCGATTCCCACCCCCAATCGCTCCTGGCTTGCGCCAATGTCGCATACGCTTTGCCGCTCTCCAGAGTGCGCAGCAGGACAAACTGATCCGCGCGGGGCGTGTAATAGCAGTTGTGGTCCATCACCTTGGGCGAACTCTTCGCGTCGTAAATCATCACCGAGAACGCCGCATCCGGAGTCGCCTTGTAGAAAAGGTTGTTCATGATCTTGACGCTGCCCTTGTCCACATCGCATCCCGCGGTCACGGTCCGCAACATGATGGCGTAGGTCGCATCATAGAAGGTGTTGTTGTAGATCTCGAAGTTGATGGGCGTGTCCACGCCCTCATAAGGACCATCCTGGACGTAGATCGCGCCGTCCCCATGCAACGTATTGACAAAGACGTTGTTGTAGATCTGGACGTTGCCGCCCATCCCGGTCAGGAAAATCATCGCCGTTCCCCCACCTTTCGTCGCGTTCTGGTAGAAGAAGTTGGAATGCAACCGAACCACACCGTACGTGCGGTTGCGATAGTTGGACACCCCCAGAATGATCCCGTCCGTATGGGGGTTCGATCCCGCCCCTTTCCAATTGAGGCGATCAAATTCTGTAAAATCGTGGAACTGGCAATGGCTCACCGTGATGTCGTCCAGTGTCGTGTCATTCGCGCTGGACGACAGTTCGACCAGCCAGCGCATGTAGTGGTGGAAGTTGCAGCCCGAGATGACCACTCGTCGCGCAGATTTGTTTTTCCCGTACTGCCCCGGCGAGATGCGGATTCCCTTTTCCATGCGGGTGAACTCGCAGTTGGAAACCGTCAGACCGTCCACTCCAAAGGCGTAGATGCCAAAGCCCGCGAGACCAGCCCGAAAAGACACCGGCGGACCGTTCGTCCAAATCCCCAGTTCATGGAAGTAGCAGTCACGGATTTCCACATTGGTGGCATCGCGCAAATACACCCCGTAACCGGGACTGTATGGCGGCGTTTGTTTGTTGGTGACGTATTCCTGAAGATTCGGGACTCCCCCCAGGTGCGTCAGTTCAAAATTCCTGATAACCACATGGCTGACACTGGTATCGGTCTGAAACCCGTAACGGCGCGCATCGTCATTGATATTCTCTCCATCTATCACCGCCTTGCCCTTGCCCCAGTCGGCCACGGAATTTCCGTCGTAAGTGATTGGCGCACCGGGAGCTCCGTTGAAAATCAAGTGAATCGTGCTCTCATAGTGGACCCCTCCCTTGAATCTGACGGTATCACCGGGACCCAGCATCGTCGCTTTCGACACAAAAGCCGCGCTTACGTCCCCTGGGCAATGTCGCCATGGAGTCGTCGGCGAGCGGCCATCGTTGCTGTCCACGCCGCCTTTAAAATCAACGTAGTATGTGTTTGCAGCGCCGCCAGTTGGAGCCGACGGCGCGACCGAATCGGCTCCTTCACAGAAACCCGCGCCAAACACCAACGCGAACAATAATAACCCAACCGCTGAAAAATCAGATCGCATCATATTTCCAACCTTTTTCAAATTATCGGCTTTCTGGGCCAGCCAACTACTGGCCAGCCCGCATCCATGGAAACAACCGCATTCGCTGCTCGGCACGAACCATGGCCACCACTTTCGGAGATAAAACGCGGGGCTGGCGACGGAGAATGCAGCCCATATAGCCACAAAGCCTGGCCATGGCACCGACCAGAAATGGTTGCTCCCGGAATCGGAAGACGCACTTGAGAATCTCAAACAGCGGGTCATTGCCGATGGCGTAGTCCCGCAGTCCCATCTGCCATTTTCGCCGGAGCTTGTTGCCCTCACCAATATTGCGGGGCTTCAGATGTTCCATGATCAGGTCCGGGAACGTCTGCGTATGATATCCGTTGGCCCGCGCCACACAGCAGGTGATCGCGTCCCATCCCCCCTCCGGGATCGGTACCAGTCCTCCCAGCGACTCGAAACATGCACGGCGAAAGAACTGGGCAGCGCCTGAGATGTCCTTGAGATATTGCCGCTGCCATGGAGTCTTCCCGTCGATCACGTCCAACACCCGGCCTCCCGCCAATCCCAACTGCGGGTCAGAATCAAAACGCGAAATCAGAGTGGCGAAGTAATCCGGCTTGAAACGCACATCGGCATCAAGCAACCCGATGAAATCGTAGTCCTTCGTCTGTAACGCCTTGTATCCGGCCTCATCCGCATGCACCACCGCAGCAAAATTGCGCGGGCCGGTCACGGGCTGTTTCAGAAGCCTGATGAACGAGTGTTCGCGGGCGTATCGTTCAACGATCTCCTCCGTCCGGTCGGTCGAACCATTGCTGACAATGATCCATTCCCGCGGCAGCAGCGTCTGGGCCAGCACGGACTGGAGGGTGATCTCAATCGTGGCCTCCTCGTTGCAAACCGGCGTCACCAAAACATAAGAAGAGTCTTTCATCCGTCGAACTGCCTCATCGAGCATTGACTGTTTCTTTTTCGCCACCAAACGCCCAACGCAGCACGGTGTTCCATTTGCCGAGAGCCGACCGGATCCGCTTTTGGCGGGGTCCAGACGGCACCAGCAGGCACAGCAAGCCCAGCACACAAGTCCGAGAGAATGCCTTCGCAGCCAGGCAAACGCGGTACAGCGCAGCCCGTATCGGGCCTCGATGGGTCCGGAAGAAACGCCAGCCCGATTCGGCCATCATGACGCTGGAGAACTTGCTGTATTCTCCTCCACTGCTCTGGCCGCCGTGATGAACCACCACCGCCGCCGGGACATAGTAGTTCTTGTAATCAGCTTTGCGAACCTTGAGGCAGTAGTCCATGTCCTCATAGTACATGAAATACTCCTCGTTAAACCCACCGACTTTTTCAAACAATGAACGCGGCGTCATCAGGCACGCCCCGGAAATTCCCTCAACCTCTGTCGGAACCGCAGCTTTGGCGTACAATGGAGCCGTGCCCCATAAGCGCGACCGGGGAAACCACTTCCTGAGGAGGTCGGCGTCGAGAACCTGATTGGCAATCGTGGGGAAACTTTGGAGACAGCTTGTCTGCACCGTGCCGTCGCTGTTCAAGAGGTGCGCGCCCAACGCGCCCGCCTCGGGCAGGGACACAGCTGCTTCGTAGAGTTTGTTGATGGCAGGACCGCGCAACTCCGTGTCCGGGTTGAGAAAAACCAGGAAACGGCCCGTTGCCTGCACGGCCGCCACATTGTTGCCCCTGGCAAATCCCAGGTTCTTGTCGCTCTGGATGAACCGAACGTAGGGAAACTCCTGCGCCAACATCTCGCCGCAGCCGTCGAACGATCCGCCGTCCAGCACCACGATCTCCACGTCAAGTTCGCGCGTGTTTTCCTCAATGGAACGGATGCACTTCCGCACGAAGGCCGCGGACTTCCAATTCACAATGATGATCGAGACGTCCACGTCAGTTGCCACTCCGGCCAGTCCCCCGATGGAGAGACATGAATCGTTTGATGGTTTTGAACAACCGCTGGGGCACAGACAACCAATCGTAGGCGCCATCCAACTTGGCTTTGAAGAACGCCTCATCATCACTGCCGTTTGCCGGCAGGCGGGGAATGGCGAACCGATCGGTGCGGCCACACGCCCGGCCAATGTCTGTGGTCACGCAACATTCGTAACCTGTTTCCCGAAGAAGCCGGCCAAGGCGGCTCGCAAAATCCCGGTTCGCGCGTGGGAACGCATACGGATAAGCAAACGACGTTACGCGCACACCCAGATGTTGCTCGATCTCGTTCTTGGAATCGCGGACTTCTTTTTCAACTTCTTTCCACGCCAGACGAACAAGCTCCGGATGATTGACGGTGTGTGAACCAAACTCGACTCCCGACTGTTGCAGTTTCCAAACCTCATCCCAAGTCAGACACTCGTGCGCCTTGAAACGAACCGGCTCCCTTCCGATGAAAGCCGTTGGCAGGAAAACGGTGGCGCCGAACCCATGCTGTTTCAGGATCGGAAAAGCCGCCGCATAAAAATCGCGAAACCCATCGTCGAACGTGAGTGCGATGACTTTTCGACGCGCGGCGTTGCCACCATCCAGTGTCTGTAAGCCGGACTTCAAGCTCACCACCTCCCAGCCTTCCGCCTGCAACAGCGCCATGTGCCTGGCAAACACCTCCGGGTGCGTGGCCGTGCGGTAGTAGGGAGCTACGTTCGCCTCCGATTGGTCCGACACGCTGTGATACATCAACACAGGCAGGCGAACCCCACGCCCTCCTCCAACCACCTTCAGCAGCGGTTGAAAGAAGCACAGGGTCAGCAGGCGGTCCAGTCGTGGCGATGACATGGGCAAAACACTGCAATCTATAAAGGAAATGACGGCATTTCTCTCAGGCGCGTCTGTGTTCCGGCGAGCAAAGCGTATCAACGAGCTTGAGGTATTCCACTTTGTGAGACACCCAACTGTTCTTGGCGGCGTATTCAGACGCGCGAGCCACCATGCGACGGCGCATTTCACCATCGCGAACGATACGGAGCACGGCCTCAGCCAGGCTGTCCTGATTGCCGGATTCAAAGAAACAGACCAGCGAGTCGTCGAAGTAGTACTGGTCGATCCGGGTCTTTGACACCGCGACCGGGATGCCCAGCGACATGAACTCCATGATCTTGGTGCTATAGGCTTCGTTGCCAAAGGAATCCGCGCGCTTGGGAACCACCCCAAGGTCGGCATTGGCCATGACTTCAGCAATCTCGCGCACCGGCAACGGCTTGAAAAAGTGAACCTTGCCGGACAACCCGAGCTTGCTGCACAGCTCAATCCACGACTCCTTCATGTTGCCATCGCCGTAAATGTGGAACTCGGCGTTGGGCAATTCAGCACTGATCTTGCTGAAGGCGTTGATGGCAATGTCCAACCCCTGGTGCTTCTGCAGTCCCCCGGGGAACAGCATGATGATCTTGCCGTCGTTTCGGACACGCGGCCGCGGATGGAAGATGTCCGTGTCCACGTTGTTGATGAAAACGGAACACCGGCCGACGGAACCGGTTCTGGAGGAGTATTTCTCCAGCCAGAGATGATTCGCAATGATCACATGATCGGCAACGGCAGCCGAAACACGCTCCATCCATTTCAGCATGGAAATGATGATGGAATTCTCCGCGATGCCAAACTTGTTGGCATAGAACTCCGGCACGATGTCGTGAATATCCAAAATCACCTTCGCGCCCTTCAGCTTGGGCCATAAGGCCGCAAACACCAGGAAGTCCGGCACATTGTGGATGTGCACACAGTCGTAAGGTTCGCGGGCGTGCTCGCGCGCGATCCACGTCCCGGAGACAAACAGGAAACGCATCAACCGGGTCAGGAATGCCAGCGGATGGCGCTCCTTCTTGCCGAAGCGCGACTGGATTCGATGCAGGTTGACGTTGCCCAGCTTCTCGTACTCCGGGCATTCGGGACTCGGCCTCAACGCCAGCATGTCAACACGATCTCCCCGCTCGCCCAAAGCCTCGGCGTAACGCAAAACCCTTGTGTCCTCCATGTAATCGGAGTAGCTGAGCATGCAGACGCGCTTGCGTTTCGGACGAAGCTGCAGCTTGAGCGGCGCGGCAAAGGCCGCCAGCTCCCTTGGCAAACAACACCAGGCGGTTTGGCCGTATTTCTCCCGCACATGCAGCAGGAGTTTCTCGTAGAACGCGACCGGATACGTCTTTGCGGACGGCGGCTCTCCCTCAAACCGGGTGTAGTCGGGATGAACATTGACCAAAGCCATGCCCCCGTGCTCGGCCACCCAATCGAGTTTCTTGATCCAAATGTCGGGCGAGGTTTCCTTCAAGACCAGAAACAACGTGGAGTCTTGTGGCAACGAGTATGGGAGTTCCACGTATCCCTTGTCTCCCTCACCGGCAACCCAGAATGGGAAGATGGTTCCCATTCCGTCCGGCTGCGGCTCAAAAGGATCGGTGTCGAAAGTCGATCCATCGTAAAATGCGCCGATATCGTGAGCCCAATCCAGATTGTGAAGCATGAAGCCGGACCGAAAACCGACGGCGCCCCACTCCTTGAGGTAATGATTGATCCGGGCTGCGTTCCTGGCGAATTCGCGGCGGCTGTTGTAGAGCTTGCCATCGTGGTGCAGGTCGTGCACCCCCACCTCAAAACCGTCCCGCGTCAGTGCCGACCGCAATTCGGGTGACACAACGTAATCACCCTCCGGGACCAGGTTGAACGAAGAACGGAACCCCAGCCTTTTCTCGAGCTGTGCCAGTTGCAGACATTTGGATTGCCCCAACGGCCCCTCGACGTCGTGGGTGAGAACAAAGGCGAATTTCTTGCCATTCGGCCAACCGGGCCAGCCCTCGGGAGGTTGGGCCACCGATTCGTTGATCGGCCAGATATTTTGCGCCGCCTTTCTCCTTCTTCGAGCGAGAACCTGACGCAGCGCCATCCGCACGCGCCAGGGCAGGAAAGGCTTGATCTGATAATAAAGACGCTCTTTCAGCATGGGAGACTATTGGAGCAACAATTCAGGAGAATCAACCATACCCGCGAAAACACATCACCGCTGGAACCGAATCTTCCCGTTTCCAAATGCTGCACCGTGCAAGCCATCGCCACAGGAATGAAACCGTTCGTGAATTCCAATACTCCTCAAGAAGCGCCCCAGAATTCCTGATGCAAGCTCGTGGGAACGTAGTTCCGAATCTTGTTCAACACGGCACATTGGCTGACCTTCGATTCTCCAAGCAGCGCCACGGCTTCTTCAGCCACATCCCGGTTCGTTTTCTCCGACTCAAGGACCAACAGAATCTCGTCCATGAATCCCGCAAGACGCACCGTCATGCTCGTCGGAGAAGTCGGCGGCATGTCGAAGATGATGTAGTCGAACTCGCTGCTCTTGAGCGCCTTCATGATGTGGGCGCACTGGCTGCGGAAAACATGTGCGGCTATACCGCCGCTCTGGACAAACGTCCTGTGTTTCGGATCCAGAACCTCCTCCAAACCATGCTGGGTGATCGCCCCCTTGTGGAATTGTCTCGCCACCCCCAATTCCCGGTCAAGGTCAATCAGCAGAACGTTCCTGTCTTCAGTCTCAGACAACGAAACTGCCAGGCCGGTCGTCAAGGTGGTCACACCCGCTCCTTCGTTGACAGACGTCAGACCGATGAGCTTCGGCTTGCTGACAACGCCACGGCTTTCCAACCGCTGATCCAGCCTATCCTTGAGCGCCTCGTAGAACGGCAGCAAGGGATCGCTCAGGAGCTTCGTAACCAAGGTGCCGCTTTCCGCCGGCGCGCTCCCGTCAGCCACCGGCGCCACGTCGCTCATCAGTTTGGCAGCCGCCTTGGCTACGTGCCGCCGCCCAAACCAACCGATGTCACGAATGCTGAGGAGCAGTGGCAGGCGCAATTTCTTTTCGACATCCACAGGACGTTTCACGGAACGGTCCAGATACATGTCAACCAGGAACGCCATGGCAACTCCCGCCCCGACGCCAGCAACCACGATCGTGATGGCGATCCTGAGGAAGACAAACCAGTCGCGGAAGGGAGGCGATGGCTGCTGAATCTTATTGATGTTCAAGACCTTCCCCGCACCCAAAGCCTCTTCGACTCGCGCCTGTTCCAAGCTGTTGGCATAGAACCTGTAGCTGGCTTCCTGCAGCTCCTTTTTTCGCTGCAGTTCGTTCAGCATCGAGCCTTTTTCGTCAAATTGACTCCCCTCGACACGAATGCGGTCCAACTGCGCATTCAAAACCTTGATTCTCGACTGAAGGGCTGTGATGCGGGCTGATTCAACCACCGGGTCAAATGTCGTGCTCGGAGCAGCCACAGTCGGCGTCAACTCAGGAACAGGTGTCGGTGCTGCTGCTGTCGGCTGAGGCGGCAGGCTGAGGGCAATCAACCCCGGATTCGCCGCTTCGAGCTTCTTCTTGATCTTCTCGGCTTCCGCGATTTGGTCGTTGATCCCCCTGACCAAAGAACTTCCTGACGTGTACTGCGTCAGAAACTCCTCTCTTCTCTTCCTCAGCAACTCGAGCCGCGTCAGGATGGCCATGTACTCATCATCCGGCCTCATGCGTGTTTCCGGCGCACGCGTGTCTGGCGTGCGCACGACAGGCGCTGCCACCGGAGGTTTTGCAGCCGGAAGCACGGATTTTCTCATCTCCTGCAACTGGGCCTGACGCTCCACCAACTCGGCCTCCGCGCTGAAAATCATCTGGCGAATCTGCGCAATCTGGTCGCTGAAGGTCCGCCTCGCGTCATCCACAGAAAGCACGTCGGCCTTGACCTTGGCAGCCCGCAGTTCCTGCTCCGTCTGCGCCAGACGCGACCGCATTTGGTCTGTCTCCTGGGTCAAGAACTCGCCAATGATCCCAACGGCCCTGTGGATCTCGAGATGCTTCTTGATGTAGTTCTCAATCAAGGCGCCAAGAATAGGCTGAACAACTTCGGGATCACGATGTTGCAGCACAATCCGGATGACATCACTTCGCTTGGGCGATTCAACAATCAGGTTGTTCTTGATCAGCGTGGCTGCCTTGATGCGATCCTTGCCGCCACCGGCCTTTGCCAGAACCCTCTCAGGGCCAAAAACATCCACCGTCTGCTGCACGAGATCCATGCTGGTCAGAATCTCGATCTCGGAGTTGAGGATGTTCTCACCGCGTTCGTCCGGCGATTTCACCCTCGACTCCGGACTGGCCAGTTTCGGCACAGTGGTATCCAGCACGTAGAGGATGAAAAGCTTGGCCTCGGATTGATAGGCTGGCGGGTTGATCCAGAAGAATCCCACAGCCCCGAGAACTCCCAAGGCAGAAAGGAAGGTAATCCACCACTTCTGCCTGAAGAGCACGTAATAGACATCACCCAAAGTCAGCCCAAAACCTTGGGTCATTTCCTGTTTGTTATGCGCAGTATTCACAAATGCTGCAACCCTTCCAGTTTGTGCGCCAAAGCTCGTCCTAACCTCACCTTGACGTCATTCAACCAAACCGCTGCCACCGTTGCAAACCCTTTTCTCGCCGCTTATGCCATGTGTTTGTAAAGAAGTGCTCCCGCAAGCCGGGACATGAAACCGGGCATCTTGTTGAACACGTGGCTGTACCATCCCGATGACTCGTCCCTGACCGTCACGAAACCATCCTTTCGCCTGTCATACCGGACGTATTCAATGTTGTGTTCCTCGGTACCCCACCCCAATTTGAACCGTCTCAGCCCTTGATTACTAAGTGAAGTTCTGCCGAAATGCAACTGCTGAAAGTGGTTACGTTCGTACCACTTGATCGCCTCCCACATCACCAGATTGTTGGCACGAAACTGCTGAAATGCCTCATCAGAGGCGCCGTACTTGTAGATGGCGTTCTTCCCCCAATGGATATAGACGGCCGCCGCCACTGGTGTCTGCTGGTATCTGGCCAGGACCACAAACCCATGATTCTGCGCCAGGATGCATTCCTGGATGTTCTGGAAGAAATGAAACGGTTGTGGCGGCAGTCCGTGCCTGTTTCGGGTCTTGCAGTGCAGGAAATAGAACGTCCGCATCGCGTCCAGACTCTGGGCGAACTCGATGTTGATACCGCCCTTCTCGGCCTTCCGAATGGCCCTTCGCACCGAGCTGTCCACTCTGGCGAATATCGCCTCCTCACCGCCGGTCAGGATCAACCGGTGACCGTAGAAGGCCGTCGAAGCTGGCGCGCCGGCGAAAAACTCCTTTCCGCCCCTGCACTCCAGGTAGTTCCAACTCCGCTCCCGCGCATATTCCATGACCTTTCCAAGCAGGCTGTTCAGAGCTTCAACGCTCACGCAGAGTGGTTCACAATCATCAGTAAAGGGAAGCGATACGCCGCGCTTGCCCGTCAGCCAGCTGTTCACTTCCATCAGGGGCAACAACGCTTGAATCGCACCCGACTCGCGACACGCAAAGTACACCGGCGTGTAACCATAGGTCGCATGCAGAACCCTGGCCCAAGCGGCCGTATGAAATATCGACGAGGACGGATATGCCTGCAGCGCGGCATCCCATCCGCTTTCTTCCAATGGATTGACCCGCTGGAGAGAGCCGTGGTCGATGGGAGTGCCGGCCGGTGAAAGCATTGGGGCGGCTTCGAGGTTCAAGGAGCGTCGTCCACCTGTCTGCCTTTGTTAGGAAGCACTTTCATGAGGCGGGCAGGATTTCCAGCAACGATCGCGCCGGGTGGCACATCCTTGGTCACAACACTGCCTGCGCCCACGATGGCGTATTCACCCACGGTGATGCCACAAAGCAAGGTGGCGCTGGATCCGACCGACGCGCCGCGCTTCACAAGCGTCGACACGACCTTCCAGTCTGCCTCGGTCTGCAATTGTCCACCCGCAGCCGTGGCACGCGGGTAGCGATCGTTGATGAATGTCACATTGTGTCCGATGAAAACCTCGTCCTCCAACGTCACCCCTTCGCAAATAAACGTGTGACTGGAGATCTTGCAACGATTGCCGATCTTGGCCCCCTTCTGAATCTCCACGAAGGCTCCAATCTTCACCTCATCACCGATTTCGCACCCGTAAAGATTGGCGAACCCGAAAATGCGGACGTCCTTGCCCAACTTCACATCAGGCGCGATTCGCGAAAAATTCTGCTGAAATGAGTCCATGTTCCTTCAGGGCGTCGCGGGTATCTGCGAAAGCTGCGCCAGCATTCCGTCCACATCAATGGACGAGATCAATGCAGGCACCCCCTTTCTTCAGGGACTCGGACGATGCCTCCAGAATCCGCACCAGTTCCAGTCCGCGTTTGCCGCTCGTCAGCGGCGTCGCGCCACGCCGGATGCAATCCAGGAAGTGCTGGCATTCGGCCTTCAACGGCTCCTCCTGTTTGACATAAGGAGCGTAGACGTCGCCATAGTGGTACGCGTAATGGAACTCGGCAAACGTATCGTAGTGCGGCGGTTTGTCGACGCGTGCGTCGTAAACTTTGATCTTCTCCTGCTGCTCCACGTCGTTGTAAACAACCATCTTCTTGCTGCCGACGATGGTAATCTCCCGGATCTTCCTCGGGTCCAGCCAGCTGCTGTGAATGATGGCGGACCGCTCCCGGTGGAAGAGCAGGTTCATGACGGTCACATCCTCGACACCCGGCGTGATGTGGGCTGTGCCCTGGCAATTGATGCCAATCGGCGCTTCGCCCATGATGTGCAAGATAATGGAGATGTCGTGCGGAGCCAGATCCCACGCCACATTGATGTCCCTCTGGAACAACCCCAAATTAAGGCGCCGGGCGCAAATGTATCGAATCTCCCCAATGTCCCCGTGCTCCACGATCTCCTTGATCTTCTTCACCGCCTGCGAAAAGAGGAACGTGTGCCCGATCATCAACACCAGCCCCTTCTTGTGTGCAATCTCGATCAGCTCTTCACACTCATGGGACGACCTGGCCATGGGCTTTTCTATGAAAGTGTGTTTGCCCGCCAGCAGACTCGCCTTCGCCATCGGATAGTGCAGCTTGACCGATGTGGCAATGACGACCGCATCCAGATCGGTGCCGTCCAGCATGCTGTCGTAATCCGCAAGCCCTTCGACTTCAGGATACAACGTCTTGAGGTGCTTGAGACGATGCTCGCTGGTGTCGCACATCGTTTTCAGTTTGCAGTCAGGCAACGACCGAAAATTGCGGATCAGATTCGGGCCCCAGTATCCGCACCCTACCACGCCGATTTTGATCTCTCGCGTCATATGTTTGAGTGTTACGGATTATGCTGCCGGACGGAATCTTTTTGTTTGGCCTCAGCGGAATGTGACCCCGGCCCGTTCTGCTGGCGCATATCCAAGACCTGCGCAATCAACGCCGGTATGGTCATGAAAATGATCCTCAAGTCCATCCACAAACTTTTCTTCCGGACATAGTCGATGTCCAGATGCATCATCTCGACAAAGGTGGTTCTGTTCTTGCCGCTCACCTGCCAAAGCCCGGTAAGCCCTGGCAATGTATTGAACCGCTCCTTTTGCCATGGAAGATATTTATCATACTCGTACGGAATGCAAGGCCGTGGCCCAACCAGGCTCATCTCTCCCCGCAGCACGTTGATGATCTGCGGCAGCTCGTCCAGCGCCGTCTCCCGCATAATCCGCCCCAAGGGGATCAACCTCGGGTCGCCGCGCGAGTCGATCTTCTCCATCGGACGATTGGAAACGATCAGTTCGTTCCAATGCCCCTGATGGATGGACACGTCGGCTCCAACGAACATCGTCCGGAACTTCAAACAGGTAAAACGCTGGCCTCGATACCCCACACGCTCCTGGTGGAACAGAACCGGCCCCCTCGAACCCAGTTTCACCACAAGGGCAATCAACAGCATCAACGGAAGCAGCAGCGGAATGACAATCAGGACACATGTCACATCCAGCACACGTTTCCAAAGTGGAATGCCCTCAGAATCGCCTGTTGGCGGTCCCTTCGGCCATTCTTCATTGGAAGACTGAATCATGCCCAAAAATACAAACGCTTCGTTCTAACACAAACCGAGCCTGCGCTTATAGCGCCACACTCCACGAAGTTCCAGAAGAGTATCTTCGTTTTCGGCGCACGGCTCCGCACTTGCTGGCGTCGTCTGATCTTCGACGCCAACCCAGTTGCCACCTCCGGCCACAACAACCGGAGGCCAGATTATTCTCCTCAACCTCAACCTAGGCCCGTAGCATTTCTTAATGCGCCAACGCCAGTAATGGTATTCGATTCGCCACACCACCCTCTTCCAGCACCACTGAACTCCGATCCACCTCCACGGGCGTGGCACGACCCAAAATATCCAGCAACACCTGTACGCGGTGTCTGGCGGGCATCGCCCTCAAAACCAGGGCATTCATCCCGGCAAAAGCTCCACCCGCCAGCATCACTCTCGCACCATTCGCGAGACGGTCAACTGCCGTCATCATCGGCACTTCGGATTCAAAACACTCCCGCAGCCCGTTGATCACGGAGTCCGGCACAGAGGGAATCCGATCCCCGAAGCGAACCAGACTGCTGACGCCGGTCGTGTACCGGATGTCGTTCAGGCACTCGTCCAGCGCACAGCGGACAAAAATGTAACAAGGGAAAAGCGGCTCGGCGACGTGCATGATGCCGCGTTGGGTCATCCTCTCAGCCCGCAGACGGGGCTGAAACACGTCCAACCCGAGATTCCTGCCCAGGTTCGCTGCCGCGATATGTTCGTGCTTGGGCTTGGTTCGCGCACAATACCACGCCAAATCCGCCGTCTGCGTGCCAGAAAACCGGGGCAGATGGCCCTGGCCCTTGTGCCATGGCTCGTGATCACCCTCCAATCCAAGAAAACCTGTGTTCGTATTGTCCGTGTCAGAATGGAAGAAATGCATGGTGAATCACTTGGCACCTCGGCGGAAACTGGCGTTTGATTTGACCGACTCGAAGGCTCGTCCTACTGGCCAACCTCTTTTTCGAGGCATGCAACCAAGAACTCAATGTAGCCTCCATCATCCGCACTCGTTCCGAATTCTCACCAGGATCACTTCGCCTACCTAATCTGGCGAGGTTAGTCAGCGTCCAAACCTCCGTCAAGAAAAAGGGCGGACACTGCTCTTAACAACGCACAACCGTGCAAAAGATTGGTCATTCTGGCCTCAAGAACCGCGCAACCGTCACACCAAATTACGCCTTCAACCCACTCAGGTCCACTTCCAGCCGCTTATTCTCCCGGATCAACTGTTCCATCGTCAGCCGTTCGTGTCGTGCTGCGGCCTCGCGCCCGAGGACGCATGCCAACACCCCATCCACCGCCCGTTGGCAGGTGTCGTTCTCCCAATGCCCTTCCACCACCTCCCGATAGAACCGCGCGATATTTCGCTCGGCACCGGCCAGGTAAAGGTTCTCCACCGCACCGCCACCGTAGTGTTTTTTGCCACCGCGCACGTACGCCTTACCCCAATAGTTCACGATCGCATGGGCCTCTGTGCCATGGATCGTTGCACTCAACTCGCCGGAGGTGTTGTTGCGCAAACCCTGGCCGAAGTGGTTGTGAACCAGACCGTCCCCATACTCGTACACCACCGAACACACATCGTGGCTGTCACCATGCGGATTAGGCCGCACGATCCGTGACGATCCCACCGCCGATATCGGCCGCCGGCCGACGACCCAAATCGCCGCATCAATCGCATGGATGTCGAAGTTCCCGATGAAATCGCAACCGATGGCGATGTCGTTGACCCAGATCAGTCCGCGCAACCGGTCCTCGATGGTTGCCGTCTTCGGCGGATCGTTGAAGCCGCTGCAAATGCCGACCGTATGGATCTGCGCAAGCTTGCCAAGGCCATCCTCGCGAACACGCCGGGCCACCTCGATGTTCACCGGATCGGTTGGCATCTGATAGTCCACCAGGAAACAACGCTGCTTCTGCGTCGCCAACCGGCCCGCTGCTTCGATCTGCAACGCTCCCGGCACGTCTACTGCCACCGGTTTCGCCATGTACACGTGCAGCCCCGCCTCCACCACCGCCTGCGCATATCCCGGTATGAAATACGGCGGCGTCTCCAGCGCCACCGCCTCCACGCCACTCTCAATGACTTTCCTGCAACCCGACAGTCCCGAGAATCGCCGTGCTTTGTCCACGCCGAGTGCGTCGCCGCATTTGTCGGCCACTTCCTGAAAATAGTCCGCCACCGCCCACATCTCGTAACCACCGTGTTTTTGAAACAGCTTCGCGATCCAGCCGCCGCGTCCGCCGTTCCCGACAACGCCCAGCTTGATCTTCCGCTTGAACTCCGGAGGTTTCACGGGCGCAACGGTCTTCTCCGCTGCGAATCCCGGTAACGCCGAGGTCGCAACAGCCAGCCCGCCGCCAATGAACCGACGACGATTGACCGGGGCTGCGTGCTGCAAGGGTTTGTTCATCATGGTTGACCTCTCCTTTTTGTCACAAGGCGCGAACGCGAATCCGGAAGGCTCTCCGTGTCGCATGAGTGATTTTGAATTTCTCACCGATGCGATAGCCGGCCATCCAGCATATCTCGCCGTTGGCCGCCACCAGCAACGGCACTCGCCGCCGCTGCGTCACCGGAGTCTTTGCGTCCACGAAAATATCCTGCAACTTCTTCGTCACCGGCATCCCGATCGGTTGAAACCGGTCGCCCGACCGCCAGCATCGGAGTGTGATCGTGTCACCCACGGCGTCCGCGTCGAGCCACTCCTGAAACAGTTTTGAGTTTTGAATCCTGGATTTTGGACTCGCAATAACCTCCGGCCTTGGGACGCCCCCTCCTGTCACCATCTCCACTTCCACAACCAGACCGAGTTCTGGCACCTCTGTCATCCCCGGCACCGCGATCCGAATCTCTCCGGACCGCCCCCCGCCCCCTGCCCCATGATTCCCGGGGTCCATCTTCTCCAGCATCAGAGAGTCGTCTTTCAACAACGCTCGCGTGTCGTGTGTCAACGCCAACAGTGCCGGCTGCCCGCTCGCGGCCATCCGGCGCAATGTCTCCACCGTCTCAAAGTCCACAGCCGTGCCGACGTGGTTCTCCAGCAGCCAGCGGTAGATGGCCCTCCGTTGAATCGCGACATGCTCGCGCAACAACCGCTTTGTCACCAACGCCGCGCCTTCAGTCCCCTGTCCCCTGATCTCTGACTTCTGACCTCTGACCTCTGACCTCTGCCCCCTACCCCCCAACACTCGCACAGCTTCCGCGTCCAGCCACTCATCCTCGGCGGCAAGCATCTCAGCAGTCTGGTGGAGCAGTTTCTTGAGTGCCGGGTTGTAGTCG
>CAZGGF010000483.1:0-1690 GCA_964524715.1 uncultured Verrucomicrobiota bacterium | reverse complement strand
GGAAAGAATTACCGCACCATGATGGGCGCGACCGTCGAGGCAGCGATGAAGGAAGCCATCGCCGCCGGCGCGGACGTCGTCGGTGCCAACTGCGGCACCGCGATGAATCTCGACGATTACGCGCGGCTTGCCGGGCAAATGGTGCGCGCCGCCGGCAAGACACCGGTCATCATCCAGCCCAACGCCGGCGCGCCGCAGAACGTCGGCGACAAGGACATCTACCCCGCCACGCCCGCCGAGATGGCCGCGTTGGTGCCGGCGTTGCTCTCCGCCGGCGTGCGAATCATTGGCGGTTGTTGCGGCACCTCACCCGACCATCTGCGCGCGATGAGTGAGGCGTTGCGGAAGAAAGCGTAGGCCAGACGCTCCTGTCTGCTTTCCATCGGCAAGACAACCCCTTTGCCTGACGAACTGCTGACCGTCAATGTTGACGGTTTGTCCCGGTCTCCACCGGCGGCATGCCGCACGCCACGCGAAAGCCGTTAACCGCCGACGAGAACTCCGCCGCGCGCTGCTCACGCAAAGCGCATCGCGGCAGGCCTGGACTGCCGCCGAAGGCTCCGCCACGTATCACATGTGAGTGGCTGTTGCTGGTCCATTGTTGCTCGTGCGCGCCGCGGTCATCGAAGCCGTCAAGACACCATTCCCACAGATTGCCGAGCATGTCGGCCAGCCCAAACGGGTTCCGTCCGCGCGCCCCGTAGTAATCCACGGGCTTCACAAATCCCGACTCCCTTACGCCCCAATTCCAATTCAACCGGTTGTCGCCGTCCGACGGATTGTCGCCCCACCAGAACTTCGTTTGCTTGCCTGCGCGACACGCGTATTCCCACTCCGCTTCTGTCGGGAGACGCATTTTGCAGCCGACCGGGAGTCGCCCCTCTTCCTGTCTGTCCAGCCATGCACAAAACGCCATCGCATCGTTCCAACTGATGCAACAAACTGGATCATTGTCCTTCGGCTCGGAACCGAAATGCGGGTCGCGCCAGTTCGCTCCGCCCACATGTTTCCAAGTGTGTGGACCGCTGGGTGCATACGACACACCTGTGGTCTCTCCGTTGGTCACATGGCCCGTTGCTTTCACGAATTGTTTCCACTGACCCACTGTCACCTCCGTTCGTCCGAGCCAGAATCCCCGCCGGATCACAGTCTTGCGCGGTTGCTCGCCTTCGGCTTGGGTGAAGATCGGGTTCGCCCGTCTCCCTTCCGTGCTTGTCGCCCACTCGCGCTCTTCCGGTGTGCTGCCGAGCATGAACTCGCCCGGTGGGATGGGAACCAATTCCATCCCGATGGAGGTCGTTAATGACTGACCTGTTTGGACACGGGTAGGCGCCGTGGCACTTGCGACAATCGGGCCAACCTGAAGCCAAAACGCCGCGGCCGTTGTATCGTTAATCTTCGCGAGTGTCTTGATCCCCCTCAAAATCGCAGCGTCGCGAGCAGCGACGAAATCGCAACGCAGTTCCTTCAACGGCATGGCCTGAAGCGGCGAAAGATCGGTGACCTTCGAATTGTTGCACCAGAGCACAGCCAATGGCATTCCAGCAAGCGGTGAGAGAGCGCTTATCGCCGTATCGTTGAAGCTCATCACAGTCAGTTTCATTTTCGCCAACGGCAACAGGTCGCTCACTTGTGTGTCACCGAGTCTCAGCACGGTCAGCGGCATACCGTGTAGCTGCGAAAGACTGCG
>CAZGGF010000482.1:0-2691 GCA_964524715.1 uncultured Verrucomicrobiota bacterium | reverse complement strand
CTGCTGGCGCACGAGGTTGGAAGGAAAACCCCACATGAAATTCAGAAACGTCGTCACCATGCCGTAGCCCACCACCACAACGCCAACCGTCGCCATCATCAGATCGCGGCGCGACAGTTTCAGGTGCGACCATCGTTGCGCCAGCCAGCCGCTGTCATCGGCGCGTTCCAGCAGCGCGCCCAGCATCAGGCAGAAACCGAGCGACGGCACATAAAGAAACCTCTGCGCCACCAGGATCGGGAAAGTCGGAGCCAGCGCCAGGACGGTGAACAATGGGAAGAAAGTCCAGCCGCGCGTGCCGCGCATCAGCCGTCTTGTCACGAACCAGATCACGGCCAGCACCGCCGCACACATCAGCGTCATGGGCAGCACTCCAGCCATCTGGATCAACTCGCTTGGATCAATCGGGAACAAGGGGAACGGGACCAGGAGATGCAACAACTCGTAGCAGATGTTGAAGAGGACAAACGGCACGAACGCCGCCGAAAACGGACTATGCATGTACTGGCCGCCCTCGTTCATTGCCGAGATGCCGGCGAACAACTTGATGTGCATCAGCAGATAAGCCGCTGCGATCACCCAGAACACCGCGTGTCGCGCCGCCAGCCCGGCAAGCTGCGGCCGGGGCTCACCGTCAACATGGGCGCGGTAAAATTCGTAAGCCAGAAGCACCGCTGGCAGGATGATCGCCGATTCCTTCGACCAAAGTGCCAGCACAAATGTGACAACCGCGCCCGCGTACTGCCAGAGCCGTCGTTGCCGCAGCCACCATCCAAATGCCGCAAGCGAGACCATGAAGAAACAACCCATCGCTGCATCGGCGTTGGCCGCCACCCATTGCACGGTCTCGGCGTGGCTCGGATGCACCGCAAACATGAGACCCACCACCACCGCCACCCAACGCTGGGGAAACATCAGCCGCGCAAAAGCAAACACCGCCAGCGATGCCAGCGCATGCAGCATGATGTTGATGAGATGATACCCCGTCGCGTCGAGGCCAAACACCGCGGCAGCCACCTTGTAGAGGAACGTCACCATCGGCCGGAAAAAACCCTCGCCCTCGACGTGATGAAACCTTTGTTCGTTGAACCAGTAGGCCTTGAAATCCTCGCCGCTGTATTGCCAGGACTGGAACAGCGCCGACCACGGTGTTCTGGCCGCCTCGTGCAGATGCCAGAAATCGTCGATCATGAAGTAGTTGCCGAGGGAGTTGAAGTAGACAACCACCGTCACCAGGACGATCATCAGCGAAGCCCATCGCTTCGAGCGCACACTACGCTCGGCCACGTGCCCCACAATTCCCCGGGCGCCAGTGGCGCAGGACTGCCCGGCGATTGTTGGAGGCTGTTTATTTTCTGTGCGAACGGTAGCTGACGTCATCCCACGTTCTTTCTGCGGAAGGATACTAAAAAGCCCTTGCCCTTCTTGCCAAGCGCAATATGACAGAAATGTAATGAAGCGTGCGCAACGAATACCAAGCGTCGTTGGTACGCTTCTCTATAGCGTCAGGAAGTTCTTCAGCAATTTCTTGCCTTCGGTGGTCAGCACGCTTTCCGGATGGAACTGCACGCCCCAGATCGGGAATTGCTTGTGACGCAAGCCCATGATCTCACCTTCGGGCCGCGTCTCAGCAGTCACCTCCAGGCAATCCGGCAGCGTCTCGCGTTTGACGACGAGCGAGTGGTAACGCGTCGCCTCGAAGGGATTCGCCAGACCTTGGAACAGGAACCTGCCGTCGTGATGGATGGGCGAGGTCTTGCCGTGCATCATCCGGTAGTTGCGGATGACATCACCGCCAAACGCATGGCCGATGCTCTGATGGCCAAGGCAGACGCCGAAGGTCGGAATCGTCGGACCCAGCTGACGGATAACGTCCACCGAAATGCCGGCCTGGGCAGGTGAGCACGGCCCGGGCGAGACCAGGATGCGCGCCGGTTTCAGCGCGCGCACGTCGTCGAGTGTGACTTCGTCGTTACGGACGATCTTCATCTCCACCCCCATCTCGCCCAAATACTGGACAAGATTGTAGGTGAAGGAATCGTAGTTATCTATCACCAGCAACATGGTTCCTCACTTTCGAAATTCCTCCGCCAGCGCAATCGCCTTCCGCAGCGCCATGGATTTGTTGACGGTCTCCTGAAATTCATTTTCCGGCGTGCTGTCGTCCACAATGCCGCCGCCGGCCTGGACGTAAGCACGACCGCCCTTGAGCAGCGCGGTGCGCAACGTGATGCAGCAGTCGAGGTTGCCGTTGAAACTGAAATAGCCGACCGCCCCGGCGTAGGGACCGCGCTGTGTCGCTTCCTGCTGCGAAATGATTTGCATGGCACGGATCTTGGGCGCGCCGCTGACAGTGCCCGCCGGGAACGTCGCGCGCATCAGGTCATAGACGGTGTGGTCCTTCTGGAGCTTGCCCTCAACCTGACTGACGATGTGCATCACGTGGCTGTAGCGTTCAATGACCATGAACTCATCGACCCGCACACTGCCAAAATCGCATACGCGGCCAATGTCGTTGCGGGCGAGGTCCACCAACATCAAGTGCTCGGCGCGTTCCTTCTCGTCCGCGAGCAGGTCTTTTGTGAGCGCCTCATCCTTTCCGGGTGTCTTGCCGCTCTTGCGTGTGCCGGCGATCGGGCGAACCTCGACGTGACCGTCCTTGCATCGCCCGAGCCCTTCTGTCCACCCCCC
>CAZGGF010000481.1:0-3654 GCA_964524715.1 uncultured Verrucomicrobiota bacterium | reverse complement strand
GTGTCGACAGTGTGCCGGGAGGGGACGGGGGGGACATGGCGCAGGCGGGGATGCGGATCCTCGCCTTGGCGGCTTCCGCGGTCGGAGTCGGCTGCGCCCAAGCGCCCACAGAGCACAGGAACGCGAGCGCTACGAAAAGTCCGGTTTTCATGACCAGACTTCTCCCTCAGTTGACGCGGCAACGCGGACGGAGATTGCCGGACCATCTGCCGGGTTCCGAACGTGTTGTTTTGTTTTCATTTTCAAATTCCGTTGGGCCACACCAGCCTACTCCTGAGTGTTGGCCTTCTCCAGCATCTGGATGTAATTCTGCAATCGCTGTTTCGCTGCCGGGTCGGTGGTGCTTTGCATCATCTGCCGCAACCGCGTGATGGTTTGCTCGCGTTGCTCTCTGCGCGACACTTGCCGGTTCGATTCGCCGGAACCACCGGCGGCGACCGCTTGCGGCGAAGTCCTGGAAGGGAAGCCACCGGTTCGAGAACCGGGGGGCATGCCGGGTTGCGGTGGCGTGGGCGGCATGCCGGGCCGCTGCGCCCCCGCCATGCCCGGCTGGCCGGGTGCGGCAGGCATTCCCGGTACGCCGGGTTTCCCCGTCGTGGGCGCCGCCATGGCCTCGCTTTCGTATTCGAGCCGGCCTTCCTCGTCGCCCTTCTTCAACAACACAGCGCGACCTCGCAAATCGAAGCCAACGACTTTGATCTCCGTGTCACCCACCATATCGCCCATCTTGACGAACATCTTCTTGTCCGGCTCGTTGCGGTCCTCGATACTGGCCTCGATGACGCCGTTCTGTTTCCAGAACCCGGTCACCCGCAAACTGCCGGCGAACGATGGGCCTTGGTCGCCCGCGCCGCTGCTGCCGATGTCGGAAGCCGGCACGAAAAGCGAGTGCTCAAGCAGGTTGGTGTAGGACTGAAATGACGAATCCGCCTGGATCGACTCGACCAGCGAGACAGTATTCGTGGCGGGCGGCGCGGCTGAGGTCTGGTTGACGGCATTGGTCTGCGTCGCCGTGGCAGGCGCCACACCGGCCGGCGATGCCGCAGCCACCGGGACGTTGGTCTGAGCCGGCGCCACAGCCGCACACGCAACCCACAACCCGCACCAGACGGCTGCCCACCACTGCGCCGCGGTCCTGCCTGTTTGTGGTTGTTTCGCTGGGGCCGCCATGATCATTTTTCAACGCCGTTGACGGGTTTATCCTGTCGCTCGGGCGCCGCAGTGTCCACGGGTTTCTTTCGTGCGGCGCCGGATTCGTTGCCGGTCAGGTAATAGGTCACGATGGTCATGTCGCCGGCAAGCTGGTTCGGGTCCCGGGTCTCCGCACGCAACCGCAGCGTCATGACACGGTAAATCTCGGGCTGCTTGGTCAGGGCGAACAGGAGCCTGATCAGACCCGGCCACTGGCTTTGGAAGGTGAATGTCGCGGATTTCTCGGTGTACCGATCACGATCCACCGGCGCCGACGGCGCGCGCTGGTTGAAGTTGAAACCCAGCTGGCTGCCGACTCCTTCGATGCGCGTAATGATGTCAGAGCCACTCTGGCCGGGATCACTCCGTTTCAGACGCGTCCGCAACTCACGGAGTTGGGCCTGCCACTGCGTCTCCATCGCCAGCGCAGCCCGGTAGTTTTTGATCTTCTGCCGGGTCTGGGAGAGTTTCTCCTGGGTTTCCTGCCAGGTATCCAGGGCCGGGCCGATGGCGAACCAATTCAGGCACACAAAGACCACCGCCGCCGACGCGCCGGCCAGGATTTTTTCTCGTTGAGAAAGCGCCATGGTTCTCTGTGGTTGTGTTTTACCGCGAACGCCGGCGTCCACCCGGCGTCTCATGCTTGGCTGGCTTCTTGATCTTGCACTGGATGGTAAACCGCACCACCACGTTGCCGGCCATCTTCTGGTTCGTCAGCGGCGAGAGCACCGTCCCGCCTGGGAAATAGGGCGACTTCTGAAGTCTGGCTTCGAACTCGCTGACGGCCGAGGCCGACGAGGCGTAACCGCTCAGCCCCGCCTGCTCGCCGTCGGTGAAATGGAATTCCGTCAGGCACACCGTATCCGGCTTGAGCTTCTGCAATTCGGCGAGAATCTCCAGCGGCACGCTGCGATTGCTGATGTATTCCTGCAACACGCGCAGGTCGGCCTGCAATGCCGTGGCGCGCTCGTAGGGGGATTTCAAGCCGTCAGCCTCATCTTCCAAACCGTTCAGTTGGTTGAACTGATAAGCAAAGGCCGCCACCGCAACCACCAGAAGCAGGCCATAAAGCACCCCCACGGCGATCCCTGCCAGCTTGAGCTGTTGTCTTCGCGCAAGGCGGTGGCGCTCCGCTTGATACTCCGCGGGCACGAGATTCATGCGAGCGCGGCCCGACTTGGCACGCGCGCAAAGGCCGATGGCGCCCAACCCCACGCGTTGCCGCTCGCTCAAGTTCAGCAGTGAGCACTGCACGCCGAGCTGTTCAGCCAGCGCAGTGGCGAGGGCTGGCAGGTCCAGCCGGGCGCCCAGGGTGCCCTCGGCCGAGCGCTGCAACAGGCGCACCACCGGCCAGCTTGCCGCAGGTTGCGCCGCTTGCACGGCGGTTTGCGCCAGATGAAGCGCACCGGCGATCTGCATGGCCGCATCCGCCATCGACACATCGCTGCCCAGCGGCACCGCCATGATCGAGTGCGGCAGACCTTCGTGCACCAGCAGCAGCGTCGCAGAGTCGCCTTCCAGAATCACCAGCGCCAGCGCCGCAAGCTCCTCCGCGCGCAACGGCTTCTCGTGTCCGAGGAAATCCAGCAACGCCAGCGCGTCGAGGTCGAGCGTCTCAACGGCAAAGCCCGCCACGCGAAGCTGTTCGAGCCGCGCCACCACTGCGTCGCGCCGGGCGATGGCCACCAACAACTCCGATTGTTTCTCCGTCTTGCGAATGACCTCAAAACCAAAGACCACCTGTTCCGTCGGCAGCGGCGACAGGTTTTCCAGCTGCATCTCCAGCATCGGCCGCAACTCCGTCTCGGTGGTCGTCGGCAGCGTCACAAGGCGGCAGAATACGTCCGCCGATCGCAAGCCGACACTCACCGGCACCCCTCGCGCCGCCGCCGGCCGGTATGGCTTGAGCTTCTCAACCGGCCAGACCGGCCCGGCCGCCGCAGCCTTGTCGCCGTTGGCTGCCGCTGCTGACATGGCAAACGTCTCACAGCGCACGGTGCGCAACTGCCCGCCGTCATACGCCACTTCGGCGACGTCCAGCCCCGCGGAACCGAACGCGATGCCTAGACGATGGGTAGCTTTTTGTTTCATTGGGGTGCGTCACCGCGGCGTCAGTTCGTTCCAGCTCATGGTTTGGAAGCTCCCGTCGGTGTTGCGGAAGAGGGTCACCACAATCA
Organism: uncultured Verrucomicrobiota bacterium; assembly: GCA_964524715.1. Taxonomy (GTDB): domain Bacteria; phylum Verrucomicrobiota; class Verrucomicrobiia; order CAIQCK01; family CAIQCK01; genus CAIQCK01. Next base: position 286 of record CAZGGF010000481.1, on the reverse strand, counting down.
TGCGGCGGACGTTGCCAACGGTGCCGGTGGAGTAAATGGTGAAGAAGGAGCTTGAGACATCCAGGTAGTTGGCCAGCGCGCGCATCTCGTTGCGTGACATGGTGCCGCTCCAGACGTTCGCTATCGAGCCCGCATCCTGCAGTGGTTTGTCATCATCGGTGCCGTCGATGCCGTCGTCGCCCTGCCGGTAACGGATGAGCCGCTCGGCCAGTTGGGCCGACACGCCGGGCAGGCACGGGAGCGCCTGGCTGGAAGTGGAGTTGACGTTGATATTGATGTACGGAGC
>CAZGGF010000480.1:0-27103 GCA_964524715.1 uncultured Verrucomicrobiota bacterium | reverse complement strand
GTCTGGTGGAGATCAAGATGCGGGAAATCGGCTACGACAAGGTGTTCCGCGATGAGGCGGGCAACGTCGTTGGCGTGATGCTGGGCCGCGAAGCCGAGCCCACGGTGCTGCTCAATAGTCATCTCGACACAATCGCGCAGGCGGAAAACAACACGCCCCGGATGGAAAACGGCCGGCTTGACGGCACGGGCGCGGCTGATTGCAAGGGCGGCCTGGCGGCGCAGATATTCACCGGCGCGTTGTTGCGCCGCAGCCTGTTGCCGTTGCGCGGCAACCTGGTGGTGGCCGCGACAGTGGCCGAGGAAAATGGCCGCGGCACTGGCGTGCGCGTGCTGATGGAACGCACATTGCCGCTGCTGGGAATGAAACCGTCATTCGCCATCCTTGGCGAGCCAACCGGCTTGGGACTGTACTATGGCCACGACGGCTGGATGGAAATCGACGTCGTTGTTGAAGGTGCCAATCCATTCCACGTGGACGACGTGACGAAGGCCATTTACGACGACTTTGGCGTCAACCGGCAACGCCGCGGCGTACGCCCGGGCCACGAGCCTGAGACCCTGGCCGTTCGGAAACCGCGTTTCGAAACCGTCGGCGATTTCCGCCGTGCCACCATTCCCATGACGCGCCGGCTGGGTTTCGGCGAGGACGCGGGCAATGTGGTGAACCAACTGAAACACGACGCAGAAATGGTGAGTCAATCCGGCGTCGGCGTGGCGGTGGAAGTGGCCGTGCGCAAGGAAACCAAGCGCCTGTACAACGGCATGGCGACAACGGTGCAGCACATTACGCACGCCTGGGCCATTGATCCGTTCCACCCGCTCTTCAGCCGCGCGTGCCAGTCGCTGGCTGCCGCCGATTGCGAAGTGCGGCCTGCCAAATGGCAGCTCGGCCGTCTCGGCATGGGCACCGCCGGCAGCGTGCTGGTCAAGGAATTCAACGTGCCCGCCATCGGCTACGGCCCTGGCGGCGAGGCGCAGGCTCACGCGGCCGACGAATATGTCGAAACCGCCAAGATTACCGAGGCCGTTTATGGCACCACCGCGATGGTGCACGGCCTGATTGGCATCCCGGTCTGCGGCTGGACATCAGACGAGATCTAAACCAAGACGCCGGCTGCCTCATGAAACCGAGGCAGCCGGCGGAAAAACATTCACTTGCAGATGGGTGATCAGGGTTGGGGTCTGGAAGAGTGCTTCTTCCGACGCCGACCGCCGCGGACGAGAGTATCTTCCGCCAGCGAGTCACCTTTGTTTGGAAAAGTTATGAACATTCTAGTCTTCAACTGTGGCAGCTCGTCGCTCAAGTATCGCCTGCTGGCGATGCCCGGTGCGGTCGAACTGACCGGCGGTGAGGCCCAACGCGTGGGTCCTCCCACCGCCAAGCCGTCTGTGATTCTCTATCATGTCGGCAAGGAAAAATTCACCAAGGAAGTCCCCATGGCCAACCATGCGGCAGCGTTCGAGGAAGTAATGAAGCTGCTGATGCAGGACGACAAACTCCGTCCTGATGCCGTCGGCCACCGGCTCGTTCACGGCGGGACGTTCTTCCGCAATCCCACCGTCGTCACCGGCGACGTGATGCAAAAGCTGGAAGCCATCCGCGACCTGGCGCCGCTGCACAATCCGCCCGCGATGGCGCTCATGTATGCGTGCCAGGAACGCTATCCCGCCCTGCCGCAAGTGGCGGTGTTCGATACGGCGTATCACGGCACGATTCCCGAAAAGGCTTACACCTACGCGTTGCCCGGCTCGATTCGTGACGAACTCGGCATCCGCAAGTACGGCTTCCACGGCACCAGCCATCAGTTCGTGATGGAAGAGGCCGCCGCCTTCTTGAAGAAGCCGGTGGCGCAGTTCAACGCCGTGAGCTGTCACCTCGGCAGCGGTGGCGCCAGCTTGTGCGCCATCGTCAACGGCGAGTCGGTGGACAACACCATGGGTTATTCGCCCTTGCAGGGCCTGGTCATGAGCACTCGTTGCGGTGACCTCGACCCCGCCGTCACCATGCAACTGCTGGCCCAGACCGACGGCGACGGCCAGAAAGTCCTCTCTCTGCTCAACAACAAGAGCGGTGTGCTGGGGCTGACAGGCTCCACCGCCGACATCCGCGATGTTCTTGCTCATACGCCGTCGACGACCGGTGAAAAGAGTTCACGTCTCACGCAAACCGAGCAGGTTTATGTCTGGCGCCTGCGCAAGTATCTCGGCGCGTATCTGGCGGTCGTTGGCCGGCCCGATGCGGTGATCTTCACTGACACCATCGGCGAGACCGTGCCCCAGGTGCGTTGGGCCATGTGCGCCGACATGGCAGCCTTCGGCCTGAAGATGGACGCCAAGAAGAACGCTCACGTCACCCAATACCCAACCGACGTGGCCGCCGCTGACAGTGCCGTTCGCATCCTGGTCGTGCAGACCAATGAGGAACTGGCCATCGCCCGGCGGACGTTCCTGACGTTGAATCACGCATCCCCGCCGCCGGAGCGTGAAGCTGATTCCCCTTCGGCGGCCGAACCGTGCGAGAAGCAGACCAAAGTCCGCACGTCAGCCAACCCCGTTCCAAGCCAAAACAATGTAAAAGGCACGCCGAAGACGAAGCGTCGCGCAACGTCCACTCAATCCACCGCCAAATCCTCCACGAGCAAAGGAATCCACGCATGAATGTGCTCATCCTAAAACCCGGTCAGCAGAAACTGGCCTTCAGCTATTTTTCGAACGGCTGGGACAAACCGGTGTGTGCCGGTTTGCTGGCCGATTACCGCAGCGCTGACGGCAGCCAGCATGCGCTGGCACACATCACCCGGCAGATCGCCACAGCCGCCGGGACGAACAAAGAGGGCACGTCGCCACAAGTTATCGCCCTGCGGGGTGTCTATGGCGGCGAGGAGTTCAAGGTGCCGACGCGGGTCACCCCCGAAGTCATCCGGCGGCTGGAAAAACTGGTGCCACTCGCGCCGTTGCATACGCCGCCGCTGCTGGCGCTGATTCACGCCTGCGAGGCCGCGTTTCCCAACGTGCCGGTGATCCTGATTTTTGAGACCGCCTTCTTCGTGAATCTGCCGGCGCGCGAGTATCTCTACGCCGTGGACAAGAATCTTGCCAAGACGCCCGGCTTGCGGCGCTTCGGTTATCATGGCATCTGCCACGCCAACGCCTGTGCCCACATCGCGCGCAAACGGAGCGCCATGGGCCTGAACAAGCCCGCGCGAGTTCTCTCCATTTGCCTGGAGGCACGGCCCGAAGTCGCAGCCGTGCTGGGTAACAAGCCGCTCATGGTCACCAGCGGCGCGACGCCGCTCGAAGGCCTGCCCGGCCAGACCACCTGCGGCGAATTGGACCCCAGTATCGTCATCATGCTGGCGCAGAAAAAGGGCTGGGGCCCGGAACAGATCAACGCCGTGCTCACACAACAGAGCGGGTGGATGGGCCTGACCGGACGCATTACCGCGCTGGCGGAAATATTCAGCTCGGACCAGCCGGAGTGCAAACTGGCGCGCGAGATTCTCCAATACCGCCTGCTGCAGGTGTGCGGCGCGGGTATGGCAGCGCTGGGCGGCGTGGATGCAATCGTCTTTTCAGGACGTTGCTCCGGCGTGGGTGTGGACTTGGGCCTTTGGCTGAAGCAACGGCTGGATTTCCAGCACCAGGGCAACAAGAACCCCATCATCATAGAAATCTGCGCCGACTCTCTGGATCGCGTGCTGGCCGATACCGCCAGCGCAGCCATCTGCGTGCGGTGATGTCGTAAATACCCGAGCAGGAAAAGCAGTATCCTCTCCAGCACGCGCGAGTTCCTCGCCGTGGATGGAGGTGGTGTTCGCGATCAATCCTTCGCGACGGGGAGATTTTATGCTTGCGCCGCGCGAGGCCGGGCCTCGACAATGCGGTCGAAGTCATCAAACGATCTCCACATCGATGAGCACGCTGGAGGCAACGATAGAGCAGCAGTTCCACAACGCCCGGGGATTATCTCTTCGAGCTCTTCTCCGGCATGTTTCCGGTGGCAACTGCGGCAATGAAGGCATGGGGTCCGAAAAGCAAGAGGAGAGGGGACTGAAGAATAACCGAAGGAGAGAACAATCATGTCCCAAATCACTCGTCGCAACTTCCTGAAATATTCCACAGCAGCCGGGGCCGGCATGTTGCTTTGCGGCACCGCGGCAACGCCCCGGGTGTTCGGCGCCAACAACCGCCTGCGTGTCGCCATCGTGGGCGTCAATGGCCGCGGCAACGGCCACATCAGCGGCTGGCTGGAACAACCCAACTGCGAGATCGCTTATCTGGTCGATCCAGATCAGGATGTCCTGGATCGGCGATTGAAGGCCCTGGAGAAGAAGGTCCAGGGCAAGTACACTTGCAAAGGCGCGGCGGATGTTCGAAAAGTGCTGGAGGATAAGACGCTGGACGCCATCTCCGTCGCCACCCCGAACCATTGGCACTCGTTGATGACCATCTGGGCGGCCCAGGCCGGCAAGCATGTCTATGTCGAGAAACCGATGAGTCACGACATCGCCGAAGGCCGCGTCGCATGGGCAGCGCAAAATAAATACGGCGTGGTGGTTCAGCACGGCACCCAAAGGCGCAGCAGTGCGAGCAACGCGGGCTTGCATCAGGCCATTCACGAGGGGAAGTTCGGCAAACTGAAGATCTCCTATGGCCTGGCCTGCAAACCGCGCAAGGGCATCGGATTCAAGGAGCCTTGCGATCCTCCCGCCAACCTGGACTGGAACCTGTGGCGCGGGCCGGCAGTCATCGATAAGTTTCACAAGAACCTCGTCCATTATAATTGGCATTGGTTCTGGGTCACCGGCAACGGTGAACTCAACAACCAAGGCACTCACCAACTGGACATGGCTTTCTGGGCGCTCGATCCAACCGTGACCCATCCGCTGCGCGCGATGGCTATCGGCGGCCGTTTTCAGTGGAACGACCAGGGCGAAACGCCCAACACGCTGTTCGGTATCGCGGAATATCCCAACGGCCAATATGTGTTCTTCAACGTCCGCAACGTTGATTACAAGGGCTACCAGAGCCAGGTCGAAAACGAGTACTACTTCGAGGACGGCGGCAAGATCGTGCGTGAACAGTATTTCGCCAAGGGCAGCAACAAGGGCGAGAAGATCACGGTGCCACCCGGAAAAATCACACCGGGCGGCAATTGGGGCGCCTTCGCGGCTGCCTGTCGCGCGGGCAAACCCGAGATGGCCAACGGCACCGCCGGCCAGGCGCATTACAGTTGCACCCTGGGCCACCTGATCAACAACTCGTACCGGTTGGGCAAGAAGGTACCGTTCAACGCCAAGGCTGGACGCTTCGGTGACAACGCGGCCGCTTACGAGCACTTCATGAAATTGCACGCGCTGATGCGCGATGGCGTCGGTGTGCCGGAGGACAAAGCCGAGTATGTCGTCGGCCCGTGGCTGACCTTCGATGCCAAGACCGAGCGGTTCACCGGAGAATTTGCCAACGAAGCGAACAAGTTGGTGCAGGATTCGCATCGCTCCGGCTTCGAGGTGCCCGCGCCGGACAAGGTCTGACGCGCCGCGTCATCTCCGGACTGCGGAGCCGGGACTACTGCACGCCGCGTTCTTCAATCGTAATTGATGAAGTATTGCGCTTGCCCGGTCGCCGCTACGACCTACAATGCGCCGACACCGCCGATGCGCACGACGATGCTATGGTTCCCCAACGAACTCATCCCCAACCCATTCATGCCATGACTCGATTCACCCTCCCCGCATTCTTGTCCCTCTGCTTGTTGACTCCTTCGTTCTCCGCGGACTGTCCCATCGTGCCTCAGCCGAAGGAATACCATGCCGATGGCAGGATGCTCAACCTCGGAACCGCCCGGACAGCCGCGATCATCGTCGCCGACCGCGCGTCCGAGCAGGAACTCTACGCCGCCCAACGGCTACAGTTTCATATCCAGCGGCGATTCAAGCAGACGTTGCCGGTTCTGACGGCCGACAAGCTGACGTCGGCGATTCATCAGGTGTTTGTCCTGTCCGTCAAAGAGAACAAGAAGAAGTTCAACAGATTCACCATAGACTTCTCGACCGAAGGAGAGCGCGACAGGATTACGATTCAGGGAGCGGACAAAGGCGGCCTGATTTACGGCGCTGAGGCGGTGTTCAACCTGATCGCCAAAAACAAGGACGGTGTCGCGAAGATTACCGTCGCAAAGGTCAACGACTGGCCGTCGATTCCGTGGCGCGGACGGCCTCATTCAGTCATGGCGCAACAACTCCAGCCGGGCCAGTTGGATGCCTACATCCACGGCCGGATTAATTTCGCAGATTATCGCGACGACCCGCGGGTGAAGGAAACGCTCATCATGCCGGCGCGCAAGTCGTCCATGGGATGTCCGCCGGGTCAGCCCATTGACGAAGCGCTCGCCCGGAAGGTTATCGGCGAGTGCCACAAACGTGCCATGTTCGTCTATGGAACCGTCTCCTGCGAAATCCCCGAGAGCGACTATGGCAAGCTGGCCGGGACGTTTGACGCGCTGTTGAAGCTCGGCTGCGACGGCATCTGGGTCTCGATGGACGATACCGGCGGGGGCGGGAACCCGGTCAAGCTGGCTGAATTCACTGCCGAATACATGCGGAAGTCCGGCATGACGGGATACAAATCCGCCTTCACTCCCGGCGCGGCCGAATACACAACCATCGACCGGCCACTCAATCGCGCCATGGGCAGAATTGAGACATTCAACGAGGCGGTTTGGATCTTCACCCGCGTTCCCTGCAAAGCAGATTACGCGACGGCGAAGGAGATCGGCCTGAAGAACAAGACAGCCTGGTGGTTCAATTATTGCGAAACCGCCTATCCGGACCCAAAGGCTGGATTCATCCACTCGTCCGCTGTCTTGACGACACAACGCAAGGACGGACGGCCCAGTTACATGAATCTGCTGCCGATCACCCCCGGTTGGGGCTCGCCCCAATTCGACAAGATACGCGACGCCGCCCAATACGTTGACCATATCAATCTGTGGGCACTGTGCGGTGGCTGGCCGTCGGAATATGCCATCGTCATGTTCGGACAATGGGGCTGGAACCCCGAGGGTTGCGACTGGCCGAGGCTCCGCGATTCCATCTATGACTACGTCTGGGGCCCGTCCCAAGTCGCGACAATCCGTGAATTCGACGAAACGTGGGTTCAACTGAAGGAGCTCTACTGGCTCCCTCTCAAGGGATTCCGCACTCCCGACAACGGTTTGGTCCGGTTGAAATCGAGGGAGAATCGCAGCGCTGCCCTGAAGCTGCTGGACAAACTGGACAAGCTCGCCAGCGTCCTGGCCGAGAAATCCCCGGAGGAAACCGCGCTGGATTTGGAGCGGTTCCGCTACGAGTTCATGGACCCGATGCAAACGAGCCTGAGATTCGCGCGCAAGCAGGCAACGCTCGAGTATCCCGAATACGAGTTCGGCCAGTTTGAATCGAAGGCGGTGGAGATTTTGAACGCACGAAACGCAGCGCGGAGAAATGGCCATCCCTCCGAGTCCGGAACGGACGCCGCCAACAAATACCTCGCCGATGTTCGCGCCAAAGTCCCTCCGATGCTCGAAACGCTTGGCAGGGAATTGGCGGAGTTGAAGGATATCGATCCGGTTCTCAACATCTGGCGCACTCGCCTCGCCAAAGGCAAAACCGTCGCAGAGATCGAGAAGTCAAGGACCCGGGAGTTGAAAGCTCAATGGGATCGATGGGTCCGCCAACCGGTGAAGGAATTTCTGCCGTTCATGGACGAGCCGCAGGAGACCAACCTGACTGCGGTTTTCGCAAACGCAAACAAGCCCGCTCCCTCCGGAACGGTCAAGACATACGCGTCCACCGACTGGTCCTGCAACCCAGCGTTGGCCAAGGGCGCGTATCACGTCGGGCAGTATGACCGGCAGGGGCAGAAAGCCGCCGCGATCATGGTTCCCCGGCGCACAAGGTCCGCCGTCGGCGATTTCGGAATCGTCGAACTGGTCGCCCCAACGCCGAAATGCGACGCCGGTCAGAAGTTGTTCGGCGAGTTGTTTGTTGGCGATACGCGAACCGATCATGCTTACCGGAATGTTCGGCGCATCGATGTCCTGGTCAACGGGAAGGTCGTTTTCAGTCGGGATATCGCAGACCCGAAAGCGAAAGACTGGGTGACGTTTGAGTTGACCGATATCGCTCGGACCGCGCCAAAATTGAAGATTCAGGTTCGCGTGACTGAAAAGCGTGCCACCAGCGACCACACCAGCTGGGTCTTCGTCGGATCGCTGAGGATATTTGTTGTAAAGCCATAGTACTTCCTGAGTTCCGGTTCCTGCAAGGGACGCGCTGCCGGCGGAAATCCCGGCCGGGCACTCCCGGCTGTTTCATTCCCGCCTCGCAAACAAAAAAATGAGGCGCTTCACTTGCAATTCCGTTGAAACAGACGAGATTCCCGGGTCGTTAACGAGAACGACCGGCCAGCGTCGGACAAGGTGGAAGAGGTCCCACTAAAACGAGGTTTGAGACGCCGCTGGATACGACAGTGATATTTGACAATCGATTTGTGTGGGAGGTGATTCCTCAGGCGATCTGCCTACTCGGAGGTTTGATCGTTCCTCTTTGAAAACAAGAGGCCTCCCACATGCTTTTGTGCCTGCCATCGCTGCGAAGCCCTTGCGGAACAACGCAGAGATGACATATTGATTGAGCACAGGGTGAGAGCAGAGTTCCTGACGTGAAAATCAGAACGAAACTCGAACGCTGTGCTCATTTTTTTTGCTCTGAATTCCATCTGCCTTTCTCCTGCCACAGGAACAATCTGCCGTGAACAGCGGATCCTTGTGTTCCATCCGTCCGTCGGACTCCAGCCTTCGACTGGAAGCTCGCGTAGATCAAGAGGCTCGGCTACGATGCGACGATGCTCCACGTCGCCATGTTGTCATGATTGCTCACCGGCAGACCTTCGCGTTTTTTGCATGGGTTGTTCTCACCGTAGCCACGGTGGCGGCGCCGTGTGCTGCTGCGCTCGATTCGACTGTGAGGTGGATCTGGTATCCGGAGCGCGCGGGGAGCGACTGCGTGGGTGAATCGCGTTTTTTCCGGAAGGTCTTCTCGCTTCCAGAGGCGCCGACGGCGGCGACGCTGACCCTCGTGGTTGACGATCGATTCGAAGCGTTCGTGAACGGCGAGGCGGTGAAGAAGACGGCAGCCAAGCGCAACGCGTGGGATGTAGGCGCTCTGTTGAAGCCCGGCGGGAACCTGATAGCCATCAAGGGTTACAATGCAACGGGGGCGGCTGGAGCCATCGCCACACTGGAGATCCGGCTGGCGTCGGGCAAAGAAATACGCGTGGTCAGCGATGCCTCGTGGCGCGCTTCGCGAGAAGGTTCGCAGGGGTGGAACCGCACTGGTTTCGATGACTCAACCTGGAAATCGGCGCAGGAGATTGGCGATGCTTTCGCACCGCCATGGCACAACCTCCACTATGGCGCAGAGGACTGCGCCACGACCGCAGAACGACAGGTGCGAGACGAACGTCTGCAACGCGAGAACCGTGAAATTGAAGCAGCCCTCGTGTTCTTGGCGAAGCAAACTCCATCGCGAGCGAAGGTGATTTTCCGCCGGGGCTGGCCCCTGTTGGAGGTGGATGGGCAGGTGATCCCGTCGCTTCTCTATAGTCCCCGCGATATCGATCCGTACACGTCGGAGGGCGCGGCGCTCATCCGGCAATTCCGGGAGGCTGGTTTCCATCTTTACCATCTCGACGCGAGGCTGGCGTCCGCGTGGCAGGCAGCAGGGCGCTTCGACTTCTCCGCGTGGGACCGGCTCCTGAACAAGGTTCTGGCGCTCGATCCGGAGGCGCGGATCATTCTGGGCATTCGTCTCGACGCGCCCAAGTGGTGGATGGAGAGTCACAAGGGAGAATGGGCCGATTATGCCACAGGCCCCGCGCAATCGGGCGCGGATCAAATCGCCCGCCATCGAGCTGCGTCGATGGCCTCGGAAGTGTGGATGCGAGAAACGGGTGAGGCTTTGCGAGCCGGACTGCGACACCTCGAGTCTCTGCCGTGCGGGAAACGCGTCGTCGGCTACCAGCCGAACTATGGTGTCTACTGCGAGTGGCACTACTACGGGATGGCCAAAGACATGCCGGACACGGGGCCGGCGATGACGCGGCGATTCCGCACCTGGTTGCACGCAACCTACAAAGATGCAGCCGCTCTCCGCGCCGCATGGAAAGACCCTGCCGTCACTTTGGAGACTGCAACCGTGCCGGGGCGCGAAGCGCGCTTACGCACGGCGCAGTTCATCTTTCGTGACCCAGCGACGGCCGACCGGCAGACGATCGATTACTATCAATGCCATCAACGCGCCGTTGCCGATTGCCTGCTGCATTACTGCCGCATCGTCAAGGAAGAGACACACGAACGCGCACTCACCGGAGCCTGGTATGGCTACCACTTTGGCATGAGGTTCCCACCGGAAGGCTGGCACCTCCTCTTGGGCGAGATCCTCAAATCGCCTCTCGTGGACTTCCTCAGTTCTCCCTACTGCTACGACGCTGACGCCCGCGGCATCGGGGGCGATGGCCGGATTCGTACTGTGGCAGAGAGCCTGCGCCTGCACGGGAAGCTTCACCTCTATGAGGCGGACACGCGCACCCACCTGGCCGAGGACGAGATCGTGCAGGCGCGCACTCGTGACGAGACCATCGCGTGTGTGCGGCGCGAGGCCGGACACGCCCTGATCCGCGGCAGCGGCCTCTGGTGGGTGGACTTCGGCGCGGCCCATGGCAAGGGATGGTTCAACGATCCCGAGGTGATGGCCGAGCTGGCGCGGCTCAGAAATACCGCTGCCGCCGCACAGGCGTGGGACGGCTCCTCCGCCAGCGAGGTGGCGCTCGTCTGCGACCCGAAAAGCATGAGTTACCTGGGCTATCCCCCGACCCTCGGCTACAAGCTGATCACTGGCGTCTATACAGAACTCTGCCGCACCGGCGCGCCGTTCGATACCATCCTGCTCGACGACATCGGAAACGCCGGCCTGCCTGACTATCGCGTTTATATTTTCCTGAACTGTTTTTGTCTGGATGCCGCCGAACGCGCTCGCATCGCACGAGTCGTGCGCCAGAAGGGAAAGACGGCCGTCTGGTTCTATGGGGCGGGATTTCTCCGGCCGGAGGGCGCGTTGGCAAAGAACTTGTCCGACCTGACCGGCATGCAGATGGAGGTCATGCCCGTGCGGGCTGCCCAGGTCGCCGAGATGCCGGATACCACCAATGCGCTGGCGGCATCGCTCCCCAAAATCACGCGGACCATCGTGGAGGTCCAATCTTCCGAGGTGCTCGGGGCAGCGTCCGACCCTACGCTCTGGCGGAACTTGCGGCCGGCTGCCGTGATGAAGAAAGAGTTCGAGCACCATTCACTCGACCGCGAGAAAAACGTGACTGTCTGGCGGTTTCGCCTCCGCGAGAGACATTGGACCGACATTCAATGCCTGACGCCGTTGCCGCAGTGTGATGCGCTTGGCTTGAGCGTCCGCGCTCCAGAGAAACCTTTCACTTTTCAAATCGATCTGGTCGATGCGAAGGGCATTCCATGGAGCGCCCCGTTCGTCGTGGTTGAGAACCGGGAGTGGCGGACGCTGTCATTCCCGATTGCGGACTTCCGGCTCGCTTCCTACGCCCGCGAGCGCGCCCATGCGCCTCAGTTCCCCATCAAGGCGATCAAGCTCGTGGCCGAAATGGTGCAGCCGGGCGCTGACTACGCCCTCGACATCGGTGATGTGACCGCGCAAAAGGGGCCGAGCCGGTCCTCGCATGTGGCTGCGATGGGTGATGCCGGGTTGAACGAAGGCCCGGTGTTTGCCGTCACGGATCCGAAAGCCACCGTGCTCGGCAGTCTGGTGCATCGCGACCAGCGCTATGGAGTGCTGGCGGAGCGGCGTTTCGCGGACTGGACATCGTTGGTCGTTTCCCTGCCTTTCGCATCCCGCGAGTTTCTGGCCGCCCTGTTGGATCGCACGGGCGTTCATCGCTATCTGGACGGCACGAAGGACGTGCTGCTGGCCAACAAGTCGCTCCTGCTCATCCACACTCGCGAAGGCGGCACGAAAACCGTGCGCCTTCACGGGTCAGAAGCACTCACGGATCTGACGACCGGCGAGGCACTCCAACCTCGAAACGGCACCGTGGTAGTGGAGATGGCCCCGGCCTCCACGCGCCTCTTCCATCGGATTGGCAATTAGGATCGCGAGACCTCTGGGGAGCGGCATTCGGGTCGTTTGAACGGTAACTCTGGGCCATCCCCCATCTCATCCGACGCTTTGTCTTGCAACCTAAACTCTATATACTGTAAAACCCATGACAGGATTCCTGAGGTTTACTGTTTTCGCTTTGGTGATCATCAGCGCACCGTGTTGGACGCGAGCTGCTGCGCTCACACTTGCACATGGTTATCGCGTGGACCTTCCTAAAGCATTGTCGGCAACCCGAACCACGGTCATTGACTTTGACATCATTACTATCAAGCGTGACTCTCAAGTTGTCCTCACGATCTATTTGGGGAATCACCCCAGCTTCCCAAAAACACCAAAAAACAATCCGACAACCGAGGTGTTGATTGGCAGCATCCCATTGAAAGAGTGCAAAGTTCACGATGCCAGCGGAGTTACACGTCATCTGTTACTCCAAATGAATACGGAAACATGGCCCGTGTTCGCTCACTTCTTTTACTCGTTGAACTTGAGTTCTGCGGATCTGGTCCACGTCCGCAATCTCGTTGATAGTTTATCCTCTAGCCGGCCAAACAATGTCGAACCAATGGGCAAGGCAGGCAGGCAATAGTGATGCTGCATTTTTGGGCCACGAGGTGGTTGTTCTCCCGGTCAGGTCTGATTGCTGCGGATGTTTTACTGCGGTGCCTGCCATATCACTTTATCCATCTGCCATTTCCGCGGCAAAAGTATCTTCGTCATACACACGTTTCCCGACCGCATTTCCCAGTTAACAATTAGCAGGCAATTCGTCTTGGTGCCGACAACATCAAAACAGTAACTTCCGCTTTTGCCACGGCCCCCTGTGTATTCCACTCCTGAACCGACACGGGTATATCTTGACTGCTTTATATTTCCAACAATGCCGGCTACCTCGCGGCTGTTTGCCAGTTGTTGTTCGAGGAACGGCACCTCGGGAGGATCATTCAAGAAGATGCCTACCACGAGATGCATTATTAAGGCCAGAGACAGACATGCAATCACCCCGATTAACACAGGCTTCAGATATTGAAGCTTCATTGCCGTCCCATGGGTTTGATTGATCGGGTTATGGCCTGCTGGAATACGCTGGGCTTCACAATAGCCGCACCGCAGTATATGCAGCGAGAAACAATCGTTTATCTCATCAGGAATGTTTCAACGGCTTCATGAGAGTTGCCGCCTCGTCCTTCAACTCTGGCGACATGTCATAACATCCCGTTCGGGCGCAGTCATCCTGGTTTGTTTGCGAATCTTGGACCAGCTGACAGTCTGCATGGGTTTTAGGCTCTGCCTACCGGCGTTGCACATAAAGACGATATTTCACACCGCCGTCAGGGTTCTAGGCGAACACTCCGTCGTTGTCGTTGATGCGCAGGACGGCCTTCGGCATGTCATGCCGCGTGACGAAGAAATAGGGATCCGCTTTGGTGTTCGGCGGCACGATCGCTTCCACGTGTTGCTTGCCGCTGTGGAGGACCTCGGCGATGGCCAGCCGGGAGCGGTTGCCGCCTTCGGCCGCAGGGTCATCCGGACTATCCGTCGGGATATTGCCCCATCCCTTCCACTTGCCTTGCACGTACTGCAGGTAGATGACGGAGCCCGCCGGCAGGTTGCCCAGCGCGTAGCCTTGATCGCTTCTGGAGGTGATGGCAACGACCTCGCCCTTGGCGATCATTTGACGCGCCAGGTTTTTGTCGGGCGGTTGCCATAGTTTCAACGTCGGGGGCTTGCCCGGTTCCTGGGCCATGAGGGCGGCTGTGGCCAGCCAGGATATTACCAACAAAATTCCAATCGATCGCATGGCGGTATTCCTTTCTATCCTTTCTTCACCAGCTCCGCGCTGTGGGCTTGGACTTTGCGGATGCCTTCGAGGATGTGGTCCATGGCGCTGCGGTCGGCCATGAGCAGGCTGTGGGAGAAGCACACGGCCGTCTCGCAAGCTTTCTTTGTGCCCTTCAGTTCGTTGAAGCTTTCCCGATACGCCTTCAGCCGGTCGGCGCTCCAGAGGCGCTTGTAGCCGGTCGAGTTGATCGCCTCGTCAATGATGCCGTCATTGTATTGTTCACCGTAGCCGGCGCCACAGGGGATGCCCTCCGCGCCGAGCGCGCGGATGAACTTGGCGCGCGGCAGCCCGTTGAATTGTTGCGCGTCGTACAGGAACGGGAACAGATAATACGTCCCCCAGCTGTTCTCCGGCAGACGCGCGGGCGCGATGCCGGGGATCTTCGCGAGATTGGCATTGAGGTAACTGGAGTTGGCGTGACGAATCTGGGTTTCCTTCTGCAAATAGTCGAACCGTTGCAGGAGCATGGCGGCCTGGAAATGCTGCATCCGGTAGTTAGTGCCGCGGGCGAAAGAGCCGTGGCCTTTGAAGCTGCCGACGGAACGGCCGCAGTTGTGGAACGAATGGCAGCGGTCGAGCAGATCGTCGCTCATACCAACGACCGCGCCACCTTCGCCGGCGGGCATGTGCTTGGAGTTCTGGAAACTGAAGCAGCCGAGGTCGCCAAGCGTGCCGCACTTGCGGCCTTTGTATTCCGCCATATTCGCCTGGCAGGCGTCCTCCACAACGGCGAGTTTGTGTTTCTTCGCAATGGCGTTGATCGGGTCCATGTCGCAAGGCATGCCGTAAATGTGAACCGGCAGGATGGCCTTGGTGCGCTCGGAGATACGGCTCTCAATGGACTTCGGACACATCGTGAGCGTCTCTGGGTCGGTATCGGCAAACACCGGCAGGGCTTTCTGGGCCAGAATCACGTTATAGGCGGCGTTGAAGGTAAAGGGCGAGACGATGACCTCGTCGCCCGCGTCCACGCCCACGACATGGAGACTGGTGAGCAGCGCGGTGGTGCCGCTGGACGTGGCCAGGGCGCGCTTGACGCCGAGGAGTTTGGCCCACGCGGCCTCGAACTCCGGCACCTGGCCACCGACGCCCGCGCGACACCATTTTCCGCTGCGGAGCACGTCGAGGACCTGTGCCTCCCATTCCTGATGCCACTCCGGCCACTTCGGCCAACCGCCGGTGTGAGCGGGTTTGCCTCCGAGGACGACGGGCTTGGCGGCATCCGCCGCAAAGACGTTCGAGCCATTGCGTCCACCGAGCCAGGTGAGCGCGGCGGAGCCTGCGGCGGCGGTTTTGATGAAATGTCGGCGGGTGAGTTGGTTGTTCATGGGGAAGGGTAACTCCTTTAGTCAGTTGAGCGAATCGGGTTGATACACAGTGGATGACGGCGGTCCTCAGGCTTTCCCGCCCAGTTTCTCGAGCAGCACTTTGCGGCCCTTATCGTAAGCGGGGTGCGGTTTGCCGCCGCAGCCGTCACGCCAGATGGATTGCGCAGCCAGGCCATCGACATCCAGCGCGCACACGCCTGTCACGGTCGGGATTTTTTCAAAAATCAGCAGACACAGGTCGCGGGCCTTCATGGTGGAACCAAAAGTCAGCCCGAGTCGTTGAAGCACGTTGAGGTCCTTCAACTCGTTGTACAGGCCACCCGACTTGATCGCGCCGCACACACAGGCGTTTGTCGCTGCGACACGCGAGGGACAGGGCGCGCACATCATCCAATCCGCGCCGCGCACGAATTTGATCGGCACGTCCGGCCGCTCGGTGAGGATCATCTGCAAAAGCTCCGGGAGATTGTCGGGTTTGAATGGAGGACGTGTGCCGCCGCCATACTGGCACACCGCACAGACAAGGATATGAGGCCGGATGGTGACTTCCTTGGCGGATTTCAGCGCCGCGATCGAAGCCTCCTTTTCGCGCGTCATCTCCGCCTCGTCGCGGGGCGGGATGAGCAGATTCAAGCCCTGCTTCTGCGCCCGTTCGTAACAGCCGCTTGCGGCTTTGGCGCAACCTTTCCAAGCTTCCGACGTGACGCTGCTGTAGGCACACAACCCCGCCACCGTAGAGATCCGCTTGAGCAGCATGGCCAGCCAAATCCGCGCCGGTTGCGTGGCACCGGGCGCGGCATCGAGCTTCAGCAGGATGTCGAGGTCGCGTTTGCGATTGTAGTCGCGGCCTTCCGCGGTATCCGTCTCCGTGCCCGGGTCCTGATAAGAGTAGACATCGCCCGCATTGCAACATAGCGTCAGCGGAATGTCCGGCTGCCGCCGGATCTTCTCCAGCGCGGCCGCGAGTCTCGCGTTCCGGGAACAGGACTGGTTCTCGCCGAGGGAACACACGAGGCAGAGAAGTTCGTAAGGCCGCAGTGTGAGACCGGGTTTCCCGGCTGAGACCGTGCCGGGACAACCGGAGGGTTGAGATGCGCATGGCGTCTGTTTTTGCTGCGCGCAGGCGGTTTGGGGAGCAAACACGTCGCTGAAGAATGCCCCGGCCGCAAGACATGCTCCTTCGCGGACGAATCGGGTTCGGCTGATCTTGCGTGTCTTCATGGGGAATCTCCTTCAGTCATGCATATCAGTTGCAGTCTGCCGACAGTAGTTGCGCAAACTTGGGCGTTGCCTTTCGCTCCTTGGTACTCTTGCGATGCAGTCTCATGCCCTGCTGCCGCGCAGCCTACGCCCATGGTCCACACCGTCAAGGTTAAACCCCGACCACCACAACACATGAGAACAGACGCACACGAGTCACGAGTTACAAATCCCGAATCACGATTCCCGTCCCCCCGCCGACAGTCACGGCACCTGTTTCAGTTCCAGTGTGAGCGACATAGGAGGCCGGCCGGCAGTATTCTCCCTGGCGTAGAACTTGAAGTCGCAGTCCATCCCCGATACAGCCTGCGTTCGACCCGGACCTATGGCGAGCGTGATAACCACGGGTCCAGTGCGACTGATCTTGCTTCTCACGAACGCGCACAGCTTGCCCTCTTGATCCGGAAACTGCAAAAGACTGCCGGCAGGTGTCTTGGACGTATTGAATCGCAAGACCTCCAGCGACTGAGCCTGACTGCCGAACGTGAAATTGACGCTGCCTGAAGCCGTGTAATCGGTTACCACGCCGTGGCCCGTGGCATCATGCACGGTATTGTAAGTGACCGTGGCAAGATCAGGATTCACGTCGAGACCCAGCACCTCCAGCTCTATCGGCCTGCTTGGTGCCCAGCCGGGCATGCCATACGACTTATGATTCTGGGCAACCTCACCCGCAAGCCGCGCCGCGGTCACATTCCAGCCGGCAGGGAGTTGTGGCAGCGCAAACTGAACCAATCCCAAATGACCCGCGTCCAACGTTTTTCCGGCCCCGGTGAGGTCGGGATGATATCGACTGTTTCGAACGTAAATCTGATGCGTGCTTCCATTGAAATTTGTGCCGGGGTTCGAACAATCAACGAAAGTGTCCTCCACCAGCTTTGCGGGTAACACTTTCGTGCCGGTTGACTCGACAAAAGTCGTCGTCGAAGGCTTTGGGTTGGAAACCGGGGAAGCTGAATAGCTGACAGAGTCCAGTACCATCCTTCCACTAGCCCTGTCCGGCTGGGTCGCAGTGCCGGTCCACTCCAGCATGGTCAGCGGCATGGGGGGCGGATGCACGATGGACTGCGAGTCCTTCTCTACTCCGTTGATTGAGACGCTGGAACCGTTCGAGTCCCAATGAAACACGACGACATCACCCTTGGCCAACGAGGACGCAATGACCGGGCCTGTGTAAGTTTTCGAGCCGCTTCGAACGTGAAAACGCCAGCCGCCCCCCTTGTTGGAGAGAATGAGGAACGGGTCACCGTCGTCAATGTCACCCAGACCAAAGAGTCCCTGCGAGGAGGCAGAGGGACCGCCGATCACGAACTTGAAGTCACCTCCAGAGAACATCACCGAAGACGTAAGATCTGACTCGTTCAGTATGGCGTTGGTGCCGTCCACGCCATCCAAACCTCCTCGCCACCATTTCGCCCGGTCGAGAGTGGTGTTGGGCCACTTGAAATCATCGTAGAGGACATACTCCGCCACTGCAGGGCTGTTCGCCGGGCACGCCCCCGCTGCATGCTGAGGCTCCGCCGCGTGTGAGACCGTTGTCACCAAAGCAATGACCAGTAATGTCTTCTTCATGGTGGTGTTGGGTTCAATTGCTGATCTTAGCACCTTTGTTTATCAGATGCCGCATTCCGAACTCCGTCTTCACCACTCCCGACGTTCTGTCACTCCACCGCTCCATTACTCCATTCTGCCGTCTCCAAGTTGCTCGCAAGAACACAAACCGGCGTCACCTCTTTGCATTCAACATTTCCCCTTTGAATCACCACGCCACCTTCACCAACGCACCGCTGTCGTTGCTCTTCCGCGCCGTGAACACTCTGTCAAGATCCAAGATCGACACCAACGACGGCGCCTTTTGGAGCACGGCCCAAAAGCGCCTCGAAGCGCTTGGTCAACTGCTCCTTGAGGTGCGTGATGTTTCGGTAATCAGGAACATTGTGAACAGATAAATCAAAATGAAGTTTCGTTCCTTCCTTTCGATACAAGATTGGTCGTTTCCCGATCGCATGTGCAAAACCTACTTCATAATACACGTTGGGACGTTCGCCGGTAAGATCGCTGATCAAGAACTCCGAGTTCTGAATATGGTCGAGTATTACATCTGTGATTCGGTCTTGGTGTTCAATATCATCGGCACGCACCGCGCGAATGCCAAAACTTTGACACACTTCCTTAATGGCGTTCGAAACATCGTCGAGTTCGGGATGGGTCTTATCCATCCACATCATGATAAATGCCGTGTTCGAAACATAAGCATTGCGTGATTGGTGTTGGATCTGTACTGGGGTGCTGAAACCAAAAGGAGCGGACTTAACCATCAAGAGAGCGGCTTTCATTCCATCATTTGCTTCGACTTTCGCCTGCTCTAAAGAAGTGTCGTAATCCTTATCCCCTTCTCGTTCTCGCCGCCCAAGTCGTCCAAACACATTGTCGAGCGGCGTAGCTTGTCGTATGGCGATAGACTCAGGAATATGTGGTGTCTTTGGTCTTTCATACCGCTGCTTTTTTACAGCGGCTTGAACTCTTCGCATCGCATAGCAGACGGACGTTGGATCGTGGAGCGTCGCAGGAAGAATCTCCTTTCCGATTGTGTTGAACCAACGGCTAACGTGAACGGACAAATCTTCCGCCTTATCTCTATGTTCAGGGGTGCATTTGCCGAAATCCAGAGGCTTCCCTTCTCCTTGCGGCCATTCAGAGAGAAACTTTAGGACATCGTTCTTGAGTCGTTCGCCGTGTTCCAGCAGTTCTTGCGCTCGTGGTGGAAGTTTGTCTGACTCGTTCATAAAGACATAACCCTCTCCGTACAGTTCTTAGAATCGCTGCCATCCCATGTTAAAACCAGATAACTTCTCCTGCGCCTTCTTCGCCAACTCACCACTGTGGGCTTTGATCTTGCGGATGGCGTTCGAGGATCTGGTCCATGGCGCTGCGGTCGGCCAAGAGCAGGGGTATGAGAGAAGCCGACGGTGATAGCACAGACCTGCGCGCTGCCTTTCAGATCCTTGAGACTTCTGTCATGTGTCAAGAGTCTCATGCCAGAGTCTCCATATCACACCTGACCTTGATTGTTAATACGTATTGTTCGGTATCAGAAACTAAATGGATCGACGTTTCTGCCGAGTTTGCCTAACAGCCAAAAGCGGTGCAGCAGCAGGCCGAATGCCGGATTGTGCATCGTCATTCGGCGCCGCCGAAGAAACCGTCCTCGATCCAAATCGGCTTGTAACCCCGCTCGGTGATGTAGCGAATGGCCGTTTCCCAGCGATCAAAGTTGTCCTTCTTGTAGTTCTTGTAGAAGGGCCACCAGTACTGCTCGTGTCCGGCGATGTTGATCAGGCTGTTTAGTTTGGGGTTGTCGAGCTTGCGATGCATGAGCGGAATCGTCTGCTCAACCGGGGTCCATTCGCAGGTCGCGGGCAAGGCTCCGTTATAGAAAATGACGCCGGAATCGAAATCCATCCAGCCCTGGTTCTCGCGGATGTAGGCGGTAATCGAGTTCGGCAACATGAAGTCGCAGAACTTGTCGCCGGTCGATGGATTTTTCCGGCCGCTTGTCTGGAGCATTCTTACACCCCGCTGCGCCAACACCTTGTAGGAATCGGCCCGGACCATCGCGAAATGGATCTGCAGGCCGGGAGTATAGGCCTTTCCGGCGATCCGCTTGAGTTCTTTGGCGACCAGATCGAAATCGGCCGCGAGCTTTTCCGGCGGCGCTTCGCGATACGGCTCACCCGGGAATTCATTTTCCGAATGGAATGCCAGCCGGAGCCAGTCGGCATTGTCCTCGAACTCCGGCTTGTACCTGTCCGGAAACATCGAAAGGGTGAAATTCCGTTCCGGTGTCGAATTGAAACAGTTCAGGTTGAACTTCGTTTTATAACGCCGGTTCAGTTCCCGCAACTTGGCCAGATAGAAACAGTCGAAAAGACTCCTGTAATTCTTCTGCAGGATATCGCGGAAGAAGAAGCTGTGGTCATCGATGTAACACCGGTAGCGTTTATAGACATTTTTCGCCCAGACGACCCGGCAAACGGTTTCGACCGGTTTGCCGTTGCGCTTGCCCCGGGCCTTGATCGGCGTGACGCGGTCCTTGAGCAGGACCGTGCCCATGTACAGGCCGGATACCACGGTGGTCGGAACGACCTGTCCGTCCGGCATGACCACTTCCAGATTCGATACGCCGGAAGCCTTGACGACCACATGGACCTTGAGGCGTTTGACGCCGTCGGTTCCCGTCTCGGCGCCCAGGACGGGATAGCCGTAGCCTTCCTGGAGAATACCTCCGTCGAACGGGTATTCGAATTGGAACGCAGGCGGCTCCTTGTAATAGAAGGCGTCGAAATAATGCTGGCGCGGATCTTCAACTCGAGTGGATTCCGCAGCCGACACGGAACCAGCGCCCAAAAACGCGGCCGACGACTGAAGAAAACAGCGACGGGATGTGTTCATGGAATTCTCCGTGATCTGTCAGGGGCAAAAGGACAGGAATTTCGATTCTGTCCGCCCGAAGGAACAGCGTTGGTTTGAGTTATTGGGTTGGGTCTCAACATCAAGTGAAACCTCTCATGCCTTCTTCGCCAACTCGGTGTTGTGGGTTGGGTTTCGTGCATCGCTCCGATGACGCGATTCATACGACTGGCCGAAGAGTGTTCCTGCTAGTTGCGGGAGTCAATCGCTTTCGTCCCGTCCGCACCAATCACGAATTGTGAATCGCGTATCACGCCCCACCCATCACCAATCCCGCGCCGTTCGTCCTCCACGTTCCGCGGTCCCACTCACTCCAATGCTCCACCACTCCGTTTTGGTCGCGCGCCATGACCCGCGACGCAGCAGCCACCACCACCTTCTCGCGCCAATCACATGTTGAATCCAAAGGGCGTGTTGCCCAAATCAAACCGGTGGCCTGAGTGTTCAATCGTTCCTACGGGACATCTGTGGTAGCCCGTCACGCGCTTTAAACGCCTCATTGCGCTGCGCTCCGACAAAACTATCGCCGTCCCCAGGACGCTTCGATCTCTTCCAGACTTCGTCCCTTCGTCTCCGGCACCATCGCAGCCACAAACACCAGCGCCGCGAAGCTGCACGCGCCATAGACCCAAAAGGTCATCGCCGGGCCGATGGCGGGACTGTCATTCAACATCGGGAAGGTCTGCGCGACGATGTAGCAGGAAGTCCAGATCACGAACGTCGCCACCGACATCGCACGCCCGCGCACTTTGGTGGGGAATATCTCCGAGCAGAGAATCCATGAGATCGGCCCCAGCGCCATCGCGAACGCGCCGATGAACGCCAGGATCGCCAGCATCAACGGCAGGCCATTATAGCCGGCGTGGAACATCGCCCCGACCGCCCCGAGCGCCGCGACCTGCACCGTCAGGCCGATGAGCAGCAGTGCGCGCCGCCCCGCCTTGTCCACGAAAGCAATCGCCACGAAGGTGAATACGACGTTCACCAGGCCGACGATCACCGACGACATGAACGAGTCCTTCACGCCCACGCCCGCCGTCGCGAAAATCTTGGTCGAGTAATACATGATGGCGTTGATGCCGCTGAACTGGCTGAAGGCCATCAGCAGCGCCGCCACGATGAGCGGCCGGCGGAATCGCGCGTGGAACAATTCCGCGAACCGGCCTTCCTCCCCGCCCAGCACCGCGCGCACCGCCGTGATTTCCTGCGCTGCGTGCTCCGGCCCGCCGACGCTCTCCAGAATCCGCCGCGCCTCGTCGTCGCGCCCCACGCCCAGCAGCCAGCGGGGGCTTTCCGGCACAAAGAAAAGCAACGCCACCAGCAGCGCCGCCGGCGCAACCTCCGCTCCCAGCATCCAGCGCCAGCCGCTTGCCGCATTCCACGCCTCGTCGCCGAGGCCCTGGATGCGCGCGTTGATGAACAGCGTCAGAAAAATGCCGACGACGATGCCGAGTTGAAACAGCGAGCCGAGCCGTCCCCGTTTGGCCGCCGGCGCCAGTTCCGCGATGTAGATGGGACAGATCATCGAGGACGCGCCGATGCCCAGCCCGCTGATGAACCGCGCCACGAGGAACTCCATGAACGTCCGCGGAATCGCCGACAGCAGGCCGCTGAGGGCATAGAGGATCGCGCAGAGAAACAAGACCTTCCGCCGGCCGAAACGGTCGCTCAGGAATCCCGCGCACATCGCGCCGGGGATGCAGCCGAGGATGGCGCTCGCGCCGGCGATGCCTTCCTGCACCGCGTTGAGATGGAAGTGCGCCCGGAGGTATTGGTTGGCGCCGTTGATGACCGCGGTGTCGTAGCCGAACAGAAACCCGCCCGTCGCGGCGACGAGCGTGACCAGGGCCAGCGAACTGCCGGTTTTGATGGGAGAGGCCGGGGTTTGCATTGGTTGGAGATTGAGATGGCACCCAGACGAATAGTTTGCCAAGGCAGAGCCGTGCAAGCTAAAAGACCACGCAGGAAAACACCATGAAGCGATTCATCATCACGGCTCTCCTATTGGTCGTCTCTCCAGCCCTCGCGGAATTCACACGGTTGTCGCCTGTGCCGCCACCGAAGATCATCGCGTCGGCGACAGAGTTTCCCGGCGGCAACTTTGCCGCTACACGCCTGCTCGACGGCAACCTGAAGACCGAGTTCGCCTCGCACGGCAAAGGCACCAACACGTTCGTCGAGTTCGATTTCGGCGCGCCCGTCCGCATCGGCGGCTTCCGGCATCAGGACCGCAACGATCCCGCGACCATCGCCGCGTCGGAGCTTGTGTTCAGCGACGCAGCCGGCAAACCGCTGGCCACGGCGCAGGTCACGCACGTCAACCAGCGCGCCGGCATCACGTTCTTCGCGCTCCCGGGGCCGGTCACTGCGCAACGCGTCCGGTGGCGCGTCACCAAGCTCGGCAGCCCGCACGGCACTGTCGGCGGGGCGGAGATCGAGTTCTTTGCCGCCGGCCAGCCGGAATCGTCGCCGCGCGGCATCGGCATTGAGGCGCGGACGGTGCAGATGATTGACCGCAAGAACGTGGGAGGGGCCTCAGCGCCCCGACCGTCCGCACCGGCGCTCGTGCAGCCGCTGCGAGTGACGCTCGACTATCCTTATGCGCAACCGTTGAAGACGCTCGTCCGGGTCGAAGGCCAGGAAGCCCGGCCGCTGGAGCTGAAATTCGGCAGCCAGGCACTCGAATACACCATAGCTGCCGCCGATACCGAACGGACGCTGAACGTCGCCATCGAAGCCGGCAGCGAGAAGATCGCGTCTCGCGCCGTCACGCTCAAGCCGTCGCGCAAGCTTACCGTTTATGTCCTGCCGCACTCGCACACCGACATCGGCTATACGGCCATCCAGACCGACATCGAGGAGAAGCAGATCAACAACCTGCTTCAGGGCATCGCTGACGCGCGCCGCACCGCGAACTATCCGCCGGGCGCGCGGTTTGTCTGGAACGTCGAGGTCATGTGGGCGGCCGACCTTTTCCTGCAACGGCTCACGCCGAAACAGCGCGCGGAGTTCTTCGACGCCGTCAAGCGCGGGCAGGTCTCGCTCAACGGCATGTACCTGAACGAACTCACCGGCCTGTGCCGGCCGGAGGAATTGCTGCGGTTGTTCCGCTACGCGACGCAGCTCGGCGAGCGCACGGGCGTGGCGGTGGACTCGGCGATGATCAGCGACGTGCCCGGCTACACGTGGGGCACGGTCACCGCGATGGCGCAGGCGGGCATCCGCTACTTCTCGGTCGCGCCGAACTACCTCGACCGCATCGGCGACATCCTCGTGCAGTGGGAGAACAAACCGTTCTGGTGGGTCGGCCCCGACGGCAGGAACAAGGTGCTGGTCTGGATTCCGTTCTGGGGCTACGCGATGTCGCACCGGTTCAAGACGATGTCGCCGCAGCTCGTCGAGGATTTCTGCGCAGGCCTGGAGAAGCGCGACTATCCCTACGACATTGCCTACGTCCGCTGGGCCGGCCACGGCGACAACGCGGTGCCCGATCCCGTCATCTGCGAGTTCGTGAAGGAATGGAACACCACGCATGCGTGGCCGCAGTTTGTGATCGCATCCACGAGCGAGGCGTTCCGCGCGTTCGAGAAACGCTACGGCGACAGGCTGCCGCAGGTGCGCGGCGATTGGACGCCCTACTGGGAGGACGGCGCGGGTTCGTCCGCCGCCGAGACCGCGATGAACCGCGCCAGCAGCGAGCGGCTCGCACAGGCCGAGACGCTTTGGGCGATGCTCGACCCGAAGCGTTACCCGGCGAAACGATTCGAGGAGGCCTGGAACAACGTGCTGCTCTATTCCGAGCACACGTGGGGCGCGTATTGCAGCGTCTCGCAGCCGGCCAACCCCTTCACGTCCGACCAGTGGAGCATCAAGCAGTCCTACGCGACCGTTGCGAACCTCCAGTCGCGCCAACTGCTCAGCGACGTATCCGTGGCCCGCCATTCCGCGACAGAAAAACGTGAATCGAAGGAATCCCTCCATGTGGACATCTTCAATACCACGTCATGGCCGCGCAGCGAGCTGGTGTTGATCCCGCACGAGATTTCCGAGGGCGGCAACTTCGTCACCGACGACCAGGGCCAGCCTGTTCCCGCGCAGCGGCTCGCCAGCCGCGAACTCGCCGTGCTTGTGCGCGACCTGCCGCCGTTCTCCGGTCGGCGCTACACCCTCTCGAAGGAGGGCAAAGCTCCAGCCGGCCCCAAACTGATCGCCAGCGGCGCTGTCATCGAGAATGACAAACTCCGTATTCGCCTCGACGAGAAGACCGGCGGCATCGTCGAACTGCGTGCCACCGGCATCGAAGCCAACCTCGCCGACACCGCCAGCGGCCACGCCATCAACGACTACCTCTACCTCATCGGCGACGACCTCGGCGCGCTCCAGCGCAATGGTCCGGTCAAGATCACCGTCCGCGACCGCGGCCCGCTCGTTACGTCGCTGCTCGTGGAGTCTGACGCGCCGGGCTGCCACAAGCTCTCGCGCGAAATCCGGCTCGTGGCTGGCGCGGACTACGTCGAGTTGCTCGACACCGTGGACAAGAAACGGCTCGAAGCCGCGAGCTACACCGCGAAGGAAGGCAAGGAGAGCGTCAACATCGCCTTCCCGTTCAACGTCCCCGGCGGCGATGTGCGGCTCGACGTGCCGCTCGGCGTCTTTCGCCCCGAAGCCGACCAGATGCCAAGTGCGTGCAAGAACTGGCTCACGGCCGGCCGCTGGGCCGACGTGGCCAACAAGGACTTCGGCGTCACATGGGTCACGCTCGACGCGCCGCTCGTGCAGGTCGGCGGCATCACCGCCACGCTGCTGAACTCGCAGACCAATCCCGACACGTGGCGCAAAAAGATCGAGCCGACGCAGAAGCTTTATTCGTGGGCCATGAACAACCACTGGCACACCAACTACCGCGCCTATCAGGAAGGCCCGGTGCAGTTCCGTTTCGTCCTGCGTCCGCATCGTGGGCCCTCCGCCGATGCGGAGAACTCGCGTTTCGCCACCGGCTTCAGCCAGCCGCTGGTGGCAACGCCCGCGCGCGGCCGCGCGCCGTCGCCAACGCCGTTGCTGCGCGTGGAGCCTGCCGACGTGCTCGTCACTGCGCTGAAACCAAGCGACGACGGCAAGGCATGGATTGTCCGCCTCTTTGGCGCCGGCGGAGTGCCTGCCAGCGCGAAACTGACATGGTCGAAGCCCGCGCCCAGGCGCGTCTGGCTGAGCGACACCAGCGAGAAGCCGTTGCGAAGAGCCACCGCTGATATTGCCGTGCCCGCGTGGGGCGTGGTGACGTTGCGGGCCGAACGCTGATGGACTGGATGATTGAGCGCTGGCTGCGCTGCTGTAACCGCTCGATCATCTTCCTGCCAATTCTCTCTCGACAGGACGGCGCGGGGCCGACAACATCGCGGTCGGAGACGACGAAACATGCAAGACGCTCTTCTCATCATCCTGCCCTTGGGTGCGCTCATCGTCGGTGGCTTGGTCGGGTTCATTATCGCCGCACGCAAGGGCCGTGAGGCACAGGCGCGCGCAGACGCCGCCGGCCGCATCGAGGCCGAGTTGCGCGGACAGGTTCAGCAGCGCGACACCGAACTGACCGCCACGCGCGAGAAGCTGGCCGCAGAACAGCAGGGTCGCGTGGCCGCCGAGACCAGGGAGCAGAACGCTGCCGCGCGACTTGCCGAGCTACAGCAACAACAAGCGCAGTCGCTCGCCGACCTCAAGGCCGCGCAGGACAAGGCGCAGGGTGATTTGCGTGAAGCGTTTGCCGCGCTCTCGTTGAAGGCACTGAAGGAAACGCAGCCGGCGCTCCTGCGATATGCCAACGAGACCTTCGAGAAGAAGGCCAAGACGGCGGACGGCAATCTCCAGGCTCGACAGGAGGCGATTGACGGCGGTATCAATCCGCTAAAGGAGCCATTGGGCGATTACCAGCAACGGCGGCGGGGAGGGGCGCAGGAGACGGGCCTGGCTACACGACGCTGC
>CAZGGF010000479.1:0-3222 GCA_964524715.1 uncultured Verrucomicrobiota bacterium | reverse complement strand
GGCCAACGCCGACACGAAGGTGATGGAGACCGAGTGGAGCAATATTCGCGCTGTCCGCCTGCGGGCTGTAGGTCGCGACGTGGTCATAGTCGCCGGGCGAGAAGTTCAGCTTCCACTTGTCTGGCAGCACATTGAACCGCTTGTCGTTGGTCAGCCAGCCCCCGATGCCCATGCCATGGTCGAATCCGACAAACCGCTTGGACGACACCGGCCGATTGCCTTCCTTTGCCTGCGCCGTGTTCTGCGCCTGAACATGGGTTGACACCAGTCCACAACAAGCCGCCAGCGCCCAGATATGGAGAATACGTCGTTTCATGTTTTCCCTTTTCTTGAAGCGATTAATCAGGAGCGCCCGTTGAAGGGCACACGCGTCAGATTTTGTAAGGTGTGTCGAACGCGTCGCACCACCGGTAGGCATGCAGCAATGCAAGCTCGCCTTCCTTTCCGCCTTTGCTCTTGCCGTGTTCCATCCCGAGCACGCCGTTGAACCCGTTCTCGTGGAGATACTTGAAGATGCTGCGGTAGTTGATCTCGCCTGTTGTCGGCTCCTTGCGGCCCGGCGTGTCGCCGAGGTGATAGTGCGCGATGTAATCCCACGCGGCCTTGATGTTGGGGATGAGGTCACCCTCAGTAATCTGCTGGTGGTAGAGATCGTTGACGATCTTGCATGCGGGACTGTTCACTGCTTTGCAGATTTCCATCGCTTGCGGGATCTTCGTCAGAAACAAGCCCGCATGATTGCGCGGGTTCAGCGGTTCGAGCGTCATGATGCAACCGGTGGGCTCGACTTCCTTCATGATCGCCTTCAGGTTTTCAACCAGGTTGGCAGTCATTTGCTCCATCGTCATGCCCTTGACCAATGCGCCGGGGACGACCAGAAACCATTTGCCGTTCACGCGCTTGAGTTGCTCGCAAACACCCTTGAAGTGTTTCGCGTAGTCTTCCTTCTTGTCGGTCCCGGCAACGAGACTCTGGCCGCCGAGGGTCGTGCTGCAATAGGGTCCGCCCAGTGTGATGCCAAGCTTCTCCATCTCCTTGGCCAGCTTGTCCTGCAACTCCTGCGGCTTCTTGAGAAAACCGCCATCGAGCAGCGCGGAGAAACCCGCCTCGGCCATGAAATTCAACTGAGCGATCAGATCCTTGCCCGCGTGCGCCTCGAAAGCGCCAAACGTCGGCGCATATTTGAGTTTGAATTTCTTCCCGGCCGTTGCGGAAGGCATCTGTGCCTGCGCGGCATCGGAGACCGCGAACAAGCCGGCTGTGGCTGCGGCACCAATGCTCAAAAAGCCCCGGCGGTTCAGATTCGTGTCTTGAATGGCATGCGCGTCGTGGGTGGTTCTCTTCATGCGCGTATTGTCACCAGCACAAGCAGGAGTTCAAGCGCCAATCCTGTGTGTGACAATGTTGTGGATGGCCCAAACGGCATCGAGTGACACAAAAAGGGCCGGGACGAATCCCGGCCCTTCTGTTTGCGAGATGAGGTTTTACTTCATCAACTGAGCGAGCTTCGGTCCGATGGCGTCGGCCCAAATCTGGTAGCCCTTCGCCGTCAGGTGCAGGAAGTCGGGCATGATCTCCTTGTCGATCGGCCCGTTGCCCGGCACAAACTTCTTGCCGATGTCGAGGAAGAAGATGTGTTTGCCGTCGTCGAGCTTGCAGATGATGGAGTTCACTTCCTTGAGCTTCTCGTTTTGCGGGCCGAGATTCCCCTCGGGCTTGACGCCACGTGGGAAAATTGCCAGCAACAGAATCTTCGCCTGTGGCTGCTTTTGACGGACGGTCTTGACGATCTTGGTGACGCCCTTGGCGATGGCCTCGGCGGAATCGCCACCGGAATTGTTGGTGCCGATCATGATGACGAACGCCTTCGGCTTGATGCCGTCGAGTTCGCCGTTCTCAATGCGCCAGAGCACATGCTGCGTGCGGTCGCCGCCGATGCCGAAGTTGGCGGGCTTGTATTGGCCGAACGCCTTCTCCCAAATCGCCTTCTGGTTGCCCCATCCTGCGGTGATCGAGTCACCGAGGAACACAAGCTGAGCTTCGCCGGCTTTGGCGATCTGTAGAAAGCTCTCGTGTTTCTGCATGAAGGCTGCCTGCGGCTGGCCGGTCTTGGCGTCCATCTTGGGCGCGGCAACGTCCGGTGGCTGGGCTGCGGGTTTGTCAGCAGCGTGGAGGGTGGCGCCGCCGCACAGCGCGGCGAGAGTGAGTGCTAGATGGAATGACTTCATAGCTCCTGTTTGTGTGTTGTTGGTTTTGAGATAACGACGCCGTTTATAGAACGCTTCCGTGATTGACTGCAACAACACGTTGCAAGCCGTCGCCATCCCTGCTCGTGATCACGCCATCAGCGGCATTTCACCTCCGGACCGGCAGCGGGGCGGCGATGTCCTCCGTCATGTCGTACGGCAACTGCCAGACGTGTTCGCCGGTCGAGTCGCAGAAGTAAAGGCGTGACTCGGAAAACTTGTCAGGATTGCCGTCGGCCCAGAATGTGTAGAATGGATGATGCGGCATTGCGAAGGATTGCACCAAGCCGCTTGATTATCAATCCTGCTTCCTGTAAACGCTCCGCCATGATCCAGTTTCGCTTTCGGCACTATTTCGTCGCGCTTTTGTTGTCCGCCGTCCCGATTCTCGCAGTGGACGTGTCGCTGCCGACGCCGGAGGAGATCGTCGCAAACTGCGTGCAAGCCGGCGAGAAGACTTGGCGCAATATTGCGAAACCGCCGCCGGGGCTGAGTTCGCGCGAGTTGTTCGCCTACGCGCTGGCGCTGTGCGAATCGAAAACAAAGCTGGAACGGCTGGAAAAACTCTTCGACGTGGCGGCGCAGATGCACGATCGCGACCCGCAAAGCCGCGGTTATGGCAATTTCCGCTGGAGTTGGTCGCACGAGGGCGTGTGGGATTTCAACGCGGTGGATTTCTGCATGCAAAACGGCGCGCTGCTCTGGATGCGCCATCGCGACACCATGCCGGCCGCCGCGCGCGACAAGCTTCGCACCATATTGGAACTGGCTGGCGAGGGGCTGCTGCGCCATCGCGTGACGGAGAGCTATACCAACATCGCACTGATGAACGCCGGCAACCTCATCCTTCTCGGCGAGGCGCTGGGCAAACCGGCACTGGCCGACGAAGGTTACGCGCGGCTCGACCGCATCTGTCTCTACATGTCGCAAGGGGGGTACGCACGAGTATTGCAGCCCGACCTACTACGGCACCGAT
>CAZGGF010000478.1:0-8639 GCA_964524715.1 uncultured Verrucomicrobiota bacterium | reverse complement strand
ATGAAGCTTCGCACGCCATCGTCGAAATCGTTCTCGATGGTCAAGTGGCGTTGCGCGACACCGATTTCAACGTCTCCCGGAAGTACTTTCACAAAGACCTCACCATCGCCGTGCCGGCAGGACGACACGAGATCACACTGCACAACCGGGGCGGTGATTGGGCTCACATGACGCATCTGCTGCTCACCCACTACCGTGATACAGCCCGCCATCCTGACGTGAACGTGTATGGCTTGCGTTCCGGGCAGACGTTCGCGTTGTGGTTTCATCACCGCCTGAGCGGTTGGGACTACGCAAAAGCCGGCTTCGCACCTGCAATGATCGCAGGCGCAACCGCGTGTCTGTCAGACATGCGTGGCGATTCCTGTCGCGTCGAATGGTGGGACACCCGCCGCGGTGTTGTAACAAAAACGGAAACATTGACCGCTCGTAACGGTGAACTGAGACTGACGTTGCCGGAGCTTCGCGATGATGTCGCTTGCATCATCCGACGATCCGCAAACTGACCGAGAACCCATACGAACATGAGAACACCCCATTGGTTCCCTTTCCCGTCCATCTACCCCGTGGCGCGCGTGACGCTTGCGCTGGGCTTGTGCCTCTCCGTGTGCGGCGCAGCCGACAATGACGCGCAAACGACTCTCCTTGAAGCAGAGGGCTTCGCCAACCACGGCGGTTGGACCGTTGACCAACAGGCGATGGACGTGATGGGGTCGCCCTATCTGCTCGCGCATGGACTCGGTGCGCCGGTGGCCGACGCCGTGACGAAGATCAAGGTCGCCCGCAGCGGTGAATACCGCGTCTGGGTTCGCACGCGTGACTGGGTGGCGCCTTGGAAAGCGTCCGGCGCGCCCGGGAAGTTCCAGTTGCTCGTGAATGGCAAGCCGCTAAAGACGCTGTTCGGCACAGAAGGCGCCTCATGGCATTGGCAGGATGGCGGCAGCATCAACTTGGCCGCTGGCAAATTGAAGTTGGCTCTGCACGATCTGACCGGCTTCGACGGACGATGCGATGCAGTTGTTCTTTCGAGTGACGCAAGCTTCCGCCCGCCGAACACGGACCCGGCCATGGCGGAGTTCCGGCGCAAGATGCTGGGCCTGCCGGAGAAGCCAGAGGACGCCGGCGAGTTTGATCTGGTCGTGGTCGGCGGCGGAATGCCGGGCTGTTGTGCCGCCGTCAGTGCTGCGCGCCTTGGCTGCAAAGTGGCACTCATTCAAGACCGGCCCGTGTTGGGCGGCAACAACAGTTCCGAGGTGCGCGTAGGTTTGTCCGGCCTGATCCACCAGCAACCGTATCCACGCCTTGGTGACTTGGTGGATGAAATCGGCCCGGTCGGCCATTGGCCACTCTACGAGGCCAAACGCGATCCTGAGTCGGCGCGGAGCAAACGAATTCTGTCTGTCATCGAGCAGCATCCGGAGAAGAAGATTCACAATGCCGGCCCTGCCTCCAACTACGAAGACGACCAGAAACGACGCGTGGTCGAAGCTGAAAAGAACGTGCGGCTATTCCTGAACACGCACGTCGTTCGCACCGAAACGAAGAATGGGCGCATCGTTGCTGTGGTTGGCAAGAACATCACATCCAGTCGCGAACTGCGTTTCCGCGGCCGCCTCTTTGCCGACTGCACAGGCGGCGGCACGCTCGGTTTCCTCGCGGGCGCTGATTTTCGTGTCGGCCGCGAGGCTCAGAGTGAAACCGGCGAATCCCGCGCGCCGGAGAAAGCCGACCAACTGGTGATGGGCACGTCCGTGCAATGGCATTCTGTCGAGGAGTCCCAGCCCGTGGCGTTCCCCGATTGCCCGTGGGCAGTGCAGTTCAACAGCGAGACGTGCCAGAAACTCAACAAGGGTGACATGGACTCGGAAACCGGCGTGAGTCGCGTCCGCGGCGATTGGGATTGGGAAACC
This sequence comes from uncultured Verrucomicrobiota bacterium, assembly GCA_964524715.1. Lineage (GTDB taxonomy): Bacteria > Verrucomicrobiota > Verrucomicrobiia > CAIQCK01 > CAIQCK01 > CAIQCK01. The sequence goes on along the minus strand of CAZGGF010000478.1, from coordinate 6,729 downwards.
GGCATGAATCTCGACCAGGTCACCGAGATCGAGCGCATTCGCGATTATGCGTTACGCGTCACCTTCGGCAACTGGGCATTCTTGAAGAACCACAGCGACGTAAAGGCGAAGGTCGCCAACCACCGGCTCGCATGGGTCGCCTGCATCGGTGGCAAGCGCGAGAGCCGCCGCCTCCTCGGTGACGTGGTGTTGCAGGAACAGGACATCGTCGGCCAGCGATCCTTCCCCGATGCGTGCGTGACCACAACCTGGAGCATTGACCTGCACTATCCACATCCGGAGAACACCCGGCTCTTTCCCGGTGAGGAATTTCGTTCCATCGCGCGCCACACCAAGGTCAAACCCTACCCCATTCCATTCCGCTGTCTCTACAGCCGCAACGTGTCCAACCTCATGATGGCAGGCCGCGATATCAGCGTCACACACGTCGCCCTTGGCACTATTCGAGTCATGCGCACCGGCGGCATGATGGGCGAAGTCCTCGGCATGGCCGCCTCACTCTGCAAACAACACAACACGCTACCGCGAGGTGTTTATGAGAAGCACCTCGAAGAACTGAAAGCGATGATGCAGCGCGGCGTGGGCCGCGAAGCGACCTCGCCTTCGGGGCCTGCGCTCGACAGCAAGAGTCCGGTCTTTCCTCTCATTCGCCAGGCCGGCAACGCAAACAGCGATGAAGAGCGTCTCGCGTTGCTGAAGCAAGCGCGGCAACTTCCCAATCTCGACACGCGGCTGAGCGATGACCTCGACAGGCTGATCGCCGAGGTGGATAGCTATGCGCACGACAAGGAACTCGATTATTTCGCCAAGCGTTTCAAGAAGTCGCTCGACTACGATTTTGGCATCGCGTCCGACTCGCCGCTCCAACCGATTGCTGCGTTCTACCGCGGCCGTATGCTGACCTGGATCACGCTCGAATCCGGCGGTTTCTGGAACAACCAGCAGCAGCGCCGCGTCCTGCTCGACAAGGCGCGCCAGTGTTTTGAGCAAGCCGCCAGAGCATTCCCGGACAACCGCATTGCCGCGATGTATCTCGGCAAGACCTTCCCCGCGCCGAAGCAATACACCGCTCCCGCCAATACGCCCGCATGGGCCGCCCATCAGCGTGAGGCCATCGAACGGCTCGCGGACATCATCGAGTGGTGGATTGATTGTCGCACACAATCTGACGGCCAGTATGGCGGCGGCTGGGGTGACGATTGCGAGATGTGGCGTTGGTGGGTGCCCGTGTTGATCGGATTCGACGGGCCGAAAATCACGCAAGCCCAGGCGCGCTTCTCCAAGGCCCTCCTGGACCTCCCGCACATGGAGAAAGGTTACAGCCGCATCCTGACCGATGTGGAACACAGCGCTGAGGATCTCGCTGACACCCTGACGCCCATGATGCACCTGGACCCGAACAATCCATCGTGGCGCGCTCGCGTCCTGAGGCTGGCGGAGTTGATGGAGACGCTCTGGACTGGCCGCAACGAGCGCGGCTTGCTGCAATTCAAGAGCACTTTTTTCACCTCCGACCGCGTGGATGCAAAACCGCAGCGCGCGTGCGACACAGTGTATCATCCGCGCGCCGTTCAACCCGCGCTGCTTTACTGGCAGCGCACAGGCGACGCGCGCCTGACGAGGTTGTTCAGTGCTTGGATGGATACATGGGTGGACGCTGCGGCGGGCGCCGAGCGTGGCAAACCGGCGGGCATCATTCCCACAGCCATCCATTGGCCCGACGGTCGGATCGGCGGTCTTGGCCCCAACTGGTGGGACCCCCAGAACTACAGCGAGCATACGCTCTACAGTTTCCCGAGCGCGATGGGCATGATGACCCACACGCTGCTGCTGACGTGGCGCATGACCGGTAACGCCAACTACCTCACGCCCATCCGTTCCATGGCTGCGGTGCACCTGAAATACCTGCGCTCACCCGCAAAGGACGCCGCACCCGGCAGCGAAGCATGGTGCGCTTCACGCATCAACCTCTCCAGCGTTCTGGCAAAATACAAGTTCCTCACCAACGACCCCGAATTTGATCCACTGTTGGCCGCCGAAGGCAACGCGACAGCCCTTCAGCGAGACGTTCTCACCACATCACTGCGCGAGACCGCCGGCGCGATGGCCGTCAATTTCGAGGGCTACACCAGCGAAGTTCGCTACACCGACCGCGTCTTACGGTTCCCCACCCTCTTTGGCAAGAACGGTATGTTCGAGAAACCCATCGGCGGCATACACAAGCCGGACACCGAGTTGCTCTACCGCACAGTCACAGGCGATCCGGGCGACGCATTGTACTTCCCCCTCAATGCCGTGCGCTGGCTGACGCCCCCGCGCGACCTCGCCGCCCTCGTCACCGCGAGCAGCACGGAGCGTTTCGACGCCGAGCTTTTCCACTTTGGGAAAACACCCCGCGACATGTCTGCTGAATTGTATCTGCTCCAGCCCGGCGAATATCGCTTCACACTGAGCACGACAAATGCGGACAAACCGCTGGCAAGCAACACGGTCGTTGTAAGAGGCAAGCGCGCACGAATCAACTTCGTCCTGCCACCCCAGACCCCTTGCACGTTAAGCGTTCGTTGTTCAGCAAAGTGAAGCCTATCACTCTTGCTCACCTTCCAAAAAACGCTGGACACGCCTGCTCGCACCCCTGAAGCTATGGATGGTCTGATTTGGAGAAACACGATAATGCGAGATGATTTGATAGCGAACAGAGGATGTGACCTGCGCCACCGCGCCCATGGAATCGCGCGAATGGTAAAACTGCTGCTCGTTTGTGGAGCGACATTGCTCTATGCGGGAACTCTCACCGCTTTCTGTGACTCGCAAAAACCCGGGCTCAACGACGCGAACAAGCTGGCGCCTCCAACCGCGCCAGAACCAAGACTCCTGGCGGAAAACCCGCCAGCGCCATTGCCCATCCGGCAAGCTGCACCAATTTCAGAGATGGACTTGGCCGGCGACTGGTCTTTGGAGGCAGGCAGCGGCGCCCTGTTCTCCAACATGCGGTCATCCAGCCTGGACGGCTACACACTCGTGCCGGTTTCCCTCATGGGATCGATCAAGCTGGACGACCCATCGGAAGATGAGGGTTGGTGGCATGGTTATTCGGAATTTGCATTCCGCGCCTACGGCATGGCGATCACTCACGGGCCGGAATCGCGCATGTTTGGTTTCGACTTCGGGCCCCGTTACAACTTTGTTCGACCGGGCTGGAAGGTGGTGCCATTCGTAGGCGCAATGGTCGGTTTCGGTTTCGCGGATACACAAGATTATCCCAACGCGGGAGTTCCGTACGGCCTTGGCCAGGATTTCAACTTCGAGTTCACAATCAATGCCGGCATCCGCTACGACATCAATGCCGCGTGGTACGTTCGCTTCATGGTTGAATACGTCCACTTCTCGAACGCCGGTCTCTCCGAGCCTGCGCGGCAGAATCGCGCGATTGACGCCATCGGTCCGCAACTCAGCGTTGGATACCGGTTCTAACCGGCAGCCCTGCCAGGACCGAAACAATTTGATTCAGCTTCCCACCCCTGGAGCTGTTTGGGTCGCCATGTGACGCTTCGCGGAAACGCGGCGCCGTTCTCACCATTCGCGCGTCACCCTTGAAGAGCCTTCTCCGCTTCTTCCCGGGTCTCGCACACCCTGCTGCGAACTTCAGGACGATAGTGGAACAACGACATGATGCCAAATCCGACGTCCTTGCGGCGATTGGGAATCACCCTCACGATGCTGGACACACCTGCCGCGTTGAATAGTTCCATGATCGGAGGAATCTCAACCGAACACTTGAAATCCATCGTTTCCAAATCGCTCAGGTCGTTCAGAAGTCGAAACCCCGGCTTCATTTCCGGCAGGTGTTGTTGCACTTCCAGGTAGAACTGTTTGACTTCATCTGGAGTCACATGCCCCGACCAACTGACGGAAAACAACTGCTTGGTTGCGTCAAAAGCACAGTGATGCATCTCTGCGTGAGATTGTAACTCCGTCGCGATTATGCCGTCAACCGCAAGCTCTATCACTCCTGCAAATCGATCCTCCCGCTAACCGTATCCACCGAAATGCGATTCCTGTCCATTTACCCGCAACGCTCCGACGGAGCATAATGTTGACATGAATCACAGACTCGATTGGCGCGCATTGTGGATTGGGATGACATCGGTCGCTGTCATGTGTCTCACATCGGAAGCAATAACCGCAGAGGCGGACGAAGGGCGGCGGAAGGTCGCTATCATCAAAGACTCGGCGGTCGGAACCGACACTGCCACAACCACTGCCATCGCAGAAGCACTGCGCCGCGAAAAGTTCGACGTCCAGTTCCTGTCAGCGGAAGCGATCTGTGACGCGGCGGTTCTCTCGCCTAGCAAACATTTCCTCTACGTCATTCCAAACGCGACGTCCTATCCCGCATCGGGAGCTGACGCGCTGGCTCGCTATCTCGGAGGCAAAGGCAGCCTGATGGTCCTCGGCACGCCCCCATTCGAGAAGCCCATATGGAAACACGATGGTCGCTGGGTGGACAGCGCGTTTGTCCGCAATGCGGTGAAAAACCAGAAGCCAACCCGCATGCTTTATAATTTCGAAACGGAGGCGTCCGGCAAAGCCACCGATTGGGCACAAAGCGGCGCCCACCGGAAGCACACCTCCGCCGAAATTGTGCCCGGCGGCGTGGAAGGATCCAAGGGCTGCTTGAAGATCACCTTGGATTACGAGAGCGGTTCCCCGACCGGCATGGGCGCGAGCATGAAACTCCAAGCCAACCCAACGTCCGGCGGTCTGCTATGTTTCTGGGTCAAGGGCGACGGACAAACCGCCCGCCTGGCTGTTCGGCTGGTCGAGGAAACCGAACCGCTCCAGCGGGGCATCGCCGTCATTTCGATCAACAAGAATTGGACCTATCATGTGCTCCGTCCGGAGGATTTCGTCGTCCGCGGCCATGCAGATCCGTTCAAGGCGCGCCGGCTCTCGTTTGAGTTGGTGGACCGCACCGCCACTCCCTATGTGGCCGATGGCAGACATACCGTCTGGATCGACCAGATTGGCACCGCGCCGCAGCCCTTCCCCAAGTTGGGTGACATGTCCCGTAATCCGTTCCCGCTCATTGAGACAGTGTCGCCCGGTTACAAACTCTACCCGCTCACGAATATCGGCTCGCTCAAGGCCGTGCCAACCCAGGCGATTCTCAGTCCTGAAGCCACGAAGCTGCCGCTGCCTTCAAGCGCATCGTCGTGCTATGCGCGGCCCGAAGGCAAGGGCTTTGAGCGCGGCTACAAGTGGCGGTGGATTCCGCTGGTGCGCGCCTGCGGCAAGGACGGCGTCGAGCGCGGCACGGCAGCGTGGATGTTGCTGCATCAAGCGCCACTGTCCGAAGGGCCGGCGTTTGCAGACGCCGTGCGGCGGCTGGTCGGCGCAAACATCCCGAGCCAGCCTGTCGCGGCGGAAGGTTCCGTCTGTGCCGTCTGCGCCATCGACGACCCTGCCGCGTTGAGTGAGATCGCCCGCACAGGTTTCTTTGGCGACGTCGCGCGGCGCATTTCCGACGGCGTGTTTCTCTCGCACGCCGGCTCGCAGGAGTTTTCATACTGGCCGGGCGAGAAAGTCCGCCTCGGCGCGGTGGCAGTCAACCATGGAACCCAGCCGGCGGACGTTCGCGTGCGCGTCCGCGTTTGCGCTGGAAACACAACGGATGCCGTGTTTCAAAAGGAGTCCAGACTGGCCGTCAAACCGGGCACCCGTGCAACGGCAGCGTTCGAATGGCAACCGAAGAAATTCACCAGTTCAACCTACGTCGTGACAACCGAGTTGGTGCGCGGAGGGAAAGTAATTGACGTCATCGCGCACGAGATGGGCGTGTTGTCCACCGAAAAGGCTTCGCGCGATTCGTTCGTCACGGCGCGCGATGGCGACTTCTGGCTGGAGGGTCGCAAGTGGTATCCGGTCGGCGTCAATTACTGGCCGCGCCACTCCATCGCGCTCGAACAAGAGGACTATACGTTCCACTGGCTCACACCCGGTTTCTATAACCCCGAAGACGTCGAGCGCGACCTGCAACAATTGGAATCGATGGGCGCGACCTTCGTTGCCATCCGTGCCCATCACCAAAACGATCGCCGGACCGTGCTCGATTTCCTCCGCCGATGCCGCAACCACAACATCCGCGCATTCCTCTTCGTGCAATCGCACGTCATCACCGACGACCCGCATTACTTCCAGGGCCTGATGATGCCCTATCATTTCCAGGAAAAAGATGTGGCCGAGTTCATCCGTGCAACCCGCCTCGCAGAGAACCCGACCCTCATGGGCTGGGACCTGATCTGGGAACCGGCTGGCTGGGTGTTTGGCGGCAAGTACATCGGCTTCGGCTGGAACGACCCAACGCCTTACCGTCAGCGATGGGATGGCGATTGGGCGCGCTGGATTGACGAGCGCTACGGCAATCTCGCCAGCGCGGAAGCGGATTGGGGCATGCCCGTGCCGCGCATCGACGGACGGGTGACGTCGCCGAGCGACCAGCAATTCAAGGAAGACGGTCCTTGGCGCGTGATGGTCGCCGCCTACCGTCGATTCATGGACAACTCGATGAGCCGCCACTGGAACAACGTCCGGCGCACAGTTCACCGACTCGACCCGAACCACCTCATCAGTTTCCGCCAGGGCAACCTGCCGCCGACCGACTTCACCCTCACGGCGACGCCGAAGCACGTGGACTTCTTCGCCATGGAAGGCTATGGGTTCGCACCC
>CAZGGF010000477.1:0-14839 GCA_964524715.1 uncultured Verrucomicrobiota bacterium | reverse complement strand
CGTGCTTCCCTCGCACTCGACGGTGGCGGATGCTGCCCGCTCACTGCTGATCCATGAAATCTGGGTCGAGCCGTCCGACAACGTGAATGCAGCCAGTTGGCTGAGCGTGGGTGGCACGAATGGCGCGAGGCGGATGTAATCGTAGTAAGCAGTGCCGATGTTGGCAGGATTCGCGTACCGATCATCCACCCAGAGGTCGAACGCGCCATCCTTGATTTCGTAAACACCGAGATCAGTTTCGCCGCTTGCGGACTTCAGCCATGTTTTGCCGCCATCGAGAGAATAGGCGAGGGGACGCGTTGTTGGACCGAGCCATGCCCGATAGACACCATGGGGAATGCCGGTAATGTGCGTGTGGAGCATCGGGGCGCCTTCCTCGGGCGTGGCGCGGTCGGCCTTGATCGTGGGCGTTGTCAACGACGCGTCGCGTGACCGTTTGCCCTTGCCCTCGGTCGTCCAAAGCCGCCAGTGCGTCGCGGAAACCTGGTTGGTCAACCAGTCGCGTGGCGTGGTCCAGTCCTCGACGTCGTAGATGAGGCCGGAGAGTCCGCGAAAATTGCTGTTCGTGTTTTCCGCAGCGCAATGCGCGGTGGTGAAAAGTCCGACGAGCAGGGAGAGGACAAGGCAGAGGTGTTTCATGGTCGGAGAGCTTTTAGCATTCCTGACCCGGCACGGCAACAAAGTGCGTCTGGGTGATCTGTCGCGAAAGGAATGTTTACAAAAGCCAACGGGCCAACCCGTCATCCGACATCGTCGGTGCGAGCTGGCCCGTTGGAGACAAACGTTACGCTAAGAGCGCGGTTACTTCTTCAGGATCGCGTCCTTGGCGGCCTTCGCGAGGCGGAACTTCACAACCTTCTTGGCCGGAACCGTGATCTCCTGGCCGGCCTTGGGGCCAAAGCGCATGATCATTTTGCGAGCTGGACGCTGGACGAGCACGAGCTTGCCGAGTCCGGGCACGACGAAGGTGTTCTTGGCCTCCTTGTAGGCAAGGTTAGCGAGTTCTTCCATGGCGAGGGCGGCTTCCTTCTTCTTGATGCCAACCTTCTCCGCGATGGTCGTAGCGATCTGACTCTTGGTCATCTTGGGCATTGTCTATCTCCTTATATTATTGTTGTTTCCTAACCGAAATGCGGGCGGACTTTAGGCATCGTTCCCGCGGAAATCAACACTTTCTTGCGGATTTTGAACGATAAGAAGTCGTATGACACTGGCAGAAAGCATTCGAATGTGCTATTGGTTCAGTGGTTATTGGAAGAGCTAACGACATGAAAGACGTTAATGTCCAAGCGGGAGGCCAAACCATGAACGAAGCGCTTCAGCGGCTGCGTGAAAACAGCGGCCAGAGCTTGAAGAGAATAGCAGACCTGTTGATTGAAGAAGCGCTTGAGCTGACCGGAAGCAAGATTGGATATTTCGCCACCCTCAACAAATGGGAGCATCTGCTGACGATGATCGGCTGGTCCAAGAGCGCCATGGCCATGTGCAGCATGGCGAACAAGCCGATCGTCTATCCCGTGGAGAACACCGGGCTTTGGGGTGATTGTGTTCGGGAACGCAAGCCGGTCATTACCAACGACTACAAGAACTGTTCCCGACCGACGAAGAAAGGTGTTCCGGAGGGGCATGTGGCCGTCAAAAGGCACATGAACGTTCCCATAATGGTTGGCGAGAGCATCAAAGGCATTCTGGGTGTGGGAAATAGCGAAACTGAATACACCAAGGAACATGCAGAGTTGCTACAGTCTTTTGGTAACGCCGCGTGGCCCATCATTACCGAAGTCAAGGAAAGAGAGGAAAAACGGAGCAAGTGTGCTCTGCAGCAGGTTTGCCCGTTCTTCGGCCGCCATACCCCGATTCACGACGTCATGTACCGCGCTTATGTCATGCGGTTCTGCGACGGTGACAGCAGGGATTGCGCCATCAGCCAGGTGGTGCAAAAGAGGGGCTTCCTCAAAGTGCCCAAGGATCTTTATCCGAATCAGACGTTCCGCGTGGCAGACATTCTGAAGCGCTAGCAATCCCCGTTTCTAGTGCTGATCTGGCGTGGTACTGACGTTGACTTGCCAGCCGCCCCCGAGTGCCTTGATCAATCCCACCGCAGCCACACAGCGTTCGCCTTGGATTCGCACGACGGAGCGATTGCGATCGAAGGCCGCACTCTGTGCCGTGGCCACTTCAAGGTAGGTGACGAGGCCTGCGCGATAACGGTGATTGGCGATTTCCTGCGTACGGAGAGCCGAGGCAAGGGCGGCGGTTTCGGCGTCGAGCCGCGTGGCCAGATGCTGTTGCGCGGCAAGTTGGTCTTGGATTTCCTGGAAAGCCGTCAGCACCGTTTGGCGATAGTTTGCCACGGTTTCGTCGTACGCGGCGCGCGCGGCAGCCAGTTGCGCGGTGTTTCGGCCACCCGTGAAAATGGGCAGTTCCAGCGTTGGTCCCACGGCCCAGACCCGGCTCGGCCAGTTGAACACGGTGCCTGCATTGATGGATTGAAAACCCGCGAGGCCATCAAAAACAAGCCGTGGGAAGAAAGCGCACTTGGCGACGCCAACGTCGGCGTTGGCCGCAGCCATGTGACGCTCGGCCGCGGCGATGTCGGGCCTGCGCTCCAGCAACTCGCTCGGCACGGTTGGGGGAACGGAAGGTGGCGGCAACAGCTGCAATGGGTTTGTGGGCGACGTGAAGGTGATGGCAGACTGTCCACAGAGCGTAGCGAGGGCGTTGGCGACCTTGGTGCGTTGAAGCTGCAGTATCGGGACCTGCGCCTCGGCGGTGCGCAACTGGGTTTCGGCTTCCGACACGTCGAGGTCTGAGGCAACTCCTCCCTTGCGCCGGTTGCGGGTGAGTTCAAGCGAGCGGCGGAAAGTCTCAACCGTATCTGCCACCAACGCCAGTTCCGCATCGAACGAGCGCAACGCAAAATAGTCGGCTGCGACGGCGCCTTGGATGGCCAGTTTCACCGCCTCGATATCGTCGGCGGAGGCAGTTAATCGCGCGGTCGCGGCTTCAGTCCGGCGGCGGATGCGTCCCCAAAGATCCGGTTCCCAACTCATTTCCAACGGCACCGTGAAAGTGCTGAAACTGTAGGCCTGACCCGCGGGTTGGCCGGAACTCGGCGCATTCCTGCTCGTTCGCTGGCGCGTTGCGGAGCCGTCGAAAGAGAACTGGGGGAAGAAATCCGAACGCGCGATGTCCACGAGCGCGCGAGCCTGGTTGAACTTCGCGACCGAAGCGGCGAGACTCTCGTTGGCGCTCATGGCCGCGTGTTCCAAACGATTGAGTTCGGCGTCTTTGAAGACTTCCCACCAAGCGCCGCGCGGCAGATGCGCCGCCGGCTCCGCGGTCTTCCAATCACCGGTGAATGACTTCGGCAACGGTTCCGACTTCAGTGCCGGGGGCCGCACGTAGTCCGGACCCACTGCGCAACCTGCGAGCAGCATGCACATCAGTGAAATGGCAGGCAGTCGAAGCTTCATCGGGTGGTTGCGGTTTGCGATGGGTTTGCGACGCGGACGGTGGCGCCCGCAGTGAGCGAGTCGGAAGGATTCAATATGATCCGGTCGGTCGGTGAGAGTCCCTCGATAACCTCGACGACCTTCCCAAAATCACGGCCGAGCTTAATACTGCGCAAGGACACCTTGCCATTGGCGCCGACGATGCCGACTTGCATTCCTTCGGCGCGGAACAACAGCGTGTTGGACGGGATCGTCAACGCAGCAGTGGTTTTGGCTTCGATGAATCGGACTTGCGCGTAACTGCCGGAAAGCAGTTCGCCGCGCGAGTTGTCGAGCGCCAGTTCGGTAAGCAGTGTGCGCGAATCTGCGTCCACAGCGCCGGCAGTGCGAACGACCTTCGCCAGAAACTTGCGGCCGGGCAATTCGGGGAACAGCACTTCCGCATTTTGGCCGGCGGCGACGGCGCGCGCGAGTGTTTGCGGCACCGACACGAACACACGCAGCGTTGCGGTCTGCGCGAGGCGGAATAGTTCGTGGCTGCCGCCAGCGGTGATGAGTTGGCCAATGTCGGTCTTGCGTGCCGTGACGGTGCCGTCGAAGGGGGCGAGCACACGGGCAAAGCTCTTGAGGTTCTCGAGACGATGCACGTTGGCGCGCTCGGCCGCCACAGCAGCAACCTTGAGCGCGAGGTCGGCTTTCCTCTCGGCGGTTTCCTGTTCGCTGACACTGGCGGTTTTCAACAACTCCGTCCAGCGCGCCGCGGTCGTTTGGGCCAGTGCAAGCCCGGCTTCGGCACGGGCCAACTCGGCCCGGGCTCGTGCAAGGTCCTGGTCGAGTTCGGGCGTGTCAATTTCAGCGAGGAGTTGCCCCTCCTTGACATGCGAGCCGATGTCCGCCAGCCAATGCTTGAGATAGCCGCTGGCGCGAGCGTAGATCGGGGCTTCAACGAAGGCCTTGACCTCCGCGGGCAATGCAATGGCGGCTTCGGGCTGGCTCGGCGCGGGTGAAACAACCGTAACGCTTGGCGTTGCCAAGTCGTGCGTTTCCTTTGACACGGCTTGGCGGGCGCGCAGGCGGGGCAGGATGCCGCCAACAAACGCGGCAGCCACAAGGATGACGATAATGAGCGCAATGCGGCCGAGTCGGGGCCGTTGCTGCGAAGGCGGTGCCGCCATGGAGTTGTCTTGATGCTGGTTCATGGTTGTCTTGGCACGTGTTGTCAGGATGGTGATGCACTGTTTGCCGCGTCGGGCAGGGGAGAGTCGGGGCCTTTCTCCTGCGATGTGGCGGTGGACCGATGGTGCATGAAGCTGAAGACCACCGGCACAAAGAGCAGGGTTGCAGCGGTTGCTACAACAAGTCCGCCGATAACCGCGCGGCCGAGTGGGGCGTTTTGCTCGCCGCCTTCACCGAGACCGAGGCTCAGCGGCACCATGCCAATGATCATGGCCAGCGCCGTCATCAGCACCGGTCTCATACGGCCCGCGCCGGATTCGAGCGCGGCAGTGAGAGGGTCAATACCACGATGGAGCATGTTGCGCGCGAAGCTCACAACGAGCACCGAATTGGCAGTGGCGACGCCGAGGCTCATGATCGCTCCCATCAGCGCCGGCACGCTGAGCGTGGTTTGAGTGAGGAACAGTCCCCAAATAACCCCTGCCAGCGCGCCCGGTAGTGCTGTGATGATGATGAAGGGATCGAGCCAGCTCTGAAAATTGACGACGAGCAAAAGGTAAATGAGCGCAATCGCCATCAACAGTCCGACGCCAAGTCCAATATAGCTCGTGCGCATCGTGTCAGCCTGGCCGCGCAGTGTAATGTAATGGCCGCGGGGCAAATCCTTCCTGGCTTCCTCAATCAGGGGCTCGATGTCACTCAACACGCCGCCGAGGTCCCGCCCGCTGATACCGCCGAACACGTCCGTGACAGGCATGGTGTTATAGTGCGAGGCCACAGGAGGGCCCGCAGTGCGCGTGAGCGTGGCGAGATTGGCAAGAATCTGGCCGTTGCCCTGACCGGGTTGCCCCGTGCCGACGGGCATTGCCTGAAGCTCGTCGATGGAACCGATTGCGTGTTCAGGGACACGGAAGTTGACGAGATACTGGATGCCGCTGCGGCGGTTCAGCCAGTAAACGGGCTGCACCTGACCGCTGCCGCTGAGGCTGAGCTGAACAGAATTGGCCACGTCGCGTTCGGTAAGCCCGACATCGGCAGCCTTGGTGCGATCCACGGTGACGCGGAGCTTTGGCAAATCGGCCGGTTGCTGGATGCGCGCGTCCACCACACCGGGGACAGCCCGGATTTTCTCCAGGAGGTTGGCAGCAACGCGGCGGTTGGCTTCCTGGTCGCGACCGGCAATCTGCACATCGAACGGCGCAGGCAGGCCGAAGTTCAGCGTTTGGCTGACGATGTCCGCAGGCAGAAAATAGAACTGTGTTCCTGGAAACTCACGGTTCAGCCGCATGCGCAGCCGCCGCACATAATTCTCCGTTGGCGAGTGGCCCTCTTTGAGTGACACCAGAATATCCGCGTCGGCGACGCCAATGACTCCGCTGTTGTTGTAGGTGAGGTTGATGCCTGAACTGGAGATGCCGATGTTGTCGAGAATACCGTGGATCTCATGCGACGGCACTTCGGAACGGATGACCTCCTCAATCTGATCCACCAGCCGGGCGGTTTCCTCGATGCGCGTGCCGCTGCGGGTGCGCAAGTGCAGCAGGAAGCTGCCGCCGTCCACATTCGGAAAGAAGTTCTCCCCAAGCTGCGTCACCAGTCCCCATGACCCCACACAAAACAGGAGAAAACAGGTCGCCACAGTGGGGCGATGCTCCAGGCAGGCCGAGAGTAATGCGCGGTAGCGTTCGCGGAAATGGAGGAACCCACGTTCGAAGCGAAGCTGAATGCGCACGAATGGCACCATCCAGAACGGGCCTCGATGATGATCGACATGGGTGCCATGAAACCGCACGCCGCGGTAGAACCACATCACCAGCGTCGGCACCAACGTCCGCGAGATGATGTAACTGGCCAGCATGGCAAATACGACCGCCTCCGCCAGTGGCACGAAGAGATGGCGCGCAACGCCGGTCAGGAAAAACATCGGCACGAACACGATGCAGATGCAGAGTGTTGAAACGAACGCCGGAAGGGCGATTTCTTGTGCGCCAATGAGGATGGCGTCCTCAAGGGAAATGCCCTGGGTCATGTGCCGGTGGATATTCTCAATCGCCACCGTTGCGTCATCAACGAGGATGCCGACAGCCAGCGCCAGTCCGCCAAGAGTCATGAGATTGATGGTCTCATGGAGTGCATAGAGCACGGCAATGGAGCACAGCACGGACAATGGAATGGAAAGCGCAATAATGAGAGTGCTCCGCCACGAACCGAGGAAGAGCAGGATCATCAAGGCCGTCAGGGCCGCCGCGATGACGCCCTCGCGCAGCACATCGTCGATTGCCGCACGCACGAAGAGCGATTGATCGGCGAATTCCTTCATGTCAATTTCCGGCGGCAGACCTGCCATGATGCGAGGCATCACCTTCTTGACTTCGCGGACCACTTCCAGTGTCGAGGCGACACCAGTCTTGTAGATGGTCATGAGCGCACCGCGGACGCCATCGAGGCGGACAATGTTTTGCTGGGGTGAGTAACCGTCACGTACTTGTGCCACGTCCCGGAGATAGATGGTGGCGTCATTGACGGTCTTGATGGGCAAATCATTGAGTTCCTCCAGCACACCGGGGCTGGCGTTGAGTTCAACGTTGTACTCGGTGGGCCCGATCTTGGCGGTGCCGCTGGGGAGGATGAGGTTCTGCGAATTGATGGCGTTGACGACATCCTGCGCGGAAATGTTCTTCGCCTTGAGCTGAGTGAGGTTGAGGTCGACCGAAACGACGCGCACCTTGCCGCCGTACGGCCATGGCGCGGACGCGCCCGGCACGACCGAGATGCCGACGCGAATCTGGTTCATCGTCATGTCGAACAGTTCCTGTTCGGAGAGCTTCCGGCTGCTGAAGCTGTATTGGAACACCGGCACCGTCGAAGCGCTGTAACGAATGATCAATGGCGGCGTTTGCCCGGGTGGCATGATCCGCAGCAACGTCTGGCAGATGGCGGTGACCTGTGCCACGCCAGCGTCCACGGGTGTACCGGGCTGGAGGAATACCTTGATGACACCCAGGCCATTGTAGGAATTGGACTCGATGTGCTCGATGTCGTTGACCGTGGTGGCCAGAGAGCGCTCGCAGACATAGACAATGCGCTGCTCGACCTCCTTGGCGTCAAGGCCTGCGTATTGGTAGACGATGCTCACAACCGGGATGTCAATGACCGGGAAGATGTCCGTGGACATGCGCATGAGGATGAACGGCGTCAGCAGCAGCAGCAGAATTGCCGCCACCACGAACGTGTAGGGCCTGCGCAGAGCTAGTTGAACAATCCACATATCAGGTCAAATGCGATTCACCGGGGTGCATTGCCGGCCGTCAGCGTCCGGCGCTTATAGCAGTTCCTGTGGACGGTGCCTAATAGAAGTTTTTTTCCGGGGACGAAATGGGGTGGGCGGGTTTGAAAACTATGGACCGGGAACGACGCGGACGTTCTCGGCAACGTAGCGATAGGAGTAGAGCCAGCCATTGGCGACATACCAGACATCCTTGCGGTTGGCAACGTGAGCCAGATGGTGCATCAACGTCGATCCGCGCACGCCCTCCACGCCGGGGCGGGGGTCATAAACGACGCTGTTCAGGAAACGGTCGGGATGCCAGAGGGCATAGAAAATCCCGCCGCTGTTATGGACACGGTCAAAACCTTCATTCAACTCCGCGACATCGGCGGCGCAATAGCGGGCGCGGGGCTCGCGGCGCTGGAGGATGGTGTCGTAGCCCTTCGTGTTCAGGCCGGCAACGCCATAGAAGTTGTACGTCTTGTTCCACGTCGCGTAATCGTTGCTCGTCGGATTATCGAGCCAGTTGAAGCCGCGCAGGAAGATAAACTCGCCCGCCGCGGTGCGCTGCTGGGCCTCGTCTCCGTAGCCGAAGGTCTGGATGTATTCGAGCACATACTGGCCGTAGGGGAACTTGCGGAGCCGCCGCAGGATATCCTCGCGGCAACCGAGGATTTCATTCTTGTAGCCGTGGATCAAGTAGCCAGCCTCCTTGGGATGCGTCCAAGCGTGGACGGCCGGTTCCCAGCTGCGATCACCCCTGTCCAGTTCATCCTGCATGTTCCGCCAGACGGCATCGCCGCCCGCGGCGCGGCTGTTGATGGCAACAGAGAGCGGCAGATGGAAACTGCGGCAGACGTGCACCGATGCCTGATAGTTGTCGGAGGCGTCATTCGTGACGCCGCGCCAGGGCGCGCCCGGATGTGCCCACGGGTTGCAGCCCCAGTTGTCATTGGAGAGCGTATAGGCCGACTTCCGCGCGTCGTAATATTTCGCCATCGAGTCGAACTTCACCGACCCAACGCAGTCGAATTTCAATCGGAGGCTATTGCCTTGCTTGAAACCAACGGAGACGTACGCGCGCCTGGTCTTTGCGTCGAACCGCACGCACTCCACGCCGTTGAAGAAATCGGTGCACTTCTTCTTCGCCAGCACTGTCCAGACGCCGGATTCTCCGTCGCAGCGCGATACCCGCGGTTCGCGTGGCATATCAGACAACTCGAACACGTACGTTGCCGGATACTGAAAGCCGAACTTCTTCTGCATCGCCGCGTCTATCGAGATCACAAATGTCGGCTGCGCCTTGGGCGGTGGAGCTGCCATTGTGGAAGCAGAGATCACGCACAACGCCAGTGGCAGTGAGAGGACTGCGTATCGTTTCATAGATGTCACCTGAGTCGCGTCAAAAATAAATGGATCGGGTTAAAGTTGATGTTGACTGATCGTTTGGGTTTTGTCCATCCCCGGCACAAGGGTGATTCTTTCGCGTGAAGGCAAACTCCGGGTTGCGGATTTGGTTGATCTTCGCGGCGAAACAGGGCGTGTCCTTGGTTAGCGTAACGGTGTGCCACGAACTTCAACATTTGCGGCAAGACATCGCTTTGCCGGTTCGGGGAGAATGGCTGAGAGAGTTCACTTGGACGGAGCGCGCGGGGGAGGGCGGTACGCAGGCACTTTGTTCTTGAAGAGGCCGGTACGCAAGGCCTCGACGAGCGGCTCGTTGAGCAACAGCACGGGATTGGCAGCCGTACCGTCGAGCGAATAGAAGTTGGAGCCTCGGGCCCCTTGGTCCATGCACAGGCGATACTGGGTCAAGATCGCCTCAAGGTCGCGCCGCGTGCAGCTATCGCCATCCTTGGCTTTCGTGTAGATGCAAAGACCCGGCAGAATTCGTTCCAAACGGGGATCGACCGTCTTCCACTCCTGAAGTTGCTTGGCCAGCACGTCGTCCTTGGGCGTGTAGGCCATGGGGACTACGTAGTCGACAATTCCCTGGCGGATCCATCCGGGCCAGTCCTGAAAGACGCTGTCGGCTGAGGCCAGTGTCGCGAATACGGCCGCCGTAACCTGTGCGCCGGGCTTGGCACGCTTGGCGCGTTGGTAAACGTCGCGCACCAGTTCGGTCACACCGGACTTGCGATATTCAGCCCACTTGTTTCGCTTCAGGTTGAGCTGTTCCAAGTCGATCTTGATGTCCTCGCACAACAGAAGCTCGCTGGTGCCAACGGGCTGGACGCTTTCCAGCCGGTTGATGTACTTGGCCGTCTTGCTCATCCCCAGCACGCGCTGGATGGAGGCGTTGCGGATGGCGTGAACCGGGCCGTCGATGACCACCAGAATTCCACCGGCGCGTACGAAGCGTTCCAACGACTGGGCGAAATCGTCGGGGATCATGTACACGCCGCCCAGTACTACCAGCGACCCAGGTGGCAGTTTGTCCAGCCGGTCTTCGCCGGTGACCACGGCGCCGTAGCCGAGCTTGCGCAAGGCCGCGGCGGTCTCTGCCGTCTCCTTGCCGCCGTAGCGCAGGCGGTTCGGCGCGGTGTCCATGACGAAGACCTTGTCGCGCGGGGCGTGCCACTGCCGCAAGGCCCGGCTCAAGGTTTCGGCGACAGGCGGCAGTGAAGATCGCAGGGCATGCCAGTTGAACAAGAGGACGTGGCCCTTGTCCAACTCGTTGGTGGCCACCGCCGGCGTGCCATCAGAGAACTGGGCCAGAACTTTGGCGGTCGTGGGGCCGGCCACCGGATTGCCGGCGATCGTCGAGGCGAAAGGAAACGATGCGCGTTGGAGTTGTTCGATGGGTCCGCATCCGTAGCGTGAGGCAAACTCCGTCTGGCAATGCTTGCAGTAGCAGATCGCTGGCCCGTTGTAGCGGATGAAGTCGAAGTGGATGCCATCCAGATCATAGCGGGTGAGGGCCTCGATCATCAGATCGCTCTGGAACTTGCGAACCTCCGGCCTGCCCAAGTCATACCACAACGGGCCAGCCTCGTCGCCGCTCTGGACGACCCAATCGGGATGCCGGTCCAGCACGTGCAAAGGTGTTGGGTTGCCATAAGCACCGTTGACGAACCACGCGTGAACCTCGATCTGCCGGCGGTGGCACTCGCGAACCATGTATTGCAGCGGGTCGTAGCCCGGCTGCACACCCTCGAGCATCGGACAAAGCTGGGTCTGAAAGGAGGCCTGCCCGCCCCAGTACCAGACCAGGAGGAACACGGCATTGAAGTTGGCCCGCTGGAGCTTGTCTACGCAAGCGTCGGCCTCCGCCGGGGTCCGGATGAAATTGGCGTGCATCCAAATGCCGCGGAGCTGAGGCTCCGCCGCCAAGCTCTCCGTGCAAATGCCAATCGCCAGCAGTAGAAACATCAATGTCGAGAGTCGAAAACGAGTGCAAGTTTGCATCATAATGGTCCTTGAAGCAGATGGAGTCGCAGTCCTTGGTGCCCGCACGGTAGTAACGATGAGAGTGGATTCACAAGCCAAAAACACCGCGGAAAAAGCGAGCGCAGGACATGATCTGCGGTAACTCGGTCGCGTCCTCGACCCGTTCACGGTCGCGCCTTGTCCGACTTGAGAAACACGACACCTGGCTTGGTCAACTCGGCCAGCACCAGTCCGGCAAATCCGGTGGCCGTCGTGCTTTGCAAGCCCCACGGCATATCAGGATCGCAGAGGATGCCAATCCGGGCTGCAAAATCAGGAGTGCACAAAAAAACCGTCGCACGGCGCACGGCCTCGGCCACCTCGGGATCGTGTGCCATGCTGCGATTGTACTCGAGGAGCACCAGCGGCATGGCCGCAGCCTTCGAGTTGGTCCAAGGATCGGCCGCCGGCCACCAGACGCCGCCGACGCGCGCAGTCAACAGACCCTGCTCGCCCTTGATGTGCCATGCATACACCTGACGAATCCTGGCCTTGAGGGCCTCGTCGGCAGTCCAGTGCCACACCCAGAGGATTGCCTCGTGATAATAACAGATATCGCCAAAGTTCGTCACTCTGAGCACCTGTGCACGGGCTTCTGCATGGTGGTGATGAATGGGCCGTCCGTCGGGCTGCCAGTTGTCCAGAAGGAAGGCCGCGGCACGCTCTGCAATCTTCAGGTACTTCGGCTCGCCCGTGATTGCGTACAGGGCACAGAAACTCATGCCTTGGGTCCCGGTGGCCACGCTGTAGGGCACGGTCATGTCTTTTCCCGCCCATCGGCCGTTGGTGAAGCCGCCCGAGGGCAATTGCCAGCGCGCGGCATACTGGTCGCTGAATTGTCGGAGGGCGTCGCGGTAGGCCTTCTTGCGCACGTCGTCGACATGCGGATATGCGACGGCCAGGCAGGTGGAGATCGAGCCGACGTCCGCCGTGTTGGTGGTTCCATCTTGTGCGCGTTCGATTTCCTTTTTCGTCCGCTGGGCCACCGGCTTGTTGGAGAAGCCCGACGACCAGGATCCGTTGGGAAGCTGCTCACTGACCAGCTTGTCCAGAAGCCGCGTCACCGCGTCCAAATATTTCTTCTCCCCGAAAATGTCGTAACCCGCCAGGAGCGCGCGTGCCGGATAGGCCGAACGATACCATTCCGCCGAATTCGGATTCAGCGAGCCGCTCTCCATTTGGTGTGCCACGAGCCAATCGCAGAAGAGCTTCAAGGTCTTGGCCGCATCGGGCCGGGCAGCGGCATTGATCTCGGCCAGCGTGGGTATCTCTTTCGACGGACCCGGTGGAGTCGCACGATGCGGGCCGCGTTGGCTGGGGCCTCGCACGATCATCGACGTCACCGCGAAGTTCGCGCCCTCTGTGAGAGGAACGATCTCGATCCGCAATCGCTCGTCAATCACTTCGGCTGGAAAGACCTTGGTGACGAAATTGCCCTTGGCGGTTGTCAGCTTCTCCACGATAACCTGCCCTTGGGTCAGGACCTTGAACGGGCCATGAGAGTAGTCGCGATCACCAAAGGTGATCTCGACTTTGTAGCGGCCGTTGTCCAGCCCGATCGTCAACTCGGCACGTTCCCCCTGCACGAAATCCCGGTTCAGCAGATCGTCGCCACCTCGATCTCGCATGCCGAGCTTCCGCCCTTTCCAGAAGAACCGGTCGTCGGAGGACTTGCTTTCGACGGGCACGAATCCCTTGGCGCAGGTTGCGGCGGGACCGAAGTCAACCTGGCAAACAACACCCGGTGGGTCGTCACCGCCCAACGCCAACCAACCACTTCCCATGGCCGCAATCAGGAACACACACGTTGCCAGTTGTCGGGTCATTGAGAGACTCCTTGCTGATATCGCTATGACCGAACTCATCTTCTCGAGCCACTTGGAAGTAGTCTGTGGCTATGGCTGATGTTGACTGACCATCTGGGTTTTGTCCATCCCCGGCGCAGAAGGAATGATGCTTATGCGGGCTTCTGTTGGAGTTCAAAATGGAATTTGGCGGATTTTATGATAGATTTTCTCCAGCAGCGCGGAAGTGCAGGGTTTGGAGGTTTTTGCGGGTGTGAGCTAACCGCTATGAAAGCGATCCAGTTGGACGGCAAGGGGCGTCCTGTTGTGAAGGTATTGGCGAATGAATGACCCAAGCTTCAAGCACCTTGGAATGTCACCGCCGGTTGCCATCCTGGCGGTTGCGGTTGTGTATGCTGTCGTGGCCAAGGTGAGTTTCTTGTTCACGATTCCTCCCGGCAACATCACCCCGATCTTCCCAGCCGCTGGAGTGGCACTTGCTGCCGTGATGATTTGGGGGCGGCATGCCCTGATCGGGGTCTGGCTCGGGTCTTTTGTTGCCAATACCATCTCCTTTGTTGACGGCTCGATGCCGTCTGTCCATACAGGGCTGACAAACTTTCTGGTCGGGGCATTTATTGGCCTCGGCGCCATGTCTGGCGCGGCAGCGGGGGCGTTTCTGGTGCAGCGCCTCTGCAAGGACGAACACCCACTGCAAAACGGACGGAATGTGTTGATACTGGTTACGGCCGGCGCGCTTGGCTGTTGTCTGATCAGTCCCACGTTCGGAGTGCTGGGGCTGTCGCTGGGAGGAAATATTCCTTGGGAACGGTTTGGCTATTCATGGCTCACCTGGTGGGTGGGAGATGCGTCCGGGGCTCTTGTTGCCGCGCCCCTCCTTCTGGCTTGGCAGCGACGGCACCTTTTTCACGAGAGCCAATGGCGCGTTTTGGAAGCGGCCGTGTTGGGCGGGGCGACGCTGCTGGTTTGTTTCTTTGTCTTTTTCCAGAGCCAGCCTTTCGAATATGGACTTCTGCCATTATTGCTCTGGGCGGCATTTCGTTTCGGCATGCGTGGCGCATCAACTGCGGCCGCCGTCATTGCGTTGCTTGCCGTCATCGGCACCAGTCGTGGCACCACTCCATTTACTGGGGGAACGGTCAATGAATCCCTCTTGCTTCTGAATTCATTCTTTGCGGTGACATTTACCTGCGCTCTCTTTATGGCGGGAATGATAGAGGAACGAAGGCGCGCGAATGAAGAGTTGTGCAAGGTGAACCGGGCGCTGCGGACCATCAGCGAGTGCAACCAGACGCTGATTCACGCCACGGATGAAGCTTCTCTGTTGAACCGGATTTGCAGCTTGGTGATAGAGATCGGTGGTTATCGGCTGGCATGGGTCGGTTTTGCTGAACAAGACGAAGCCAAAACGGTGAGCCCTGTGGCTCAATCGGGCTTTGAGGAAGGTTATCTGGAAACGCTCCAGATCACGTGGGCGGACACGGAGCGCGGACGCGGTCCCACCGGCACCGCCATCCGAACCGGCCAGCCGTGCACGGCCAACTCCATTCTAACGAATCCCAACTTCACTCCGAGGCTGTGAGTATTTTTGTTTGATTGAGTAATCGCGTCTGTTGGCAGTCGCCGTCGAGGCGTTTTCGAGTTGGTCGACTGTCGTTAGCTCATCGGTTCGTTGGCTTTCTTCGTCGGCCCCGTCGTTAACTCAC
>CAZGGF010000476.1:0-6184 GCA_964524715.1 uncultured Verrucomicrobiota bacterium | reverse complement strand
ATTGGGGTTCCAGTCATATTTCAGATAGTCGAAACCCCATGCGGCCCATTGTTTGGCGTCGGCGTTGGCAAAGGGGAACTTGCCGTGCCGCCAAAACTTCGCATCAGCCATGGTTTTGTCCCAGTGGCCTTTGGCTGTGTCGCTGGAGCCGCCGGCGAACTTCGCGTAGCTGGTGATCCATGGCGTGGAGTAGATGCCGGCCTTCAGGCCCATGGCATGGATTTCGCTGCAAAGCTGCTTCATGTCAGGGAATTTCTCATTGCCCTGAAGGCCGCCGAATGGCCCGCCGCGCTTGCCCTGCCATGTGTCGTCGATGTTGATGTAGGTCCAGCCATGGTTGATGAGGCCGGAGGCGACCATTGAGCGCGCCGAGCGCAACACCTTGTCCTGGTCCACGGCCTCGGCCCAGCAGTTCCAGCTGTTCCAGCCCATGGGGGGTGTCAGCGCGATGCGGTCGCCGCAGATGATGCGGAACTTCTTCTCGGCCGTGCCGCGGGCGTTACGGGCGCGCAGCACAACCTTGTACTCGCCCTTGGATCTCAGTTGGCCGAGGATGCGGCCCGTGGCGACTTCGAGGCAGAGGCCTTTGGGAAGGTGATCCACGCTGAATTGCATGGGCTGCTCGCCGGTGGCGGGAATCTTGTAGTGAACAGGCGACCCAGGCCGCACGCCGAACACGCTCGGCCCGTTGATGCGCGGCGTGAGCGGGGCAGGGGGCGTGAGGATGACCGGGTTGTCTGCAGCCATGGCTGCGGAGGCTGCCAGTGTCAGCAGGAACAGCAAAAGGCGAGTCATGCGGCTTGTCGTGTTCATGGTTTATCCTTTTCGGTGTGGGCACTATGCCATCGGGACGGCGGAACGGCAAACTCTACGTTCGCACGGCGGGTTGTTATTCGTCGCTTGCGTTCCCGCGACCACGCGCCTAGGCTGCGCTTCATTGCGCCCGGCCGCTGCTGACGCACAGCGCGGCGAGCGAGACTCTGAATCAAAAGAGGCATCTGTCATGACCACACGTATCCGTGTTTCCCGAAGACAATTCCTACGAACTTCCGCGGGTATCATGAGCGCGCCATTCGTGCTGCCATCGTCAGTGTTTGGGGCCAACGCGCCGAGCAATCGCATCACGATGGGCTGCATCGGTGTTGGGCGGATGGGCATGGGCGATTTGCGCGACATCATGGGGCGGCAGGGTGTGCAGGTTGTGGCGGTGTGCGACGTGGATTCAAACCGCCTCGCGAGCGGGAAGGCCACGGTCGAGCCGCAGTATGCAAAGGCGAAAAAAGTCGGCGAATACAAGGGATGCGCGGCCTATGGTGATTTCCGGGAACTGATCGCGCGGCCGGATATCGATGCAGTGCAGATCGTTACGCCGGACCATTGGCATGCGATCCCGGCGATAGAAGCGGCGCGGGCCGGCAAGGATTTGTTTGTGCAAAAGCCGCTGACGTACTCGATTCAGGAAGGCCGCGTGCTGAGCGACACGGTCCGGCGTTATGGGCGCGTATTGCAGGTCGGCTCGCAGCATCGCTCGAACAACCGCGTCCGGTTTGGGTGCGAGCTGGTGCGCAACGGACGGATTGGGAAGTTGCACACGGTCAAAGTTGGTCTGCCAACCGATCCCCCGGGGCCTGTCAGGGCCGCGACGCCGCCGCCAAAGGAATTGAACTACAGCACATGGCTTGGCCCGGCGCCGTGGGCGGACTACATCGAGGACCGCGTGCATCCGCAGAAGGGCCTCGATCGTCCGGGCTGGCTGCGCGTGACGGATTACTGCCTCGGCATGATCACGGGCTGGGGCGCGCATTACATCGACATCGCGCAATGGGGCATGGGGACGGAGCTTACGGGTCCGGTTGAGATCGAGGGCCGGGGGACGTATCCGAAGGAAGGCGTGTGGGACGTTCACGGCGCATTCCACATTGAGTATGCCTACGCCAACGGCCTGAAGCTGATTTGCGCGGATGCAAAATCAGACCAGTTGGGCATTCGTTTCGAGGGCAGCGAGGGATGGGTCTTTGTGGACCCGAGCCGCGTGGAAGCGGAGCCAAAGTCGCTGCTGGCGTCGACCATTGGCGCCAACGAAATCCATCTCTGCGAAAGCCGTCATCACAAGCAGAACTTCCTGGACAGCGTCCGGTCGCGCCGGGATCCCATCGCGCCCGTCGAGGTGGCGCATCGTTCATGCAGCGTCTGCATCCTCGGCCACATTGCGATGAAGACCGGCCGCAAGCTGAAGTGGGATCCGCAGCAGGAGCGTTTCCTAGATGACGATGCCGCCAACCGCATGCTCTCCCGGCCCGCGCGGGAACCGTGGAACGTGTGAGCCTGTAAGCTCTATTTCAGTTCCGTCTCGCGCCGCACTTCCAACTCACGCCCGTGCCAGTTGAGCCGCGCGTCGCCGAAGCCATGGAAAATGCGGGTGTGTTTGGCGTTCGTGCGTGCCGTGAACAACACCGGCGCGTCGTAATCTCGGCCTGCCCAGCTTGTTGCGTGAAAAGCCACAAACTGCGGCGACTCGATCAGGAATCCCCACGTCGGCAGTGTCACCTTGCCGCCATGGGGCGATTGTGCGGCGAAGTTGCTCGCGCCGAAATTCACGGTCACCGTCGTCAGCGAACGGCCACCCCGGCCGGCGAAGGTGGCGCGCCGGACCGCGCGATCGGGCGTCAGGAATTCGAGCTTGATCAGCCGTGCATGGGCCGTGACTGCCGCGAGAGGACCGAGAATTTCATGCGTGTTCTTTACGAACCGGTCCATCGGACACAGGCCTTCCGCCCAACCGTTATCAGCGCGCACGAAACAGGCGCGGTCACCCGACAACGGGAGCTGCGTGGCGTTCTCGAAGGCGATAGCCGGCTTGAGACGCAGTCGCCCCGCCAACACGCGGCCATCGCTGCCGCCACCCAGCAATCGCGCGCGCTCTGATCCGCCCGAGCCGCGGAAGAGTCCGATATAGACATCGACTGCGTCCACTTTCACGGTGGGCGGGATCGTCACTTCGAACGGTCCCTCCTCGATCACGTTGCCTGCGCGCCAACTCGCAACGGGTTTCGCCGGCGCATGATCGTTCTGGAACAACGGCGGCTGCTCCTTGCCGAAATGCACACAGACATGCCAGTCCCCGGCGCAATCAGCCTCCACCTGCCAGCGATAGCGGATCTGGAATTTCGAGGGTGATACCTGGGATACCGAGAGCACGGCTGGGCGCGCCTTTACCTCGGGCACGGGTTGCTTCCAATAGAGGTGCGGGTCGAACCGGTGATAATTCAACGTCCGGCCACAGAGCGCGTGATGCGCTACGTATTCGGCGGCGGCTTCCGGAGCGTAACCGTACTTGCCATGGACCACCTCGCAGTCGTGATAGACCATCTCGAACAACGGGACGACCGTCGCGCCCAGCTTCTCCGGGTCGATATTGTTGTGGAAATACCTGCCGCTGACGCCGCTGAGTCCCTCGAAGAACCCGCTGTGGGGGATGCCCCACTCACGGCCACACTCGGAGCCGAAAATGCCGAAGACTTTGCGCGAGTAGTGGCTGAGTTTTTGCTTCCAGCGAATGTCGTCGTTGTAGTTGAGCGGGTGTGTCTGGTCGAAACACTCCTGCGGCCCCACGGCGTAGGTCGTGTCAATGAAGTAAGCCTGTGGCTTGAACAGCTTCTGCACTTCCGGCAGGTTCTGCGGTCGTTGCTCCAACTCCAGTGTCTTGGGTGCGCACACGAGCCATGCCCGGCCCCCGAGCCACCGCCCGCCCGACATCGGCGAACCGTCGGCTTTCTTTTGGATGCAGTCCGGGTTCCACGACTTCGCATCGCGATACATGTCCTGGTAGTTGTCGTGGAAGCAGGCGACATAACCGAGCGCCTTGATGCGCGCCACCGCCGAGGCAAGGGCATCGTTGCCGCCGCATTCCGGGTTTGCCGGAAGCGCGTCGGGGTGGCGGCAGTCGTAACCGCCCTCGGTCCAGCCGCCGAGGGTGAAGAGGCAGCGATCCATGCCGAGGTCGTTCTTGAGATGTTCAGCGACCTTTGCGGCCTCGTCAAACGTCCACTTCACCTCGACACTCTCGTCCTTGGTGCTGTCCTCGTTGCGGCGGCGCGCGAGACAGGTCCAGAGTTTGGCGTTGGAAGCGCCAAGCAGTTTCGCCACTTCAGGATTGCGGCGGGTCTTGGCGGCAAGGGTGACGGCCGTGCCTTTCCGCTCGGCAACCTTGCGGTAGGCCGCCGCGATGGTGTTCCAATCGCCACGGCCAAGCGGCGTCAGCGTGACCGAGAATGTCGCGCTCTCGCAGTGCGGCGGCCGTTTGGCGTGGACGGAGCATTTCAGGGATGCCTTTGTCTTCACCAACTCCGGCCGGATGTAGGCATCGTCCCAGGTCATGAGCAGGGCCGCGCCGCGTTTGATGAAGCCCATCATGTTCATGTGGCAGCCTTCGTAGCCGGATGTGCCGAAACTCCGCGTGAACTCAACGTCGTTGTCGGCGGGAATCAGCAACCCCTCGCGCGCGGGCACCAGGGCGCAACCCTCATCGGATTTGGCGATTTCGAGCGCACCGTCGAGCAGCCGGATGCCGTCTTTGCCGGTTGCAGTGCGTTGGATGACCACGCTGCGACCGTCCTTGGAAACCAGGACGCCGTCAGCCGGACCGAGGTCCCACGTAACGCCGCTTTGCTTATCGAGGAGCGTGGTTCGGCCGTTTGCGGCATCGGCTGAGATTTTGAGATAGTTGCTTTCGTTGCGAGTGGCGGCCACGAGCGGTGATGCTGAAGTGGCCATCAACGCACAGAGGATGAAGTGTAAGTGTTTCATGTGAATGGATTGCGCTATTGCATGTTACTTGCCGCTGCCGGTCTTGCTCCTGCCGGACGACGTGAGAGGTTCCGTGGCCCATGGGACGATCCATTTGTAGAGAATGTGCTCGTTCTTTCCCCAATCGCGCCGGACGCCCGGCTCGTTGTCCGTGGTCAGGATGATGATCTGTGAAGGTTTTGCGTCGCCCATGTCAAAGTCGTGCGAGACGATGCGGGAACCGGGTTTGAGTTTTGCAAGCTGCGGCATCAACCGGGTATTCAACGCCGGCAGCAGGTAGAGGAACACGACTGTGGCTTCCTGGAAGTCCATGGTGAAGATGTCCTTCTGTTGGATGGAAACCAGATGCTCCAGCTTGTTGGCGCGGACATTCTCGATCGACTCCTTGACGCGCGCCGGGTCGATATCGACGCCCACGGCCTTCACACCGTATCGCTTTGCTGCCGTCACAACCGCGCGTCCGTCCCCGCAACCGAGGTCGTAAACGATATCGCCCGGCTTGATCGCGGCCATTTCCAGCATCTTGTCCACAACGGCTTGTGGTGTCGATACATAGACGACGTCTCGGGCGAGGACAGCCTTTCGAGCAGGCGCGTCAGCGGCTTCGATTGCAGGCGTGAGCAGGAATGACAGCGCAGTGATTGCAGCGGCCACAACCTGCATGGCATGGAGCAGATTGCGCGGAACGGAAGTGAATGGCGGGATCGCAGGTTTCAAGAGTGTGTCAAAGCCTGTGTGAAGTCTGATGGCGGGTCGCATTCAGGTTCAACTACTGGATTTCGACCTCGAACTTCTGGCCGGCGGCGAGCGTCTGTTCGTCCTCCAGGAGCACCAGCAATGTGCCGCCTTCCATGCGGGTCTTGGCGGATACCGTCTTGCCGTTCACGGACGCTTTCACGGAGTTGCCATGGTTTTTCTTCGCGGGCGCGAGCGACAGGCTCTTGATCCGCAGTTGGCCGTGTTTGATGGCGATTTCCGCCTTCAGTTTCCCGCCATCCGCCTTTTGCGCAAACGTTCCCCAGCCTTCGGCGCTTGTGAACGGCGCGCGGAAATGCTGCGGCGTCAGACGCGGGGCAAAAGCGATATGGCCCTTCGGCCCGTGGTATTCGAAGCCGCACGCCGCCAGGAATACGCCGTAGCTGGCCATGGAACGGGCGTAATGGTCTCCGCATTCCACTTCGTTCCATGGGTTGCGCCGCGACGGATGGTAACGATCATGCAGCGCGCGCGTGATGGCGAGGCCCTCGGTCAACATGCCTTCCCAAATCATGTGGCTGGCGACCTGGTACTCGAAGCCGTTCATGCACTCGTTGAAGTAGCCCGCCGCCCACTCGGGGCCCTTGCCGGCGGCCTTCCTGTAGTCCCAGTCGGTGCGTGG
>CAZGGF010000475.1:0-5785 GCA_964524715.1 uncultured Verrucomicrobiota bacterium | reverse complement strand
CGTGCTGGCCACCTGCGCCGCGATCCTCGGCGAGACACTGCCCGCCAACGCCGGCGAGGACAGCTTCAACGCGCTGGCTGCGTGGAAAGGCGAGCCGAACGCCCGCGTGCGCGAGACCCTCGTGCTCGACTCCGCCAACGGCATCTTCGCCATCCGCGAGGGCCACTGGAAACTCATCGAGCGCACCGAATCCCTCCCGGCCGAAACCGGCAAGAAAGCCAAGGCGAAGAAAGCCAAGGCTGACCCGGAGAACCAGAACCAGCTCTACAATCTCGCCGACGATCCTGCCGAGACGAAGAACCTCTGGTCCGAGAAACCCGACGTGGTGAAACGGCTGAGTGCGTTGCTGGCTGAGGCGAAGAAGAACAACCGCACCCGGCCGTAGTTCAAAGCCGTCTGCGTTTCTCCAACCTGATGCCGGCCTGCAAGGCCATCACCCGGACGGTGTTGGCAGCGCAACGCGTGGGCCGTCCTTTCGTCATCCCTGCGGTGCGTGGTCTTTTTCGCCCTGTTGAGCCAGGGCGGCTTTCCGGACGGCATCGCGTTCCGCTTCGGGGAGCAGACAGCCTGCGCAGCATTCGGGCGTGCAAGATCCGTCGCACGGCTCTACGTGCACCACGACATCCAAGCCGGGGAAGAGTTCTTCGAGGTCACGGGCCACCTCCTCCGTCAACCGGTGCGAATCGACAACCGTCATCCCGCCGCTGACGATGAGATGGAAGTCCACAAACCGGGCCGCGCCAGCGGTGCGCGAACGCAGCGCATGAAACCCTTTCACGTCGGGGCTCAATTTGGCCAGTCGTTGGCGGATCTGGGCCAGTTCGGCCTCGGGCAGGCTTCTGTCGGCCAGTTCGTGCGCAGCGCGGCTGGTCAGTTCCCACGCAGCGTGCACGATCAAGATGGCCACCGCGATGGCCGATACAGGGTCGATCCACTCCAAGTCGCGACCGGGGAGGAAGAACCGGCCCAGTTCGATGACCAGCAGACCCATCATGACGCCGACCGAGGTGTATACATCCGTGCTCAAGTGGCAGGCATCCGCCTCCAGCGCGATGGACCGGGTTTCGCGGCTGACCTTGAAGAGCATGCGCGAGACGATCCAGTTCACCACCGATGAGAAGAGCATGACGCCCACGCCCCACCCCAGCGACTCCAGCGGCTCGGGATGGCGGAGCTTGCTGACGGCCGTGACGATGATCCAGATGGCGGCGGCGAAGATCAGCAGTCCCTCGAACATGCCGGAGAGATTCTCAAGCTTGAAGTGACCGTAAGGATGGTCCGTGTCGGCGGGTTTTCCGGATTTTCGGACGGTGACCAGGGCGATGATGGCCGCCACCAGGTCCACTGCGGAATGAATCGCCTCCGAAACGATCGAAATCGATCCGACCCACAGGCCGACA
Source organism: uncultured Verrucomicrobiota bacterium (assembly GCA_964524715.1). Taxonomy (GTDB): domain Bacteria; phylum Verrucomicrobiota; class Verrucomicrobiia; order CAIQCK01; family CAIQCK01; genus CAIQCK01. Next base: position 4,385 of record CAZGGF010000475.1, on the reverse strand, counting down.
ATCGTCTTGAAGATGATGAGGCAGGTGTTGGAGACGACGGAAAGCCAGGCGACAGCAACCTTCTTCTTTTGCAACTCGTGATTCATGGCAGCGACCATGCGGAAAATAAAAAATCCGCGGACTCTTGGTGTAGTCCTGCGGAAATCATCGCGCTGCCGTTCGCCGGCCCGGCTGCATCCCGCTTCCAAGCGGGATCGCCTGATCTACTTGACGGTGCCATTCTAGACGGTCACCTACCGGCAGTCAACGGTGGCAGGAAAAAGACTCTGGCCGTTTGCGCGGATGTTGTGCCCTGACTCATCGCATCGGAGTGATTGGCGTTGGCGTCAATCACTGAACTGTCAGGCAGCACGTCCGCCTCGGTGACGTATTCATTGGCGAAGATGAGAGGCTGAGAGGTGGTCTCAACAAGCGGCTGAAGAGTCACTGCCTGTAGCGGACATTTGAAGCATTGGTGCATGCGGAGAGATTCAACCCTTTCAGGGTTGGTGTGATTTACGCAGGTTTCCCAGGGTAGCGCGAGGCGCGCAACCCTGGGCTGAGTGATGCAGCCCCGTTGGGGCTGAAGGAAACAATCCTGAAGGGATTGGATCACTCAGCCCGGGGTTGCCGAGATTGTGAGGCTACCCCGGGTAGTCTGTTCCAAGGATCTCAACAACCCTGAAGGGGTTGTATCCTGCAGACGCAAAAAGAGAGGCGCGATCTTTCAGGGGCGATGTGGTCCAGACGGTTTTTCACGGCAGCGCGTGCTGCGAAACGTTGGACTGAAATGATGCGGGCCCGTCGGGCTGTCGATGGCCTCACCGTTTCGGTGGCGGGGCCTTGGGCTTGAGCAGGCGGGGTTCGGCCCAGACGGCGTAATTATGTTTCGCGTCGCCGCCGCGGGCGGTGGTGACCAGTTGCAGACGGGTCACACCGGCAAGGTCGCAGTCAAAACGATGCGCGGGCTGGTTGCCGGTGAGGGCGGCGCTGGCCAGTTTCTTGTCGTCGCCGAAGACGGTGAACTCGACGCCGCCTTTGGCGCCGAGATCGGCATGCAGCCCGGCCGTGACCGTGAACCGCTCATAGACGCCTGGTGGGAGGAGGTAGGTCAGGGAGCATCGGGTGCCAACGCCAATGCCAGTGTCGAACTTCTTCACCACTTCGCGGCCCTTTTCCTCGATGCACAGTTTGATCGGCACGGCGTTGGTGCCGCCCTCGAGCACGCCGCCCAACTGTGCGTGACCCCAGTAAGGCCGGCTGAAGAAGGTGGATTGGGCGAAGAACAGGTTGGTGGCCTCCAGCGGCCAGCAAGTGGAGAGGTCCACGGTTTGGAGCGACGCGAGGGCGCGGGTATCGAACTGTTGCGAACTAATGCTGAGGAGCGTGTGAAGTGCATCGGCAACGACGGTGGCACCCCGGGTGGCGGTCTTGAGCTGGGCGGCGGCGACGGCGTTGGAGTTGCCTGCGTAGAGGGCCTGGATGATCGGGATGGTCTGGCTGCGCGCGTAGATGGTCGCGGCGTTGACGCGATGGAGAAGATTGAACGCCGCCTCGTCCACGGTGGCGCCCAACAGCACGGGCTTGTAACTGCTGATGTTGACCTTGAGTTTGCCGTACTCGACGGGGCCGTGGAGAAGCGTGTGGCGCATCTTTTTCGGTGGCGGGAGGAACTGCTGGAAAAGCGTGAACATATTGTCGCCGGGCACGACGTGGGCCGGACAGCTCCAGTCCTCGAGCGCATGCGAGAGCGTGCCCGAATAGCGCGCCGCGTCGGCGACGTTGCCCGACTGGAAGGCGCTGACGGCCTTGCCCATGAAGTAACGCAGGATCTCGTAGTTCTCCGGTTGTTGCGCCGGCAGATGGAGGTTGACCAGATAAGTGACGCCGGGCCGGCTGTCCATCATGGCGTATCGGGCGATCTCAGGCCCCTTGAAGACCTCGTCGGGAATCACACAATAACGGGTGCCGAGGGGGCCGGCTTCGGCGCCAAACTGCGCCCGTTCTGACGGCGGCAACGCGGCGAGCGCGGCCTGCGTGATGGCTCCGTGCGGCTCGCCCCACGCGCCGGCGTTCGATGACAGGCAGCAAAGGAGGGCGGCAATCAAGAGGGTCTGAATGGCAGTCTTCATGGTCATTGGGTTGATGGATCGAGTTGTTCGACCGGGATGGTGCATCCTGCGCATTGTCGCCGCGCTGCCGCGCGGTGCAAGAGGTAAATCCGCGTCCACGAGCTGACGCGGACAGGCTTATGTCCCCCGTTGTGGCAAAAGGCTGCAACCAAAAGCGGCTTTGTGTGTTCCACCACGTGAAACACAAAAACCCATGAATCTCATTCTCACGCTGGCCGCCGCAATCCTGATGGTGCCGTTGGTGGCGGTTCACGCCGCCACCGAGACGGTTGCACAATCCAAACCCAACATCCTTTTCATCCTCGCCGACGATCTCGGTCGCACCGACGTGGGCTTCATGGGCTGCAAGGACATTCGCACGCCGCAACTCGACAAGCTCGCCGGTGCCGGCGCGGTGCTGGACGCGCACTACGTGCAGCCGGTCTGCTCGCCGACGCGCGCGGCGTTGATGAGCGGCCGTTATGCCACGCACACCGGCGTCTACACCATCGTGCGGCCACACGCGCGTTGGGGATTGCCGTTGGAAGAGAGGACGCTGGCGCAGGCGCTGCGCGAGGCGGGTTACGAAACCGCCATCGTTGGCAAATGGCACCTGGGAGAATTCGAGGAAGCGTATCGGCCGACTCGGCGTGGCTTCGATCACCAATACGGCCACTGGTTCGGAGCGATTGATTACTTCACCCATATTCGCGACAACACGCACGATTGGCATCGTGACGACCAGCCCTGCAAAGACGAAGGCTATTCTACGCATCTCATCGCCAAGGAAGCCTGCCGCCGTGTCCGCGAAAAAGAGGCCGGGAAACCGTTATTTCTCTACCTGCCTTTCAACGCCGTCCATGGTCCGCATCAGGTGCCGGAGAGTTATCTCGCGGCCTACGACAAACTCGCCGGCACGCGCCGCACCTATGCCGGCATGGTCTCGGCGATGGACGAGGCCATTGGCCAGGTCGTCGCTGCGCTCGATGAGAAGGGTTTGAAACAAAAAACGCTCATCATTTTCTCCAGCGACAACGGCGGACCCAATCCGGGACAGGTTACCACCAATGGCCCGCTTCGCGCCGGCAAGGGCACGATCTACGAAGGCGGCGTCCGCGTCTGCGCGTTTGCATCGTGGCCCGGCCACATTCCCGCCGGCACCGTCAGGGAACCGATCCACGCCGTGGACTGGTACCCAACACTGTTGAAACTCGCCGGCGGCAAACTGGAGCAGAAGTTGCCGCTCGATGGCCTCGACATCTGGCCGGTGCTCACTCAGGGCGCGAAATCGCCGCACGATGCGTTGTTGTTTTGCGGGAACCGGCCCGAACAGGCCGCCATCCACATGGGCGACTGGAAACTGCTGGTCAACGCCAGTGGAGGGGGCGCGGAGGAATCCGGCGACAAGCGCGCCGGCAAACGGGCGCGCGGCAAGGCCAGCCGCGTCACGCAGGGCCCGGAGCTTTACAACCTCGCCGACGACATCGCCGAGAAGAAGAACCTCGCTGACTCCCAGCCGGAGAAAGCAAAGGAACTCCGTGCGAAGCTCGATGCGTTGCTCAAGGATGCGGTGCCAAGCGGTGTTGTGCAGGCTGATACCGCCAGTGCCGCGAAGCGCCGCAAGCAGAAGTGACATCGCGTTTCTCACCGAACGACGCTCCAAAAACCATGAACTTCATCTTCATGCTGGCTGCCGCGGTTCTGTTGATTCCCTTGGGGGCGGTTCACGCCGCCGAGACAAAACCCAGGCACAACATCCTTTTCATCATGGTGGATGAAATGAAATGGAACGTGATGAGCTGTGCGGGCCACACCATCGTCAAGACGCCGAACCTCGACAGGCTTGCGCACGAAGGCACGCGGTTCGCCACCGCCTACACCGTCGCGCCCATCTGCACGCCGTCCCGCTACAGTTTCTTCACCAGCCGTTATGCGCATGTTCACGGCGCCACCGACAACAGCACGCCCACGCGCGAGCCGCAATTGCTGTTGCCTGCCATTCTCAAGCACGCCGGTTACCAGACTGCCATCAGCGGCAAACTTCATTTCATCCCGGCCAACACCGACTACAGCTTCGATTACTTCTGGTCGTTCAGTAGCGAGGGGCCCCGCAAGCTGCCGACGTGGCCCCAGGATATGGAGAACAAACACGGCCGCAACGCCGCGCGAAGGTTGGAGATTCAGCCGTTCCCCGACGACCCGCTCGGCCGCGACCTCGGCAAGTTGAAATACCCGAAGGAGGATTCGCAGACATTCTGGATCACCGACCGCGCGGTGGATTTCCTGCGGTTGCGT
>CAZGGF010000474.1:0-6520 GCA_964524715.1 uncultured Verrucomicrobiota bacterium | reverse complement strand
CAATTTCCTTGTTTCCCGTCCACGTATAGGTGTCGAACGCCGGCCAGGGATTCGACATGCCCCACCCCAACCGCAACCAGTCGCGGTTGCCGCTGTAGCCCTCTTCCAGGGCCCGCAACACGCGTTTGTCTCCCGATGCGGCATAGTAGCCAGCCAGCGAACGCCCCAACAGGCCACTCGCCCACATCGGCCAGGCGCCGCTGATGACACTTCCTTTCACATCGTTGGTGTTGTTCTTGTTCAGCCACCACAGGAACAAAATGCCGTTCGGGTTCATGTGGCTGACAACAACGTCGAGACGTTTCTTCGCCTGTTCGATGAGCATGTCATCGTGCAATGCGTAGCCCAGCCGAACCAAGCCATCGAACCAATAACCGCCTCCTTCGTATGGCCAGCCGCCCTTGGGCCAGTTGAGGCGCTCGCCGGTCATCGTGTGGTCAATGGCCCATGCGCGCTGGAATTCTTGATGAACCTCGTCCATGTGGCCGGTGAACCCATCCCGCGCCGCCAGACTCCAATCACGCAGCCAGCCGGCCGGCTCCACCGCGCCCGGCGGCAGTGCAATGAACGCCGGCCGTGTCGGCGGCTCGAACGGCCGGCCATAATTCACCGCGCCGCCACTACCAGGCTCGGCCGCGATCGTTGCGCCGGTTATGGCGGCGGCCAGAACCAGAACCATTTTGAGGAAGGAAGGTCGCGCGTTCATCATGGGTCTCCTGATTGGGTTGAAAGAACTCAGTGTTTCTTCTTGCGAACCGGACGGCCGCCATACGCGGCAGGAAAATCCGCCGTCACACCGATGTTCGCGTAATCCATCCGGTCCTCGCGGAAGTCGGGTTTCCAACTTACGTTTTCTGTCACGGCCGAATCGCCATTCTCAGGCTTGTGACTGCGCAGTTGCTTGCCTGCAACACGCACAATCTGGAAGTTCCGAAAAACCTGTTGCATGGACTTCGACGGCCAGTCCAGGAAGATGCCATCCGGCGGAAGGTCGAGCATGGAGGGATACGATTGCATGTCCGCAACGACGATTTGTTCAAAGGTATTCACCGCATCGCCACCGGGGATGTTCAAGTTGGCCGCGTGAACAGCCCCCATATCGCCGCTATCCTGGCCACAATGGTGGATATCCAAGTGACGGAACACATTCCCGCGGCACTTGGGGAGATTGTTGAACACATGCGGCTTCACGAATTGCGCGTTTGTGTTGCCGCGCAGCGTGAGCGCGTATCGCACGGAGTTGAAAAGCTCGCAATGGCTGATCTGGTTGTCGCTGGTGTTGAACACGTTGATGCACGAGGCATAACAATGGATCTCGCCAATGTCGTGGATCCGGCAATTGTGCACGCGATTTCCCCGGGAGATATCGGGTGTCGGGCTTTTGCCGTCGTCAGCAAGAAACCGGTTACAAAGCGTGATGCCGTTGACGCCCATGTGTTCGATCAAACACCCTTCGACGCGGTTCTCAATGTTATGGCCGATGAACATGATCCCGCTGCGACCGCCGTTGATGAGCCGGCACTTCAAAATCTCGACCCCATGACAGTTGCTGAACCAGATCAGCGCGGCATCCTTCCGACCGTAGTCGCAATTCCACCAGGTCCGTGGAAAATCGTTGGTTTCTTCCAGTGAAAGACCTTCGAATCGCAGATGGTGGACGCAAGCGTCACGATTCGCGCCCTGCACGCGGACGAGCGTGCCCACGACGGGCATGGTGATGTTCAACGAATCGGGACGGCCGGGGTGTCTGGGCTTGTAGTAGAGCACGCTGTTCTTCTCATCGTGGAAGAACTCGCCGCGCGCGTCGAGCAGGCCCAGTTCATCCTCCAGGAAATAGCGTGCATTACCCAGGACGCGGAATTTTTCGTTCGCCAGTTGTCCGTAGGGCGATTCATCCACCATGAAAACCAGCCGCCGGGTCTGGGGATCGATTTCCCGTATCCGATAGATGCAGCGCATCCAATCGCATTTGCCGCAGTCAAAAATGGCCAGCCGCATCTGGGGACCTTGCGTGACAGGCGGGGCATCCTCCGCGCGATAGACAAGCCAGGCGTCGCCCAGCTTGCCTCCGCCGGGCACAAGCTCGCGGCATCCGTCTTCGGTGCGCAGATAGCGTCCACGGGCCGTCGGGAAGCCTGCCACGTATTCATGGTTGGGGAACCGGGCTTTCCATGCCCGTTGACCTTTTTCGTAGAGCGTGTGGAAACGAAGGCCGGATGGCGTGTTGATTTTCCAGATTCCGTCCCGGTACGGCTGCCATCCTTTGTTCAACTCAACGCTGCCCAAGAGCCTGGCCTTGCCGGGACCGGCGGCGCTGCGGTAGATCACGTGGAAACCGTTCCGACCGGAATCGGCTTCGGTGAATTCCAGCGTTCGACTGAGACGGTACTTGCCGGGCGCGAGGTTCACCACGACATCGCCCCGCATATCTTTCGTCAAGGCACGGGCGGCTTCCTGGGCGCGATACAGCGTGCGAAACGGTGCTCGCTGGGTTCCCGCGGCTTGGTCGTCACCCGTTGGGCTGACATACAACTTGTGTTCCGAGCCGGGACACGCACTCAACAACAGACTCTGCGCGGCGAATACCACCAACCAGGCTCTCCAGTTCAATCGTCCATGCCATTTCACGGATGCGCCTCGATCAGGTTGGGCGTGGTCATTCATAGCTGATCTCCACTCGGGCACCTTGCGGGAGGGAGTCAATCGTCAGGTAACGGCTTTTCGCAACCGTTTCCTCATGAAATTTGGCTGCGGCCCCGTTGATGGAAGCCGTCGCCTTCCCCGCACCTTCCGGCAGCAGCATGCGCAGTTTCACACGCTCGTGCTTGGAGACGAGGTTGAACGCAAGCTGCCGCTTCGCCTTGTCGTGAGCAAAATGATATTCGATCTCCACGCCGGAGACGGCGTATTCGAGCCGGACGTGCGCTTTCGGCTCGTTCGCCGCCACCCAGCGGGGCGAGATCGTCACGTCCTTGAACAACGCCCCGTTGTCGCGGACGCCGGCCAATCCAACGGCCATGGCGTTCATCAACTCCGCGCCACACCAGCAACGGGGCCCGCCGCCAATGTCCTCGCCTTTGTAGCTGTAAAGGAAGGCGACCTTGCCGTCGCGGCTCATTTTGCGTCCGATGCGATAGAGAATATCCGCGCCATATTTCTCCTCGCCGAACTCGAAAGCGCCCAAGGCCAGCTGTCCGGCGACAAAGGGGGCAATGGCGCCGTTGACGTACTGTCCGGCCTTTCGTTTCATGAAGACAGGATAGGGAGGCTCCAGGTTGCGGAAGTCGTCCAACTCACCGCCGAACTTGGAACGCATCGAACGGTATTCGTTGATGATGGAACGGGCCATGTCGAAATCGACGGTGCCACGGTTGATGTCGGAGGCGTTGGAGAGGCTGAGCTGCCAGGTTTCATCGACGCCGTAGTCCGTGTTGTCCAAACGCAGGAAATGTTTGTAGAACCTGCCGTTCCAGAGATGACGATTGATGCGTTCCCTTAACGCAACCGCCTCCTGTTCCCAGCGTGCGGCGTCCTTCTTCTGGCCGACCCGGCGATACATTTTGGCCATGAGGCGTTCGGCCTGGTACAGCCCGGTGTTGTCGCCGTGCATGATGCCCATGGGGTCGTCGGGATGGATGGAGCGGTCTGTGCTGGAAGAGGCACGATCGATAAAATCCCACGTGTCAATGGTGCGGGGACGTTTGACCAATTGATAGGTTTTGTCCCAGCGTTTGGGGTCGCTGGTCAGGTAGCGCAAGCCCTTCTCCAGGCGCGGGAGATTGACGCGCAGATACTTGTCGTTGCCAGTCGCCTGCCAGATCATGTAGACGCCTTCGACCATCAGGTATTCGATGTCGGCCTCAAGTTCGAGGCGAGCCAGCCCGAAGCCGTTTTCCGGCGTCCTCTTACAGCAGTAATCCGGCCCGTAGTCGCCAGAGTGTCCATCGGTCAGCGGGGCAATGATCTCGAAGAAGAACCCTTGTGGCGTCTGGTTCTCAAGCATGAGATCCAGAAAACTGGTCATGTCAGGCTCGAAATACCGGAAGCCCTTCATCGTCAGCACATGGTCGCGAACCCAGTTCAGATTGACCCGGATCGGCCTGTCGCCATACATGAAGACGCGGTTGTTGCTTTCGATGGCCGCCCGGCACATGGAGAAGAGAAGAGACAGCGGATAGTCATGGCACCCCGTGGTGGCATTACGCACGTTGCCGGTGGAGATGAAACTTCCCCGCAAACGATATGTGTTCGCGGCCTCGATTGTTTGCGATTTCTTCCCTTCGTCCTTGCCGGACACTGTGGCGGATTTCAGATCGTTGGGGGATAACAACAAAAGAGTGATGACCAAACCACAGATTCTACTGATATGAGTCTTTTGACATCGTTTCATAGATAGTGTTTCGACAAGGATGAATCATTGTTCGAACCAGAACCGTCTGTCGCACTCATCCGTCCTTGATCCAGAAGCCGTGCTGACTGAAGACGGTGGCTTTCTGAGTCTGCGGGTTGGCGGCGCTGGTGACAAGCTGCTTATCCTGAGTGGTTCTAACGTGCAACGCTCGCCTGAAACTTCACGGTGCCCCGCGGGGCGTTCCAACCGATCGCGGAACCGTCGAGAACCACCGTTGCCTTCGATTCGGGATCGACGGATTTGACCTCTAGCCCGCCGGGCAAACGGATGTGCAGCACAGCCGAAGCCGGTGGCGTGCGATTAGAAAAGGTCACTTCACCGCTCACCCTCGAAGCGGTCGCATCGAAACGCATCTGGTAGGAAACGGGACCGAAATGTGTGGGTGCGGCGGAGATGCCCACCGGCTTGCCCGACGCCAGCCACTCGCGAGCCGTCCCCAAGGCAAGATGCAAATCGTTGCCGTTCTCCATGACCATCATGTCGCGCAAAGCACGGACCACGGCCACGGGCGTCCACAGGTGTTGCCGATCCCCGGTGCACTTGGCCGAGCCGGCTTCCTGTCCGCGTTCTTCACACCAGGTGTAGAGCGGCGTGCCGTGGTTGAGTGTTGCGTAAAGATACCTGGCGGCCGCGTCGCCATTGCCGCGCTGCAGGTGGACCTCGGCCACGTTGTCCAAGGTGATGGCCACCCACATGCCATTGGTCAGCCAGCCGGTGTTTACGGGAATACCGCCCGGGCTCAGCCATGACTCGATGTGGCGCAAGGTGCCGGTGACCAACTCGTGATCGGGCGCGAGCAGGCCGCAAGGGAAAGCGATATTGAGCACGCCCCAGCGGCTGCCTGTGGTTTTACCCGGTGTGCCGGGAATCCAACGGTAGCCGTTTCCCTGGATCGCGCCCCGCTCGATGGCCGTGAGCAGGTCGCGGTGTGCAGTCTCGTAGATTTTCTTCAGTTCGGCGGCATCGGCGGTTTTTTTCAGGATTTCGGCCGTTTCCCAGGAGACCCGATCCGCATAGACGGCCCAGATATTGTGGGGAAGGAACTGGCCATAGAGATCGTTGCCATCCTTCACGCCGCAGTCGCCGAACCCCCGGGGCATCAGACCATAGGTGAGCGGGCGCTCGCCGTTGGCGCTCCGCGTTCGCGTCCGCTGGCGTTCCTGCCAGCGTGAGCTGGCGGCCATGCGTGGGTACACGCTGGCCAGATATTTCCGATCGCGCGTGATGCGGTAGTGCTCCAAGGCAACCCACGACTTGAAGCCCGAGCCGAACCACACCAGATGACACCAGCCGCGGTTGTCGTTCCAGTTGCCATCAGCCTCCTGCATGTCGAGCGAGATCCGATAACCGTCGGCCGACTCGCGGTGGAATCCGTTTTGGTCGAGGGCGATGGCCACGATGCCTGCTTCGGCCGGATTATGCGCACGATACGTTTCGGTGCCCGGGGCCGCGCCGATATAGCCATCGATGGCCGGCTCGCGCATGATGAACAGATCGGCTAAACAGGCAGAATAGCCATTGGCCACGCCTGCATCGGGAATACTCAGCTTCACCGCCCGGCCGAGCAAATCGTGCCACTCGCGCCGGCCCGTGGTCATCTCTTTTGCCCAGTCGTGCTTGCGGAGCGCAGGCAGATCGGCCGCATAACCATGATAGGGCCGCACGATCCAGCCCACGCGTTTTTCCCCCGGCTTCAGATTCCACACGAGGACCATGCTCCGCGGGCTGGGGGGCTGGCCATCGGCTTGGAGCGAGTAGGCGTCGGCCGCCAGACCAAGCATCAGCACGCGGTCGGCGCGTTCATTCCAGCCGGCCTGCAAGTTATCGCCGACATGCTGCGAGGGTTCAACCCAGGCGGGGTTCTCCCCCCAACGAGCCGATTCGCAGCGCAACACCACCTGGTGCGGCTGCGAGTCTGCGGTTGTTATCTCCACCCGGACGACCGCAGCGGTTGTGCCGCCAATCACCTCCAAGCGCACGCAGCCGGCCTTGTCGTCATAAACGTTCTCCAAGCCGGGCAGCATTCCGTCGAGGCGAGTCCAACGGCTGCGCGCAAACCCGTGGCCGTCTATTTGCGGTGTGATGCGAATGTCCCAGTCGGTTTTCGGA
>CAZGGF010000473.1:0-5920 GCA_964524715.1 uncultured Verrucomicrobiota bacterium | reverse complement strand
GGGTCAGCGCGCAACGTCGGCAACAGCACCGACAGCGCCTGCCGGTCCAGGTAGTTGATGACCGTGGACAGAAACAACAGTCCTAGAATCAGCCAGCGTAGTTGTGCGAGTCGCATAGATTTTTGGATACTCCGTTCCGTGCCCCTGTCACACCAACGCCTTCAACAGCCACGCCCGGCTTTCTTCGATCAGTTTCTGCCCTTCTTCTGTAGTTATGAGAAACTCCCTGCGCGAGAGATTGCGTGTGTTGATTGGCTGGTCGGGTCGGTTGTTCATGACTGTCTTCCTCTACTGTTGCTGGCCCGGTTTTTCCGTGCGCACGGTGACGATTTCAGAAGCGCCAGTAGCGACTGCGCCGTCTGCGGCATCCTTCGCGATGGGTTTCTCCATCATGTCCGTGCGGCGCACACGAGCGTTTGAAGGCGACAACGCAGCGCGCACGCGGCAAGGCTGGCCGGTGGCTTCATACCAGCGCGCGACCACACCCTTGCCGTCTTCGGCCTGCTTCAAGCACGTCAGCAGCGCGTCCCCCTTGCCCGATGCGACACTGACTGTGGCCAATGCCTGCCGCTTCGGCAACGACTTCCGGCTCCACGTGTCGTTCACCGTATAGGCCAGCAGCGGCTGCGTCGCTTCCCAGCCGACGCGCGGGATGCGCGCCGCCTGCCACGAGCCGCCGTGCGGATGGAACCTGAAGTTAAACACCAGGCCGACGCGCGGATCGGGTCCTTCCGTCGCGGGATCGGGCGACCGCATCCGGCCGCCGCGCAAGAGACAACATCGCACGGCAGTGCCAGTGTCGCCGTCGTCAACGCGCGTCCAACGGTGCGAAGTTGCCATCGCGATGCCGCGCGCTTTGTCGCCAAGATCGAGCCAGCGGCAGATTTCGCGCGTGCGTTCCCATGAGGCGCGCGAGCCTTCGTCGCCTCCAATGGGGCCGCTGCCGGGCATCAACTGCTCCGCCCCGAACGCCCCCGCGCCGAATGGCAAGCCGTAGGCGGCGCGCGCGTTCTTCAGCGGCACCTGGTATGAGAGTTCGATCCGTCCAAACCGCCGCAGGTCCCAATCAATCCGGACTTCGACATCCACCCACGGCAGGTCGCGATGAAGCGAATAGCGTAACTCCGCCGGAGCGCCCAGCACACTGCCCCGCACTGCCACCGACGTGAGCACCGGACCGTCGGCCAGCACGCGCACCGCCTCGGAGCTGGCGGGTACGAACGGTTCGATTTTTTCGCGCGCAGGATCGTCCACCGACAGCCCCAGCGGCGGGCGGCGACAAACCTCCGGGAGTTCCTGACGTCCCGTGAGGCCCAAGCTGTTCACCACCTCGCTGGCCTTGCCACGCAGCGAGGTGAGTTTCACCAAGCCGCTGTTGCGCTCGATGGCCACTCGCACCGCGCCATTCTCCAGAACCACCTCCGGCGACTCCGCTTGAAACCAAACACGTTGGATCGTGCGCGGCTGGCCAGAGGCCCACTTCGCCTCGGTCGCGGCCACTTCAGCGGGCGTCGCGGGCGCGAGCGTATAGCTGGCGTACCCAAGACCCGGCACGCCGCGCGCCACGAATGCAAAATCAAACGCGCCGAGCGTCTCGCGACGGTCGGCGGTAATCTGGAACGGCACAGGCTGGCCGTTGGGGTCGCGCAACACCATCGCGCTGCCGTGAGGGAAGACGTCGCGCACGGTGGGATTCGCGGCATGATAGAAATTGACGTGTGCGCTCACCACGTCGGAGCGATCCCAGTTCAGCGTGTTGAACACGACAACCGGCACACTCTCGCGCGGTGCTTCCACGCGCTCGGCCAGCGCGGCCATCGCTTGCGCCGCCACCACCTGCGCGCGGTGCTGGACGTTGCGGCGTTCGGCAAATTTGCGTGCCGGACCACCGCCCGCGCCCTGCCCTCCGTAATTGTGGTCGCGGGCGAGCAGCAAGGATTTCCAAATCTGTTCCAGTTCGGCCCGTGGGTATGGCTGTCCCGCGTGCAGCCGGGCGAGCGTGGACAACCGTTCCGCCGCGTCGAGCGCCCGTGTCGCCACCGCGTCCCATCGGCTGACGTGCGCGTGCGCCGGTTCCAGATACGGCCATGTCGAAGGCAATTCGCCACGCATCACAGGCACTTTGTCGGCGACACCGGCTGCGCGAATCGCGCGGAAGAAAGCGGTCGGCGTTGTGATGGCTAACTGCTGTTGTTTGGACGCCTCCGCGTTCCACGCACGCACGGTCGGTGCGAGGTTGGGCGGCGGCAGCCATTGGTCGAGACCGTAGTAGAACAGCGGCGGCACACCGCCCTTGGCCACTGCGGCAAGCCGTTCTGCCAGACCACGTTTCCGCATCGCAGCAACGTCAATATGGGCACCGTAGGTACAGGCGTGGTTGTAGCCCTTCGCGCTCCATGTCAACACGCGCGCGCCACCGGGTGACTCAAACCAGAACAACGTGTCCGGCGCTGCGCAGCGGGTCATCACAAGGTTGCGGATGCCGAGACCAGAGCAGATTTGCGGCAGTTGCGGAACGACGCTGGGAATATCGGTGAGCTGGAGTGTTTCCAGTTCGAGCTTGTAGCGATCGCGCGCGTAGGCTTTCGCGTAGAGAATGTTGCGAACGAGGTCTTCCTCATCCTCTTGAGCGACGTAGATGCCGCTCCATTCCGCGCCGAGTTCCACGCGGCCCGAGCGGATGTATTCGTCGAACTTGGCGGCTTGTTCCGGATGCGTCGCACGATAGGCTTCGAGGAAAAGCACATACTCGATGAGGAAATGGAAGTCCGGCTGCTTTCCCAGAAGGTCGAGTGCGCCCGCGAAGACTTTCCCGCCGCGCGAGAGACACTCCTCGACCGTGCCCATGAACGTGAGGTCCAAGTGCGACATCGGCGCGACATAAGCTGCCGCCAGTGGTTCCGGCGCGGGCGCAGGTTTTTTGGCAGCTTCGTCGGCAGCGGGCGCCTGGCCCACCCCAACCATCAGCAACACCAGCGCGCCAGCAATTGATAATGACATTTGAGATTTCATCGGTTCTCTTTCCTTCCATTACGGAAGTCGTTTTCCTTGCTTGAGCAGCATCCCCAGGTATTCAGCGGAGCGGACAGCCTTCTCTTCCATTTGCAGTTCCTCCAGCTCGAGTTCGAACAAACCGCGGTAATCAACTTCCTTGATGGCTGCGAACAAGCGTGGGAAGTCAATTTCGCCTTCCGGCACGCAGCGGTGGTCCACAAAAGAACCCGGCTCCCAACGGCGGTGTGCCATCTTGGAGAAATCCACTTGCTCCTGCCGCCGCACATTGTGGAGGTGGAAGTGGCAAAGTCTCGGTCCTAAGTCGCGCACCAATTGGCCGATCACGTCGTTGAGTTTCACGGCTCTCTGGTTGGGATCGGAAATGGATTTTACCTCGTCGAAGAACGAGCAGTGCCCCACGTCAATAGTTGCGCCCATCACAGGATGTTTGATGGCTTTGATCAACCGCACATAATCGTCATAGCAGCCCGCCGAGTTTTCCAAGCCGATCCTGACACCCTTGCGTCGTGCGTAATCGCCCACCTCGCGATAGAACCGCGCCTGTGTTTCGAGATATTGATCGAGCGGTTCGGCGCGTTTGCGCAGCGGGGCGTGAATGGTGACGACTTCCGCGCCAACGTAGCAGGCGCAGTCGATCCAGTCGCGCCACTTGTTGTCCCACGCTTGGTGTATGGAAATGTGCTTGAATCGGCTCAAAGCCTTTTTGATTCGTTGCCGCCCGGCTTCGTCTGCCTCATAGAAGCCAAGCGTCGGCAACTCGCCCAGCGAGTGCCTGGGTTTTCCGCCAGGAAGAGCCGCAACAGATTGGAATCCAAGCTTCCCGGCTGTTTCCAGCGCGGAGTAAATTTCGCGGCCTGCGAAACAACCGGTCACATTGACTGCAATCCGTTCGTCAAGAACTGGCGCGCTGGAACGGCCTCCTTCATCCTTCCGCTGCGGTGGCGCGTCGTCCGCCAATCCGCTCCGTTCAGCGGAGTCACTGGCAAGCAACGAACCGCTCGCGACGGCGGTGGCGATTCTCACGAAATTTCTGCGCGAGATTCGCGGCGGGCTGTTGGGCTGACCTGACTTGTCGTTCATTGCTGGATTCTTCCGTGGTTGGAACTTCGATCTGTTTACTCTCCCTCAAAGTGTCATGCCACCGTCCACGAACAAGTCCACCCCTGTGATGTAACGGCCTGCGTCGGAGCAGAGCAGCAGTGCCGCGCCCGCGCAATCGGACGGTTCGCCAAACTCACGCAGTGCAATCATGTTGCGCACGCGGGCGGCGTAGGCTTCGTCGGCAAGCGCGGGGACATTGCGGTCGGTCATGATCACGCCGGGGGCGAGGTTGTTGATGGTGATGCCGTCGGGGCCCAGCTGCTTGGCGAGGTTGCGAACGAGGTTCTCTTGCGCGGACTTGCTCGCCGCGTAAACGATCATATCCGGATGCGGACGCTGTTGCTGAACGCTGCCAATAGTCAGGATACGCCCCCATTTCTTCGTGCGCATGCCGGGCACGGCAGCCTGAATCATCCGCAATGTCGCGTGGAAGTTTACCTGCATCTGCTGCTCGGCTTCCACCTGCGTCACCTCTGCCCACGCCTTGCGAATCTGAACCGAGGCGTTGGCCACGAGGATATCGAGTCCACCCAGCGCCACAACCGCATCAGCGACAAGCTTCGCGGGAACATCGGGCTGGCTCAGATCGCCCGTCACCGCGACGCTGCGCGGCGACAGTCTCCGCACTTCGGCTAGTGTTTCATCGAGCGCCTTGGCCGGCTTGGCGCCGTGCACTGCCACTGCCGCGCCACATTCAGCCAGGCCCAGTGCGATGGCGCGGCCAATTCCGCGCGAGGAGCCGGTCACCAACGCCGCACTGCTCGTCAGATTGAATTGTTTCATGCTCATAGTACTTCTCGTTTGTTCTGCAACCAGGTCTTTCACTGAATGAGTCGGGTTTCTCGGAGCCACTGCCTGACCTGCCCGACGTCCGCGCCGGCAAAACACAGATACGTGCGTGGTCCAACAACCAGTTCAGATGAATCACCGTCGGAAGCGCACGGCAACCGCGTGCCAAACGGGCGCATCGCGACCAGTTTTCCTGAAGGCACGCGAAGCCGCTGCTCACCTTCCCCAGCCCAAACCAGCACCCAGGTATCGTCAGGTTTCGCGGCCCGGCGAAACACGAATGCCTTGATGGCCCCTTGAGCAACATCGCTCAACTCTTCAATCTCCACTAACTCATGACGGCCATGTTCATTGACGAACAGATGGTGCTCGCGCCGGTCGGCAAGGATTCTCTGCTGCGACGCGGTCAGGTTTCGCTTGTCGAGCGAGTTCTGATAAATCCCGCGTTGTTCGAAGCAGGAAACGTAGTGCGCATCCTGTGGCGTGACGTTGCGCAGCAGACGGCGGTCGGCGTCGGACAGATGATTGCCGAGCCGAGCATCCTCCCAGGTCTTGATGACGGCCAGGCAATCCTCGGCGCGCGGGTTTGTCCAAAAATCCTCCAGAGCAGCGTGCAGCGAAAGGGGACAGTCCCACGCGGCCGCGCGGCTGGCGACGTATTCATAGATGTCAGGCCCCGCGCAACCCGGTTTCGCCCGGCCGAAACGGCCCAACCATCCGAAATCAATCCGCGAAAAATCAAGCGCACGCGCCGCCGCCGTCGGACATGGCATCAGTCGGCAGAAGTCCTTCATCCCATCGGGCGACGCGACATTGTCGTAGGCGTTGGCACGGCTCATCATATGCCAGCCGAAATGCGTGTAGTGTGCCGTCTCGCAAACCGGCGGCGGCGGGTCCAGCAACCGGAACACCCGATACTGCGATCTGGCGACGTGATACCAAAACGGCTCGTGCACGTCCTCGGCGCCATAAAAGTAAACCATGTCATACGGCCCGGTCTGGCGATAGATGTCGG
>CAZGGF010000472.1:0-5161 GCA_964524715.1 uncultured Verrucomicrobiota bacterium | reverse complement strand
GTATGAAAAGGGCATTGGCGTGACGCAGGATGAGGCTGAAGCGGCGAAATGGTTTCGCAAAGCTGCAGAACAGAATTTCGCCCAGGCTCAATACAGTCTGGGCGTCTGCTATGACAAGGGCAAGGGCGTGACGCAGGATGCGGCTGAAGCGGTAAAGTGGTATCGCAAAGCCGCAGAGCAAGGAATTGCTGAGGCTCAATACAGTCTGGGCTACTGCTATGACAGTGGCGCGGGCGTGACGAAGGATGAAGCTGAAACCGTGAAGTGGTTTCGCAAAGCCGCAGAACAGAATTTTAGCCCAGCCCAATTCAGTCTGGGCGTCTGCTACGCCGCTGGCGCCGGCGTGGCGCAGAATGCGGCTGAAGCCGCGAAGTGGTATCGCAGAGCCGCAGAACAAGGAAACGCCCTGGCTCAAAACAATCTGGGCATCTGCTATGCCGCTGGCGTTGGCGTGACGAAGGATGCAGTTGAAGCCGTAAAGTGGTTCCGCAAATCCGCCGAACAGAATGACGCCCAAGCTCAATTCTGTCTGGGCGTCTGCTATGCTGCTGGCGGTGGCGTGACGCCAGATTACGTGGAAGCTTACAAGTGGCTGAGTTTGGCTGCGGCACCGGGGAACAAAAAGCACAGCGAGTATCGAGACGCGCTGGAGAAGAAGATGACGCCCGATGAGATCGCCGAGGGACGGAAGCGCGCCAGTGAGTTCAAGCCGAAGCGGCCGTGAGGAAGGGAGCCGTGATTGGTGATTCGTAATTCGTGATTGGCGATGCATTCGAGGTGGAACGCGAAGGAGGACGGAAGACCGAAGACCGAGGAAGGACCGGGGAAGCGCGTTCTCGTGCGCTAAAGAAGATCGCGTGAACGAAGGAGGCGGCAGGCGGAAAGCGTGCGCGTTGATTCAACCCCTTCAGGGTAGAATCGTTTGTTGGATGCACGACCCAGGGTGGCGCGCGGCGCGCAACCCCGGGCTGAGTGATGAAATCCCTTCAGGATTTCCGGCGGGCGAAACTGTGGGCCACGTCCCCTGACGTGGCGATTGTCATCATGAACGAGCGCCGCGTGAGGGCACGCGGCCTACAATTCGGAATACTGTCGGCTGGGTCCCCCGACCCGGCGATTGTCATCATGAACGAGCGCCGCGTGAGGGCACGCGGCCTGCACCTGATCTCAGACTCCAATGAGTTGTGATTCTGCGCGTGTCTGCTATCCTGCGGCCATGAAAATGAACCGTCGCAACTTCATCGGTGCGGTTTCCTCAATCCTCTGGCCACTGGCAGTCACTCGCGGAGAAGAGAATCAAGACTGGCTCGCAATGTGCCACGATCCCGCAAAGAAGCTGTTCAACGGCAAGCCGGACCTGGACCGGATTCTATCACTGTATCCCCGTCTCACTGGCGCACCAGCCTTCGACCCGGCGCTGATCGCCGACAAGGTCGCGAAGTTGAAAACGAAGCCGGCGGTCAACACGGGCCATTCATTCCTGGATCTGTCGGTGAAGACGGGACTCGCGTTCATTGATGCCACGTTTGAGGGCGATCATCCCAAGTATGGTGTCCTCTCTTATGGCCGCAAGGAGCACGACGGGTTTCCGCCGACGATCATCGCTGCCGTGGACGCCCTGACACTGTGGGGCATGATAGCGCGCGCGGAACAGTTGTTTGGCTACTGGCTCGACCACTTTGTCGATGCCAAAGGTACCATCACCTACTACGGGCCATCGCTCGGCGAATACGGCCAGTTGCTGACGACCGCCCGGCGGCTCATGCAACGCGGCGGTTCGCGTGGCTGGTTCGCTACGCATCGTGACGAGATCGACCGCCTCGCGCAGCATCTGCTTTCCCTCGTGAATCAAAGCGGGCGCGTCGCGCTCGTCTCCGGCGTGCCGGAAGCCGATGAACGCACGCAGACGGCCACCTACTTCCACAACAACGCGTGGATCGTGCGCGGATTGGACGACTGGACGGCATTGACCCACAAACCGCCACAAACAAAGGAACTGCGCAAGCTGTTGCTGGACGCCATTCGCCAGACCTGGCCGAGCGACCCGAAGGATTGGTGGCTCAGCCCCACGGTCGAACCGGCTGCGCACCCCAAAACCAAAATCACGGCCACCCGCGTCGGCAGCTACACGAACTATCGTTACTGGCCGGAACTGCTCTCGAGCCGCGTCCTGCCGCGAGCCATGGCTGAGCGCGTGGTGGAAGCCCGACTCTCCTCCGGTGGACAATTCTGTGGCATGACCCGCTTTGGCGGCCACCTCGACGACTGGCCGCTGATGGATTATCTGGACGGACTTTGGGCGTTGGGACGCAAGAACGACTACCTGTTGAGCCTCTATGGACATGTGGCCTACCACCAGGCCGAAGGTCATCTGACGGCCTATGAGCAAGTGACGCTGCCTCCGGGCAAGAAAAAAGCGGATTACTGTCTGCCGTGCCAGTTGGTGGCGGCCCGCGCAGCCCGGGTGCTTGTGCGGTAGTCCGCCCGATTCGCAATGCGCCACAATCCCAAGATCGCAATCGAAACTCTTGCGGAGTTGTGACAACATCCGCCGCCCAGAATCAACTCATCGAACATCAACCATCGAGGTCTCTGAAATCCATGAGCGAGTCATCTCCGAAGTCTCCCGCGACACAAGACACCGCATGCACATACCCCGGTTGCTGCGGTCACCTGAACCGGCGCGACGTTCTCAAAATCCTCGGCTGGAGCGCTACCGCAATCGCGGGCGGGCGATATGCCATGGCTGGACCGTTCACGCGGGCTGATTTCGAGAAGCTGGTGCCGGCGGACAAGAAACTCCGACCGGATTGGGTGAAGTCGCTCACAGCTCGCGGCAAACGCGAGGTTTCTCGCGGTGCGGATCTGGAGAAGATCGGCATGCCCATCGGCGGCATCTGCACCGGGCAGCTCTACCTCGGTGGCGACGGACGGCTGTGGTATTGGGACATTTTCAACAAGCTCATCCGCACCGGCGCGGAACACTACGCCAAACCCCTGGAAGCCAAGTCGCCCGTGGAACAGGGGTTTGCGTTGAAAATCACGAGTGACGGCAAGTCGCATGTGCGCACGCTCGACGCCAGTGGCTGGAAGGACGTCAGTTTCTGTGGCGAGTATCCGATTGCGTTCGTCGAATACCGGGACCCAGCCTCGCCTGTGGCCGTCTCGCTGGAGGCGTTCTCACCGTTCATCCCCCTCAACCCGGATGACTCGGCGTTGCCGGTGACGGTGATGCAAATCAAGTTGAAGAACACAAGCCACCAGCAGGTCGATGCCGAGCTGGCCGGCTGGCTGGAAAACGCCGTCTGCATCAACAGCGCAACCCATGCCGAGGGCACGCGCCGAAATCGGATCAAACACGCCGACTGTCTGACCCTGATCGAATCCTCTGCCATCGCCGCCCCAGAAGGCAACAAACACAAGCGCCCCGACATCGTCTTCGACGATTTCGAAAAGCCCACCTACGAAGGCTGGACCGCAACCGGCACCGCGTTCGGTTCGGGCCCGGTCGAGCGGAAAGACGTTCCCTCCTATCAGGGCGAGCTTGGCGGCCAGGGCAAGCGCGTCGTCAACAGCCACAGCAGCGCGCCCAGCAACAGTGTCGGCGGGCGCGACAACGCGACCGGCAAACTCACCAGCCGGGACTTCAAGGTCGAGCGGCGGTTCATTTCGTTCTACATCGGCGGCGGCAGCCACGCCGGCAAGACCTGCCTCAACCTCGTCGTGGACGGCAAGGTCGCGCGCACGATGACCGGCAAGAACAGCAACCAGATGACGCGCCAGTTCCTCGACGTGCGCGATCTCGAGGGCAAGATGGCGCGGCTGGAAATCGTGGATAACCAGCAGGGCGCGTGGGGCAACATCGGCGTGGACCAGATCGTATTCACTGACGACTCGATCCTCACCGGCCCCTTGGAGAAACAACCGGATTTTGGGACGATGGCATTGGCGTGTCTTGGCGATGCGACTGCACTCACCTCGCTGCCAGCCGGCAATCTGGCCGAGGAAATTTTCCCCGGCACTGGCACGGAGGCACAAACGGAGAAACCTTTCGGCCAGAAACTGGTGGGCGCGCTCAAGAAGAAGTACATGCTTGTGCCCGGCGCATCGGTCACCCTGACTTTCGCCATCGCATGGCATTTCCCAAATCACAAGCTCGATCCCGTGCGAGGTTCCGAAGGCCGGCGTTACGCAGCGCGTTTCCCCAACGCCACGGCTGTCGTCGAACATCTCGCAAAGAACTTCGACTCGCTCGCCAGCCAGACCCGGCTCTGGCACGACACCTGGTACGACTCGACGCTGCCATTCTGGTTCCTCAACCGGACGATGCTCAACACGTCCATTCTCGCCAGCTCGACGTGCCATTGGTTCGCCGACGGGCGGTTCTATGGATGGGAAGGCGTCGGTTGCTGCGCCGGCACGTGCACGCACGTCTGGGGCTACGCTCACGCGGTAGGCCGGCTGTTCCCGCAGCTCGAGCGCGACCTCCGCGAGCGGACTGACTACGGGCTCGCGTTCAATCCCGAGACGGGCCTCGTCAAGTTCCGCGGCGAGGGCGCCGGGCTGGCTATTGACGGACAATGCGGCGTCATTCTGCGCACGCTGCGCGAACACCAGGTCTCGGCCGATGACAAGTTCCTGAAACGCAACTGGCCGAAGATCAAGCGTGCCCTCCAGCACCTCATCGAGCAGGACGGCGGCACGACCGGCGTGTTGACCGGCTCCCAGCACAACACGCTCGACACGAACTGGCACGGCCCGGTCGCCTGGCTCACGAGCCTTTACCTCGGCGCGCTGCGTGCCGGCGAGGAGATGGCGCGCGACACCGGCGACAATGCTTTCGCTGCGCAATGCCACGAGATTTTCGAGAAAGGCTTCAAGGGCATCCTCGACCTGTTCGATGGCGAGTACTTCATCAACAAACCGGACCCGAAACATCCCGAAGCGATCAACTCCGGCACCGGCTGCGAGATTGACCAGATCTTTGGCCAGAGTTGGGCGTGGCAGGTCGGCCTGGGCCGCGTGGTGCCGGAGAAGGAAACACTCTCGGCGCTCCGGTCGCTGTGGCGCTACAACTTCTCACCCGATGTCGGCCCCTATCGCGAGGCGTTGAAACCCGGCCGCTGGTACGCGATGCCCGGCGAGGCAGGGTTGTTGATGT
>CAZGGF010000471.1:0-2568 GCA_964524715.1 uncultured Verrucomicrobiota bacterium | reverse complement strand
GGAATTGGTGCTGATGTCCTGCGAGACGCTGACGTGAGCGCTGTGGAGGTCATTGCCCTGGGCGGCGTTCTCGATGGTGTTGCCGAGGATTTGTGTGTAGTCGCTGACCTCCGGCGCGGTGACAATGATGGCCGAACCTTGGTGCCAGTTTTGGGCGAACCCGGCATCCCACGTCTGTTGACTGGCGATGGCGCCCTTCTGCGCGTTCTTCTTCACAAACTTTCCGAGATCGAACTTTTTTTGGTTCTCCGGCGTGGGCAGCAGATTCTGCTCGATGACTCGGTTGCCCTGGATGAGGGTGCCCTTGCTGTAGCGCACCTCAATGCCCGTGCCATCAATGCACTTGAACGCATAGCCCCAGTCCGCGCTGCCCGTGCGGTCGTCCACCGTGATGCGCATGTAATTCCGCACCAGACACCCGCGAATCTGGCTGCCGGTGCATTCTCTCACCGCAATCGCCGCCGACCGCGTGCGGTTGTCGAGCACACGCAGGTTATCCAGCACGAGGTCGCAGCACTTCATGGCGACCACAGCCTCGTGCTTCGTCTCCATCTTCCCCTCCGCCCGCGTCAGCGTGAGGTCGCGAAGCTGGACGCCCAACGCTCCCTCGATCTCGACGATTTGCGTGTTCGGGTTTGTCTGTATGATCCGCCCCGGCCCGAACAGCCCGCTGTTGTCCCCGCGAATCCGAATCTTCTCCGCGATCACATAATCGCCCGCCGGCACGTAAACCATCCGGCCGGGGTTGGCGTTGAGAGCTTCTTGAATGGAGCGGTAGTGACTGGCCGAAACCCCGGCCAACGTCGTGGCTGGTTGTTTTTCATTGGCGTGGCCAACAGTCAACAGCGTCAGACACGCTGCCGCAACGATGTTCAATGCTTTCATGGTCATGTTCGGCCAGTGGTGAACCGATATGGATCACCAACTATTCGTCGGACTCATATCCCACGCGTCAAGCGACTTCACCTTCACGCTGCCGCCGCGTGCGATGAGCGCAACTCCGAGGCTGTCGGAGCGCGAAGGATAAATGCGCTGCGTAATGCACTGCCGGTCGTTGGCATAAACCTCCAGCACCGAGCGGTCAAGGAATACCCTTAGACGCAGCGGCTCGCCGGGCTTGAGCGCGAAGGGGGCCACCTGCTCCTGCGCGGATCTTTTGTCGGCGGGGATGTTGCGCTCCCGGGCCCAGGCCTCGTTCATCCAGATGTATTTCACCCGTGGATCGAGCGTGGACTTGGCCAGTTCGGTCTTCAGCGTTCGAGTCCCCGGTGTGCAGACAATCGCGGTCTGCTCCGCGCCATCGGGCGAGGAACGGACCTTGATGCCGAATTCTTTCGCGTCGCACGGCTCGATGACGGCGGAAATCTCCAGGCAGTCACCACGCACGTCTTTCAGCGGCAGCTCGCCGGAAACGGTCAGGTTCTCGCGATGACGCGGGTTGCAGCGCAACGTCTCCAGTTCCGGCGCAGGCTCGATGCGCAGTGAGTTGTCGTCGGCGAGTGAGAGCACGCGTGGCAGCGTGGCTACGGAGCCCCAGCCGTTGGTCCGCGCACCAGCTTCCATGATCCAACCCCAGAAGATGCGCCGGCCTTTGCCGTCGAGCAGTGTTTCGGGCGCACACACCGACCCGCCGGGCCAGCTCATGAAACCGTGGCTTTCGGGCAGGAACCGCTCCGCCTTTTTATCGAAGCGGCCGATGTAATACTGGAGATGATTCCATGGCCGGTGCACGTGCGAGATGAGCATGTGCTTGTTGCCGAGCGGAAAGAAGTCCGGGCAGGCGCAATCCATGTATTCCTCCGTCCAGCGCCTTTCGGATTTGTAAAACGGGCCGCGATATTCCCAGTTCACGAGATCGCGCGAACGAAAGAGGCTGGTGGAATCGCCTTCGTAGCCAGGCGTCTTGTTTTTGTTGCCGACAAGCGCGTAGTGCATGTCGCCTTCCTTCCAGCCGCACGGGTCAAAAATAACGGCCTCCGGCGGAGCGCCGGCGCTGGGAATGACGGGGTTCTTCGGATGCGGCTTCCAGCGGATCAGTTCGTCATCCTCGGCAGTGAAAAGACATGTCCCCTGCCCCGGCACATGGACAATGATCGTCGGTACGGGCATGTTGTCCATCATGTCGCCGCTGTAGATGCCACACGGCATGGAGCCGTCGAACACCGGCACCAAGGCCGGCGGATGATGAACCCAATGCACGAGATCGCGCCTCGACGCATGCAACCACGTCTCGCGTGCGTGGTCGCTGTCCTTGCCACTGAGAATGGTGTTGAGGTCGGGCGCGAGCCGGCCGAGGAAAAAGACGTGGTAGCGGCCCTTCCAGTAGATGGTGCCATTGATGTCGTTCCAGAAACCATCGGGAGGCAACAGGTGGTAGCGCGGCCGGTGCGGGTCGTTCCAAAGCCGCCGGCGCAACTCGCCCGCGCCGCGAAGCTGATCATCGAGCGTCAGGCCCTCCCGGACGAACTTCGCCGCGATCTTCCTTCCCATCCCGTCGCGTGCCCCTTCCATGGCCTCCTCGCCGCCACTGCGATCACCCATCTCTTCGTCGGGGCGTGCCGCAGTCCC
>CAZGGF010000470.1:0-2629 GCA_964524715.1 uncultured Verrucomicrobiota bacterium | reverse complement strand
CTTCGGCGACGTGCACGACATCGGCAAGAACCTCGTCAAGACCATCCTCAGCAACAACGGCTACACCGTGTTCGACCTCGGCAAACAGGTGCCGATCTCGACCATCATCAACAAGGCGTTGGAGGTAAAGGCCGACGCCATCGGCCTCTCGGCGCTTCTGGTCTCCACGTCGAAACAGATGCCGATCTGCGTGCAGGAACTCCACAAGCAGGGCCAGCAGATTCCCGTGCTCATCGGCGGGGCGGCGATCAACCGCAACTTCGGTTTCAAAGCCGGCTTCGTGGACGAAGCGCGCACGCAGTTCTATCCCGGCGGCGTGTTCTACTCGAAGGACGCGTTTGAAGGGCTCAACTGGTGCGACAAGCTCACCCAGTCCGCCACGCGCGCCGACACCATCGCCACGCAGCATCGGGCCGCGTGCGAATCGCTCGGCATGATCCAGCGCCTCGACCAGCAACGCGCCGACACCGCCGCCGGCCCGCGCGCATTGCGCAGCAAGGTAAAGCTTGGCGTTGAGTTGCCCGCGCCGCCGTTCTGGGGATGGCGCGTCGTGCCCTACATCAACCCGCGTGAGATTTTCCCGCTGATTGACCGCAAGACCCTCTTCCTGCTTCAGTGGGGCGCGTCGAAGGAAAAGGACAAGGGCCGGCTCATCAGCGAGAAGTTCGAACCGTTGCTGCGGCAACTTGAGGACGAGTTCGTCGCAAACAACTACCTGACGCCGAAAGCCATCTACGGGTATTTCCCCTGCGCCAGCGAAGGCAACTCGATCATCATCTACGACCCGCGCGAGGCCACCGAGGGCGTGCCTTTGGCCGATCTTACCGAGGTGACTCGCTTCAATTTCCCGCGCCAGCCGGCTGGTACCAGGCAAAGTCAGAATCTGTGTCTCGCCGATTACTTCGCGCCGACACCCGTGTTTGCCCGCCAACTCGGCGTCCAGAGCGACCGCTGCGATGTGCTGCCGCTCCAGCTTGTCACCGTCGGGGGGCGCGGCACGGAAATCTGCGCTGCTTTGAACGAAAAGAACGACTACACGCGGAGCTACTTCATCCACGGCCTCTACGTCGAGACCGCCGAGGGCGCCGCATCCTGGATGAACGACCGGATCAAGCGCGAGCTGCGGCTCGATACGCGGCGCGGCCTGCGCTATAGCTTCGGTTACCCTGCCCTGCCCGAACTCGCTGAGCAGGAGAAAATGTTCCAACTGATGCCCATCAAGAAAGAGTTGGGTGTCGAACTGACCACCGGCTATCAACTCAACCCCGAAGCCAGCACCGCCGCCATGATCCTGCATCATCCCGAAGCAACTTACTTCGTCATCTGAAGCCTGCCTGCCGCGGTACCGACCGGTGCACGCAGCTTCTCAGCAGCACGTGAGCGCCGACCCAAACAACCCAAGCCACCGCCAGCATGTGGCGCTGAGAATCATCGCAGTCTTCAAGCTCGTGAAGGCCATGCTGATGCTGCTGGTGGCGTTGGGTGCGCACGCGTTGGTCAGCCATGATCTATCCCAATGGGCGCATGGCATGACCGGCGAACTGCAAATGCAGATGCATTCGCATTACGTCCAACTCCTGTTGGCCAGGCTCGGCGCCATGCAACCCCATTCGCTGAACGCCATCAGCGCCGTGGCGTTCGGCTTCGCGGTGTTGCTCGCCGTCGAAGGCATCGGGTTGTGGCTGGAGAAACGCTGGGCCGAATACCTGACCATCGTCATCACGACCGCGCTGGTACCGATTGAACTCTACGAAATCTGCCGTCACGCGACGGCGACAAGATTCGTGGTCCTCGCAGTAAACCTCGCCGTCATCGCTTACCTGATCGCCGTCCTTCGCCGCGAGCGGCAGCGATGAACCGCCATCACGCCGCTTTCATAAAAACACTGCGCCGATCAAGGTTTCGCCGGTGCCTGCCAGACGCGAACCCAGTCCACATCCATTTTCGTCTTGCTGTCCACGAGTGAGCCATAACCTTCGGCGGGACAGTCGCCAGCCCAACTCTTATCCTGGATTTCGCAAGTAAACAGAAGATACTCGCTCCGGCGGGAAACGGCGTTGGTCGTGGCCCACTTTTCCACGCCATCGTAATAGAACGTGTATCGGTCCGGTGTCCAATGCAGCGTGTAGATGTGCCATTCGCCCGGGAGCGGTTGTGCGCTGAATGAGGGTGTGACGCTGGTGCCTGCTGTCTTGTGGTCCTTGCCGTAGCCGTCCCAGTGGAGGTTGATGACATACATGTCGCGTAAGTCCTTGCCTTTCTTGTCACTGGCGCGGTGTTCGACAATATCAATCTCCGTTCCAGCCGTCGCGGGATCTCCCAGCGGCTTGCCGATGGTGGGCGGCATCATCCAGAACGCGCCCCATTGACCGGGCGTGGTGCGGAAACGGATGGCCGCTTCGATGTAGCCGTACGTCGTCTCAAACTTGCCCTTCGTCGATAGAAAGCCGGTGCAGTGCTTGCCATCCTTGGTATAGGTGGTGATCGACAACACCCCATCTTTCACCGCCACGGCATCGGCAACGGACTGTCCACCTTTGCGGGGGCCGACCGTCGCCGTCCATTTGGACGCGTCGAGCTTGTCACCGTCGAAGTTGTCCTGCCAAACCAACCTGTAACTTGTCGGTGG
>CAZGGF010000469.1:0-1727 GCA_964524715.1 uncultured Verrucomicrobiota bacterium | reverse complement strand
CGCGGCCACGATGAAGATGCCCCTTTCCACGCGCCACTCACCCCAACGGTGCCCGCGGGAGCTAATGGCTTCCGCACACGTGGCGCGCCGCTCCGGCACGACGTTTTGGGCCGGTCCGCTTTCGCGTTCGATGGACGGTTGCATTGTCGTACTAATGTTCACTGGTTCTCCCGCGCGATCTTCGCCACCTGCTCATCGCATGTTCTTCGGCAACGGGAAGTAGCCGACATCCTTGACCACGGCCTGACCTTCATCGCTCAGGCACCAGTTGATGTAGTCCGCCACCGCACCGCTGTCCTTGCTCGGGTTGACGTAACAGGACAGATAGCGGGAGATCGGATACTTGCCGGACAACACGGTTTCCTCCGAAGGCGCGATCGCCTCGCCGCCATCGGTCTTGCTCACTTTGAGGAACTTGACCCCTTCGCCGTAGGCGATGCCGCCGTAGCCAATGGCGTTCGTGTCCTTGGCAACGCCTTGGATCACCGCCGCGGTGCCAGGCATGGTCTTGGTGGCTGCCGCGAAGTCCTTCTTGTTCAGCACATGCTCTTTGAAGAACTCGTAGGTGCCGGAGGAATTCTCGCGGCCATAGAGCGAGATCGGCGCGTCATTGCCGCCAACTTGCTTCCAGTTGGTGATCCTGCCGGTAAAGATGTCCTCCAGTTGCTTGAAGCTCAGTTGCGTGATCGGGTTGCCGCTGTGGACATAGACCGACAAACCGTCAAAACACATCTTGTACTCGTGAGGACGCGCCCTGAACTTCTTCAGGAAATCAGCGACCTCGCTGGTCTTCATCGTCCGCGAGGCATTACAGATGTCCGTGCCGCCGTTGAGCAGCGCGGCAATTCCCGTGCCGGAACCACCACCGGTGACCTGCACGGCGATGCCCGCGTGGCCTTTCATATAAATCTCCGCCCACTTTTGGCCCAAAATGACCATGGTGTCGGAGCCTTTGACGGTAATGTTGGCTGCAAAAGTGGATGCCGCGACCGCGAGTGTGGCGGCCATGGCGAGTGTCTTTGAAAAACGCGTGTTCATTCTTCCTGTCTCCTTAATCAATGTCTCAGATGCTTGTTACAATCAGGTTACGGGTTTGTTTCGGTTCAGTTAATCCCTCTGCCGATCTGCGGGGGTGCGCTTTCACACACCCCCACAGCCGGCCAGGGGAGCGAGTGCGGGTTCCCTTTCTAGAATTTGATGACGGTGTCTACCTGGACGCGGAGAATATCCGCAGGACTGTTGGCGGCGGCGGCGCCACCTGTGCCGCCGGCGGAACGGCTGATCTTCTCGGTGACGAACGTCTTCATGCCAAGCGTCCACCAGTCGCGAATGTTGTAGGTGGCCATAAAGACGTGGCCTTTTCGATCCGTGCCGCCGCTGGAACCCCAGTCGGAATCCGTGAACATGTCCCACGTCGCATTCGCCTCGAGCCTTTTGTATTGGTAGCCGACCTGCCACTGGCCCTGTTTCTTGGACGCACCATATGAAATCTGACCCGTGTAGCCTTGGGTCCCGTAGCCGGTGCGCTGCCAACCGTCAGTTACGTTCTGCAGATACTCGCCGCTGAACGTGATCAGGTTGGGTGTGCCTAGGAAGTTCTTCTCATTGACCGTCCATCGAACGCGATAGCGGACCGGCTCAAAACGTCGTGCCGGAGCGGCGCGCCACGGTGGTGGAAGCCCTTATCTTCCGTGGGCTCCGGTGGGGCGAGCGGCCCGACGAACGGG
>CAZGGF010000468.1:0-5885 GCA_964524715.1 uncultured Verrucomicrobiota bacterium | reverse complement strand
TCCATCTCCCAACTTTCAACCATCAGACCGACAAGGAACTCCTATGGAAAACGCAATCATCCACAACATCGGCATCATCATGAACGGCGTCACCGGCCGCATGGGGACCAACCAGCATCTCCTGCGCTCCATCGCCGCCATCATTGCGCAAGGCGGCGTCAAGATCAGCGACGCCGAGCGCATCATGCCCGACCCGATTCTCGTCGGCCGCAATCCCGCCAAGCTGGCAAAGCTTGCCGCGCAGGCTGGCGTCAAACGCTGGACCGCCGACCTGGACGAGGCGCTTGCCGACAAGCAGAACGTCATCTACTTCGACTCGCAGACCACCGATCGCCGCGTCGATGCCGTGCGGAAAGCCATTGCCGCCGGCAAGCACATCTACTGTGAGAAGCCCATCGCCACCACGACCCGCGAGGCGCTGGACCTATACAAGCTTGCACGCAAGGCCGGCGTGAAGAACGGCGTGGTGCAGGACAAGCTCTGGTTGCCCGGGATGCTGAAACTCAAGATGCTGCATGAAACCGGCTTCTTTGGCCGGATTTTCTCCGTGCGTGGCGAGTTTGGTTATTGGGTGTTCGAAGGCGACAGTGTGCCCGCCCAGCGTCCATCGTGGAACTACCGCAAGGAGGACGGCGGCGGCATCATCATTGATATGCTCTGCCACTTCCGCTACGTGCTCGACAACCTCTTTGGCAATGTTCGCGCCGTCTCGTGCCTCGGCGCCACTCACATCCCGAAACGCTGGAACGAAAGCGGCAACGCCTACGAAGCCACCGCCGATGACGCCGCCTACGCCACCTTTGAACTGGAGGGCGGCATCGTCGCGCACATCAACTCCAGTTGGTGCGTGCGCGTCCGCCGCGATGATTTGTTTGTGTTGCAGGTGGACGGCACCCGCGGCAGCGCCGTCGCCGGCCTGCGCGACTGCTGGGTCCAGCCCTACGGCGCCACGCCGCGCCCGGTCTGGAACCCCGACATCGAACAACCGATCAACTTCTACCAGTCGTGGCAGAAACTCCCCGACCAGCAGCACTACGACAACGCGTTCAAGATCCAGTGGGAACTCTTCCTGCGCCACGTCGTCAAGAACGAGCCGTTCCGCTGGTCGCTCCTCGAAGGCGCCAAGGGCGTCCAACTCGCCGAAAAAGGCGTCGAGTCGTGGAAGAAGCGGAAGTGGGTTTCCATCCCGGAACTGAAGGCGTAGATCACGCCAACGGTTTCTTCCGCACCGAACCGTTGCGAACCTGCCAACCCGTCGGCACTCCACCTCATCGTGCCAGCGGCTTGCTCGTGATGAGGCCGATCCCGCGGCCTCCGGTGGCGTCCTTCTTTCCGGGCACGGCGTTGTAGAACATGTAGAAGGTGTCGTTCTTCGGATTGTAAACAAGCCCGATCTTGTGGGCGAATTGCTTGTCGAGGCCGCTGGGATTGCCGCCGGATTTGTAGAGCGGTTCAGGATGGGCGGTCCAGTTCACCAGATCGCGCGAGAATGCCACCATGATGTGCGCGCCACCGCGCCCCACACCGAAGTAGAACATGGTCCAGTGGTCACCGTCGCGGAAGACCTTGCCGTCGGAGCTGAACCGCTCGTCGTAGCCGCCCGCGCGATTGCGCACGATCGGGTTTCCGGGATGGCGCGTCCATTTGAACAGGTCGTTCGAGAACGCCACGCCCAACTGCTCAACGCCACCGTTGGCAGCATTGTAGAAGTCGAAGAACTTCCCCTCATGTTCGACAAGCCACGGCTGGTAGATGCAGCTCTTCTCCCATGCGACGCAATCGGAATCATAGACCGAGAGGATCGGCTGGTCTTTCGCGCGCCGCCATGTCAGGCCGTCGTCGCTCACCGCCACGCCTTCGTAGCCGGGCCGCAACTCGTAGCCGCCCTGCCGCGGATAAGCACCGTAGAGCGTCCAGAATTTGCCGTCGCGTTTCTTCAGCAGACGCGGCGCTTTGATGTCGTAGCTCTCGTAGAGGAACGCGCCAATAACGCGGCCACCGTGATCAAACTCGTTGGCCGGGCCGAAGCCCATCGCGAGTCGGTAGTTGCCCCAGTGGACAAGATCGTCGCTCTCCGCCACGAACGACTGGTAGCCGCGTCCGTCGAAACCGATGAAGCTCATGTAGTATTTGTCGCTACCCGGCACCTGATAGACCGTCGGAACATCCGTGCCGAGCAGGTTGGTGACCGACCCGATGACAGGCCGCGCCGGTATCACGTGGTCCGGCCAGTAATGCCAGCCGCGATACGGCGCCGACCAACGGCCGAGCGTCGCGCTGTCAATCGCGTCCTTGCAGGGGGAAGCCGTCCCCGGTTTCAGAAACCCCACCGCCGACCGCGGCGCGCGAAAGATGGTGCCGTGGCGCGGATTGTTCGGCGGCAACGCCAGCTCGCCAGTGCGGTCGGTCCATGTCTTCAAGTCGGACGAGGTCGCCATCGAGTAATGGCCATTTGCGAAGGCGTCGGTATAGAGATTCCACTGCCCCTTCCATTTCACCAGACAGGCGCCCTCGACCTTCTCATGCGGGCGAATCGGCGAGCCGGGGCCAAACACCGGCGCGCTCACCGGCGACCACGGCTTCGAGAGATCGAGCGGCGCGAACGTCAGCCGCAGGTTCTTGCCGCCGAGCGGGATTTCCTGCTCGTGCTTGAGCGCCATCACCCACCGGTCGCCATCCACCGTCATCTGTGCATCAATGGCGCTGAAATGCTGGTCGAAGAACAACTTCGCCGGCGAGAACGTCTTCCCGTCGGCCGTTCGCGTAATGTAGATTCGATGATCGTTGCCGTCCTTGCCGTTGTTGTTGATGCCGTCACCATTGCGGCTCTCACGGTCGGTCGTTGTGGAAAACAGGATCGCGTAGTTCTTCTGTGCCGGGTCCCAGTGAATCTCCGGCGCCCAGACGTTCCGCGGCTGGTCCTCGGCCGGCACGGTGTCCGGGAATGGCTGCACCTTCAACGGCTCTGACCAATGCACGAGATCGGCCGACTCCGCATAACCAAAGACACGCCCCTTCCAACCCGTGGTCCAGACGGCGTGAAACCTGCCATCGTGATAAATGATGGAAGGATCACGCGTAAGATTCTGTTCCGGCCACGACGCGGGCGGAAAAATCGGCTTGTCGCCATTGAGCGGCTTGAAATGCAAGCCATCCTCGCTCCAAGCCAGATAAGTGCCCGCTTCTCCATTCCCGCGGAAGAACGAGAAGAGCAGCACATCGTCATCCGCTGCTGCGGAAGTCCACGGCGCTGACAAGAGGACGGTTAGCGTCCATAGCAAGCATGTCATGTGTTGCACGATTTCTCGGATTCGTTTTGACTGGGGATTCGACATGCAAAAAACTGTAGCAGGTCAACGCTGCCGCAACAAGTGACGCGGGTGCTTACTTAATTCGCAGTACCATCACAGAATTACCAGGGAAGGTGTGGCGGAATACCGGACCGGCCACGTTGAGCGTTTCGGTCTTCGGGACAACCTTGGTCGGCTCGTCGAGCGTGTTCTCGTCGAGTTCGCTGGCAGAGGTCAACACGACGGCGGTTGCCGTTTTCACTTTTGAAAGCCCCTTGAGGTTGATGTCAGTTGCCAGTGGCTGGGAGTTGGCATTGACGACTTTGAGAATGAGTTCGCCGGTCTTTTTGACCCGGCTGGCGCTGGCATACAGCGATTGCAGCGGCTCGCGCGATACATCGTGGATGAGTTTGCCGTCAAGATAGCAGCGAACGTGCGCGCCAAGGCACTCAATCTTGATGTCATACCAACGACCCGTCTCGATGGCGCCGTCAACGTGTTCGGCGTGGATGCCAGGCACTTCCAAGCCGTGGCGCTTATTGCCCCATCCCCCGAGATTCCACCAACTCTTCTCCTTGTCGTGTTGGACCTGAAACTGGATAAGAAATCCTTCCGCGCCGCCGAGCTTGCGCGCCTTGAGCGAAAGCGTGTAGTCGCGCCACTTGACGTCACCGACCGTGGCGCGCGCGTCAGTGTTGTTGCTCGTCTGGCGCAACACGCCATCGACGGCCTGCCATTTGCCGTTGCGCGTCTTCCATCCCTGCAAGTTCTTGCTGAAATCGCTCTCGAAGAGTGCGCGGCCGTCCTTGCCGGTCACCTTGATGTCCTTGAACTCCGCCTGTGTGGCCCACGTGCCAACGCCAACCGCACCAGCCCGTGCGGGTTGGTCCATCGAGGGCGATTTCACGTCGAGCGGCACGGTGATATCACCGCGGTGCTCGCTGAACATCTTTTGCACATAGTAGCCCGGCAGGCCGAAGGCGCGGGCGCCGTCGAAGTTGATGAGGTTGATGGGCCAGCGTTTGTGGTTCGCGTTGCAGAACAGCGGCGCGTAGCTGGCCATGATCACCACGTCGGAGTTGCGCTCCATGCCGGTCATGAACGCCGCCTCGCCGACCGCGCCGCGCAGGTTACCGAGGCCGCAATCCCTCGTGACGGCGTACTCGCCAACAAAGACCTTCGGGCCTTTGCGGTCGTATGTGTCGTATTTGCCCGCCTGCGCCATGAAAAACTCCGGTGCGTTGTAATAGTGCTCGTCGATAATACCGGGCATGGAATTGGTTGGATGGCCGCCCCAGACGTTGGCGATGAGTTCCATCTGTGGATACTTTGCCTTGATTGCGTTCACGAACAACGGCCAGCGCTCGTGATACGCCGGGCCACCGTTTTCGTTGCCGATCTCCATGTATTTCATGTTGAACGGCACCGGGTGGCCGTTTCTGGCACGCAGGCCGCCCCAGACGGTGTTGGTCGAGCCGTTGGCGTATTCGATGGCATCGAGCGCGTCCTGCACCCACTGGCCCATCTGGTCCATCGGCACAACTTCCTTGTGCGACATGCCGACGTTGATGCAAAAGAGCGGTTCCGCGCCAAGGTCCTCGCTCAACTGGAGATACTCGTGGAAACCAAGCCCATGCGTGGCGTTGTATTGCCAGATGTTCCAAAGCGGGATGCGTTGCGCCATATCGCCGATAGTGTTCTTCCACCGATACATCCGTGCCATGTTCTCGCCCTCAACCCAGCACCCCCCGGGAAAACGGACAAACGACGGCTTCAATCCCGCAAGCATCTCGCACAGGTCGGGACGCAAGCCGTGGTCCTTCCACGTCTTCTTCGGCATGAGCGAAACCATGTCGAGCCAGACAGTGCCTCGTGCCGCCGCGCTGATCACAAGCCGCGCCTGCGAGTCGGTTGCGTTCGCCTTGAGGTCGAGCGTAAACGTCTTCCAGCCGCCACTGATCCCCTCAATCTTCCCCCGCGCAAGTGTCTGGCCGGTCTTGCTCTCGATGCTGACGCTGAGCGGGCCGGTAAAACCGTTCGTCGTGCGAGCGGCGAGCGAAAGGAGATACTCAGCGTCCTTGGCCACTGCCATGCCGTAGTAACCCTCGTTGACAAGACACGCCGTTGGCTCGCTAATGTTCCAGCGAAGGCTACGCCGATTAAACGGGTTCAAAGGCAGACTGTCGTCAATCGCACACTCGGCCTTCCCGACACTATTGGTGGCCAGCGACCAGTACTCCGCCACTTTCTCGTTGTCCTCAAAAGAACGGTTGCGCACCAGTTCCGGGTAAATGCCGCCGTCAGTGGAGAGGTTGATGTCCTCAAAGAAAATGCCCCATAGCGTCCGCGCAATGGCATGGCCGCGTTTGTCCGCATGGACGACTATGTTCGCGGTTTGCTCGGCGCCAGATGCGGGGAAGAGTTCACCGCCACTCCATAGCACGCCGCAGGTGAGTAAAAGACCAATGGCAAAGGGGTGGGATTTCATAAGACGATTCCGGTTTGCATGATTCACATTCTTTGCAGCACTCGTCGCAGGTTACCGGAGCCCCCACCGCGCGCCAACGCCAGATTGCGTCCAAGTTCAACCATTTT
>CAZGGF010000467.1:0-2878 GCA_964524715.1 uncultured Verrucomicrobiota bacterium | reverse complement strand
GAAGTTGAATCGCATGTCGAGTTTCGACCGGTCCTTGATGCCTGACGTGGAAAACCTCGCCACGCTATACTTCGTCGTCCAATGCACCGGCCGGTCGATGATGAACCCCGGATCAGCTTTTTGGCCTCGAGTAAAGCTCGCCAACCCGATGGCCTTCTGCCACGCCTCCTCCATGATCTCCCGAAATTGCGCCGGGTCGTGGAGCTGCAGCACGAGCGCGAAGGCGGGAATCTGCGGCAAAGGCGTGCCGACGGCCGGGTCATATTGCTGGTTGGCCACAACAAAACGAATCTCAGGCCGGGCATGCGCCAGGACATCGTCGGTCAGGTCGCGACCGCAGAAGAAAATACCCATCATGTTCTCGAAGAAGATCAGTCCCGATGTCCGCTCCGGGAACAACTGATCCTTCGCGCCATAGAACCGGCGCAGGTCGCGATACAAACTGAGCGCGGCTATCTGGCGCGGCACCGTCAGGTTGGGCAGCGCGCCCTCTTCGCGTTTGGCTGGCAGTGCAAACGCCGCAGGACCCTTGGCATCGAGTTTTGCGCCGTCGGTCACAACCTGAAGCGCAAGCGTGTCTTCCTTTTCCTGCACATGCAATCCCACGGCCAGCCAATTCGACGCAGACACCGACTCCATGATGCCCGCGAAAAGCAGCGCCGCGAGCGGATTGCCGTCCTTCGGTTGCAGCATCCTGGCCAAACCGGGTGCTTGTTTGAGGACCGCCATGTTGACAAAGATCATCCCTGCCGCGTCGGGGCCGACCGCGCGTTTCGCGGCCTGATAAGCCGGCGTTGCCGCCAGGCTGGCG
Organism: uncultured Verrucomicrobiota bacterium; assembly: GCA_964524715.1. Classification (GTDB taxonomy): domain Bacteria; phylum Verrucomicrobiota; class Verrucomicrobiia; order CAIQCK01; family CAIQCK01; genus CAIQCK01. The sequence goes on along the minus strand of CAZGGF010000467.1, from coordinate 2,067 downwards.
GCCCCCGGTCTTGAACGAAACGCTAGTGCGGTCTGTAGTTCGTTGAATCCGCTGGCCAGTACCAGACGCTTGCCGATGATTGTATGTGCCTCTTTGGGGCCGAGAGACCAAGCCGTCATGCCGTCCACCTGTTGCGAGGAGGCCGTCCCGCTTTTGTTGGACGATGCCGCCTTCCAGAGAAACTCGTGCAGTTGCGCCAACATCTGCTCGTCCTCAGCGTCGGCAACCAACTGGATCATCTGCTGTGGACGCAAGGCGAACACCACGCCACCGCCGGTCATTTTGACCAAGCCTGTCGGCCAGTCCGTCCCCAACTGCGACTCCAGATACTTCACCACACGCATGAACTTCTCGAAGCCCGGCCGCTCCTTCTGTCTGCCAGCGCCGGGCAGCGCCGCGAAGGCCGCGGCGGACTTGCCATCGCCAAACGGCGCCAGCAACGCTTTTGGGCGGAATAATTCCACCGCTAAAACAGCGTCGGCGGGAATCCACTGCGTTGGCCCGCCCGCCTCATGCGCCGCCGTCGCGTTTCCCTCCACCATTGCCGCGAGGCATAGGCCGATTAGAAACTGAGATGTTTTTGCCACGTCTTCTGTCCTTTCTCTGTGCACTAATACCGCCGGGCGGCGCCCAAGGTTACATGCAGAATCGGAATTCGTTGGCCGTGGGCGAGGCAGACACCGCTGGTGCAGGGCACGTCTTGAAATTTGCTTGTGAGCCGCGCGGCGTTGCCGTCAAATCGGCGTCATGAAAGGCATCCCGCTCGACAAGCTCACGGCCCACCTCGACCGTCTCCTGCGCGCTCCCGCGTTGCACGACTACGACGACGCGTTCAACGGCCTGCAATGCCAGAACCGCAGTGGCCGGGTCACGAAGATCGCCGCAGCGGTGGATGCCAGTGAGTTCACCATCAACGCCGCCGTTCGGGCCAAGGCGGATTTGCTGTTGGCGCACCACGGGCTGTTCTGGTCGAAACCCCGCCCGTGGACGGGACGGCATTTCCGGAAACTCCGCGCGCTCGTGGAAGGCAACCTCGCGGTCTATGCCAGCCATCTGCCGCTCGATGCGCATCCGAAGCTCGGCAACAACATCCTCATCGCGCGCGGCCTTGGCCTGACGCGGCTGGAGCCGTTTCTGGAGCATCACGGTGCGCCAATCGGTTGGCGCGGCCTGTTGCCGCGTCCGATGTCGGCGGAGGAACTGGCCGCGCGTATCAGTCGCGTCGTAAGGGTGGAGGGCGCGGTGAAGACTCTGCCTTTCGGACCGGCACGCCTCCGCACGGTGGGCGTCTGCTCCGGCGGCGCGGGCAGCGAACTAAAGACGGCTGCGAGCGCTGGCGTGGACGCCTACCTGACCGGCGAGGGCGGGCACGCTGAGTTTGGCGATGCGGAGGAGTTGGGAATCACGGTGTTCTTTGCCGGGCATTACGCGACGGAGACATTCGGTGTGCGGGCGCTGGCGGAGCTCGTGGCGCGGAGATTCCGCCTCCCGTGGACGTTTGTGGATCACCCGTCGGGTTTGTGACGGGCTGATCCACGCCAACTGTTGCCACTCGATTGACATTGACGATCAGAACCCAGTCTTGGGACGGCGTCTGACATAAACGGCAATAGTCCTGCTGTTTCACGTTGAATCACCGGCTGGCGCGGTTACTGTGGGGGCATGGAAAAGCTGCGGCTGGATTCGTTATTGGTGGAGCGCGGGTTGTGCGAGAGCCGCGAGAAAGCCAAACGCGCCATCATGGCAGGTCAAGTCATGGTGGCGGGTCAGGTTACCGATAAACCCAGCACGGAAGTGGCGACCGACGCCGCCATCGAACTCAAGGCGGAGGAGAAGTTCGTCAGCCGCGGCGGACACAAGTTGGAGGCGGCGCTCGATCATTTCAAAATCCGCGCGACGGGCGCGGTGTGTGCGGACCTGGGCGCTTCGACAGGCGGTTTCACAGACTGCCTGCTGCAACGCGGTGCGGTGCGTGTCCATGCGGTGGATGTCGGCAAGGGACAGATCGCCTACAAGCTGCGGCGCGATCCGCGCGTGGTCGTGCACGACGGAGTCAACGCGCGCTAT
>CAZGGF010000466.1:0-5389 GCA_964524715.1 uncultured Verrucomicrobiota bacterium | reverse complement strand
GAAAATGCTCTATGACAACGCCCAGCTCGTCATCAGCTATTGCGAAGCATGGCAGATCACGCGCGAACCATTCCTGGCCGGCGTGGTCCGGGATGTGCTGCGCTACATCAGCCGCGACATGACACATCCCGACGGCGCGTTCTACTCCGCCGAAGACGCTGACAGTGAAGGGATGGAGGGCGGGTTCTACGCATGGACGACGCAGGAACTGCGCGAAGCGCTCGGCGCGGAGGAAGCGAAGTTCGTTGGCGAATACTTTGGTTGTGAGGAAGCTGGCAACTGGGACGATCCCACCGGCCACGGTCCGAAGAACGCCAACGTGTTGTTCGTGGCCCGAACGTTTGAACAGATGGCAAAACTCTTCGGCGACACGCCGCAGCAGGCGTGCGAGCGGATCGAGGCGGCAAAACAGAAACTGTTCGAGATCCGCAGCCGGCGCATCCGGCCGCATCTTGACGACAAAATCCTCACCGCATGGAACGGCCAGATGATCGGCGCGTTCGCCCGCGCTGCGCAGACGTTCGACGCGCCGCAGTATCTCGCGGCGGCCACGCGCGCGGCGGAGTTCGTCCTCGCAAAACTCTACGATCCGCAGACAAGGACGCTGTTGCGCCGCTGGCGCGACGGCGAGGCGAAGGTGGAAGGTTTCCTCGACGATTACGCGTTCTTCGCCGCCGGCCTGCTGGAGCTTTACCAGGCGTCGTTCGACCCGCAATGGCTCGACCGTGCGACGGAGCTGACCGACACGATGATCGCGCGTTTTCACGACGAGGCGGGCGGCGGTTTCTGGTTCACACCCCCGGGCCAGACCGACGTCATCGCGCGAATGAAGGATGACTACGACGGCGCGCAGCCGAGCGGCAACTCCATCGCCATTGCCAACCTCCAGAAGCTCGCACAGTTTACCGACCATCCACGCTACGCCGGCATCGCCGACGAATCGCTCCGACGATTGCTGCCGCGATTCCTCCAGGCGCCGACCGCAGCGCCGCAATTGCTGTGTGCGCTCGATGCCACGTTGACAGGACACCGGCAGATTGTCATCGCAGGCGCGCCTGACGCCGCCGACACGAAGGCGATGCTGCGTGCCGTCCGAGAGCGTTATCTGCCGAATACCATCCTGTTGCTGGCCGACGGCGGTCCGCGCCAGGCTGCGATGGCGAAGCGGTTGAAGTTCCTCGCCAACATCAAACCGCTCGACGGCAAAGCCACCGCTTATGTTTGCGAGAACTACGTCTGCCACGCGCCGACGAATGACCTCGCAGAACTTCGGAAAATGCTAGACGCCCCGCCGGCCAGATAACGCTGGGTTGTGTGTGTGCGCGTTTCCATCTACACTGCGCACACTGAAATCATGACGGAGGATGATTAAAGCGGCTTGGCCATGAAAACCGACTACGACCTTTTCATTGACGGGCGTTGGGTGAAACCTGGCGCGAGATTCGAGGTGCGCGTGCCTTACGATGGCGCAGCCTTCGGCACCGCGCCGAAAGCGAATCGCGAGGAAGTCGAACAGGCCATCGCGGCGGCGAAGAAGGCCGCGCCCACCGCCGCGCGAATGCCGAGCCACAAGCGCCACGAGATCCTGACGAAAGCCGCGGCGCTGATGCAACAGCGGGCGGAGGGTTTTGCGCGCGCCATCGCCAGCGAGAGCGGCAAACCAGTCCGCGAGGCGCGCGGCGAGGTCGGGCGCAGCGTGCAAACACTGTCATTTTCCGCCGAGGAAGCGCGCCGCAACGTCGGCGAGATGGTGCCGGTGGACGCGCATCCCGGCGGCACGGACCGGCTCGGTTTCACGCTGCGGATGCCACGCGGTGTCATTGCGGCGATCACGCCGTTCAATTTCCCGCTCAACCTCGTTTGCCACAAGATCGGCCCGGCGCTTGCCGGCGGAAACACGGTGGTCCACAAGCCCGCCAGCGCGACGCCGATCTGCGGTTACATGCTCGCCGAGCTGTTCGCCGAGGCCGGGCTGCCCGCCGGGTTCCTGAACACCGTTTCCGGTGGCGGAGGCGAAATCGGCGACCTTCTGGTGGCCCACCCGGTCGTGGCGATGGTGACGTTCACCGGCAGCGCAGAGGTGGGTAAACACATCCGCGCCATCGCCGGCATGAAACCGGTCACGCTTGAACTGGGTTCAAACTGCGCCGCCATTGTGGATGCCGACGCCGATTTGGAGCTGGCGGTTGGCCGTTGCGCGACCGGTGGCTTCGCGCACTCCGGCCAGGTGTGCATCCATCTCCAACGAATCTACGCCGCCGGGAAGATCGCCAACGACTTCACCGATGCGCTGCGGTCGCGCGTGGCGGCATTCCGCATCGGCCACCCCCTCGACGAGGCGAGCGATGTCACGTCGCTGATTGACGAGCCAAACGCCGCACGCGTCATCCAGTGGATCGCCGAGGCCGAACGCGACGGCGCGCGCAAACTCATCGGCGGCGAACGCGCCGGCCGCGCGACGGTGACGCCGGCGATTCTCTCCGGCACGCAGCCCGGCATGAAAGCGGTCGCCGACGAGATCTTCGGTCCGGTCGTGTGCGTGGAGACGTTCGATTCCATCGAGCAGGCTGTCGGGATGGTGAACCGCAGCCGCTACGGCCTGCAGGCGGGCGTGTTCACCCGCGACATCAGCCGCGCGCTCTGGGCCGCGCAACAAATCGAATGCGGCGGCGTAATGATCAACGATGTGCCGACGTTCCGGGTGGACCAGATGCCCTACGGCGGCGTCAAGGACAGCGGCGTCGGCCGCGAGGGGCCGCGCTACGCGTTGCAGGAGATGACGGAGACAAAGACCGTCGTCATCAACCTTACTGGCGCGCCGAAGTAAGGGGAGCCGGGCACGCGGCAAAAATCCTGGAGATTTTTCTGGACGAGTCGGGAAACAACCAGCATTTTGGTCGCGAAAAGCACGACCGGATTGACGTGCGGCAGACTATTGGAGTCGGGTTTGATGAAACTAGCGTTTGTTATCGTTGCCATCGCAATGGCCACCGCAGCCGGATTGACGCCGAAGGAGAACGCGGCGTGTGGGAAACTTTACGTGGACAAGTGCGGGCGGTGCCACAAGCTCTACAAGATTGAAAACTACCCGGAGCCTGCCTGGAACATGTGGATGAGTCAGATGCTCGCCAAGTCGAGGCTGACGCCGGCACAGACCAAGCTGCTCACCCGCTACCTGCAGGCACTGCGCGCCAGCCATGCCGAACATGAGGCCGGCAGCGCCACGCCCCAGCCCTGATTCTCCGGAGTCGTTCCATTTCCTCGTTGCCGACTTGCCGCAGTTCTGCCAAACCAGCGGCGTGTATTTCGCCCAACTTTCAGTCCCTGCGCGCAACAAACGGTTGAGACCCGTTTCATGAACGAACTGGATGTGGAGACTCTGCGCCAATGCCGCCGTGGTGATCCCTCGGCGCTGGGGGCGCTTTACGACTGCTATCGCCGGCCGGTTTACTACCTCGCCCGGCGCATGGTCGGCGAAGCGGAGGCGGAGGATGTCTGCCAGGAGACTTTTATCGCGGTCTTCCGGGCTGTGGCGAAATTCGAAGGAAAATCGAAGCTCTCCACATGGGTGCTGGCCGTTGCCACGCGCGTCAGCCTGATGCATCTGCGCAAACGGCGGCGTCTGGAATTGTCCGCAGACCCCACCGACACGGCCGAGGCCGAGCCGGTCACGTTGTTGTCGCCGAGTCATGAACTGCTGAACAAGGAGTTCCTCAAACGACTCGCCGACGCCATGGACCGTTTGCCGGAGAACCAACGGACGGCCGTAACGCTGCGCAGTTTTGAAGAAATGTCCTACGAGGAAATCGCGCGGGCGATGAACTGCCGCCTCGAACAGGTGCGCGGCACGCTGTTTCGCGCGCGCTGCCGGCTGCTGAAGTTTTTGGAGGGCCACTGACATGAGCACGCGAGCATCCGAACATTACGCCCCGCAGGAATGGTCCGCCTACCTCGACGGCGAACTGCCCGTCGCCCGCCGCGACGCCATGTGCGAACACCTGCGCGATTGCCCGTCCTGCGCCGCCATCCTGCGGAGTTTTGAGGCGGTGCAAAACGGCGCGGAACAACTCGCGCAACAGCCGGCGCCGGACCAGCCGCAACTGCGCACACGGCTCGTCGCCGTCGGCGCGGCGATGATCGAGCAAAACCAGTTGCGACAGCGGTGGTTGCGCTGGCTGGGCGCGGGTCTTGCCGCGGCCATCCTTGCCAGCCTGGCGGCAGTGGTCTGGCATGGCATGGCGCAGCCGCGCGTGACCAAAGCGGCCGTTATCGCGTCCAAAGTCCACGTGACACTGGACCGGGTGCTGATCACGCGCTACTTCGTGGAATCGCCCTCGCTTGAATACGATCTGACGATTCACAACAGCGATACCCGGCCACTGGAGGTCATCCGCGTCATTGTCAGCGACCCGCTGGGCGAAAAAGAATGCCCCGTGGCGTCGGCACTGCGCGTGGAACCGGGCCAGACATTTCAGCGCGTTTTCAAACGGCCCGTCAGCGAGGACGCCCAACTGCGTCCCGGCAGCTATCGAATTCTGCTGGAAACTTCCGACGGCCGGCTCGTTGCCGAAAAAATCGTGCCCTAGGGGTGGGAAAAACCCGTTGCAACGGGACAAAGCGTCCTTTAAGTTCGCCACGCTGGTTAATCCAGCAGGACAAAGCTTATGGGTATGACATTGACAGAAAAGATTCTCGCCCGCGCCAGCGGCAAAGCGAAGGTTTACGCTGGCGAGAACGTTTGGGTGAGTGTGGACATCCTGATGACGCATGACGTGTGCGGACCGGGCACCATCGGCGTGTTCAAGCGCGAATTCGGCAAGAACGCGAAGGTGTGGGATCCGAAGAAGATCGTCATCACGCCGGACCATTACATTTTCACCACCGACGCGCTTTGCAACCGCAACGTGGATACGCTCCGCGAGTTCGCCCGCGAACAAGGCCTGCCGTATTTCTACGACGTCATCGACGATCCGAATGGCCGCTGGAAATACGACGCCTCCCGCGGACCGATCGCGAAACAGCACGGCAGCCATTACGTCGGCGTCTGCCACACTGCGCTGCCGCTCAAGGGCCACACACGCCCCGGCGAGGTGTTGCTCGGCACCGACAGCCACACCTGCACCGCCGGCGCGTTCGGCGAATTCGCCACCGGAATCGGCAATACCGACGCCGGTTTTGTCATGGGCACCGGGAAGATACTGCTCAAGGTCCCCGAGGGTATGCGATTCTGGTTTGAGGGCGGGCTCCAACCCGGTGTGATGGGCAAGGATATCATCCTCCATGTGATCGGTGAGATCGGCTTCGACGGCGCCACCTACCGTGCCATGGAATTCGCCGGTCCCGGCGCGTCGGCGCTCGACATGGACGACCGCATGACCATCGCCAACAT
>CAZGGF010000465.1:0-3095 GCA_964524715.1 uncultured Verrucomicrobiota bacterium | reverse complement strand
CATCCTGTGTCAAAAACTGCCAAAAAAATGTTGCTATTGGCCGGGTTTTGGCTAGGGTTCGCCCGCTCGCAGTTGGAAGCAGTTCGCGGTGAGTTGGTAGATTGTCAGGCAGCCTTGATAGCTGGTGATGATCCGAAACCCGAAGGAGTCGGGAACAGTCACGCAAGCTCCCACAGCAGCAGAAGGAAGATAGTAAGAAAATGGCTACCAAGCTATTCGTAGGCAACCTGTCGTTTAACACCACCGAGGGCGAAGTGCTCGACCTGTTCAAGCAGGCCGGCAACGTCACCGCGTGCGAACTCATCACGGACAAGTTCACGGGCAAGTCCCGCGGCTTTGCGTTCGTGACGATGGGCTCGCAGGAGGAGGCTAATGCAGCCGTCTCCCAGTTCAATGGCAAGGAACTCGACGGTCGCGCCCTGACGGTCAACGAAGCCCGTCCCCGCGAAGAGCGCCCCCGTGGCGGCGGCGGCGGCGGCGGCTTTGGCGGCGGTCGCGGTGGTCATCGCGACGGTGGTGGTCGCGGCGGCCGGCGTTAATCCGACTGCGGAACGATTTTCGTTCCGAAACAAAAGAGCGTCCCGCGCAAGCGGGACGCTCTTTTTGTTTGCCGATGTGTGGCTGGTTATCGCCGATGAAGACGGCAGACGTTGCAGTTATTTCACCGTGCCCCAGCGCCGGTGGAGGAATCTCTCCCACGGAGAGAACAAGACCTTGTCGGCGAGCAAGCCGATCAGAATGATCATCAACATGATGGCGATCACCTGGTCCATGGCGTGCAGTTCCCGTCCGTAATGCAACAGATGGCCGAGGCCGAAGCCGGTCAGGATGGTTACATAGACTTCCGCCGCCATCAGCGATCGCCACGCAAACGCCCACCCTTGTTTCATGCCGCTGACGACGAACGGCAGCGAAGCGGGCAGTTTCACCTTGACCCACGTGTGCCAGCGGTTGGACCCCATCGTTTGCGCGGCGCGGGCGTAGATGGGCGGGACGTTACGGATGCCATTGTCGGTGGCAATGACAACGGACCAGACCGTGCCCATGATGACAACGAACAGCATTGCGGTCTCGGTCTGGCCGAACCACAGCATCGCCAGCGGCACCCAGCAGATGCTCGGCAGCGTTTGCAGGCCGAGCGCGATGATGCCCAACGTGTCTTCACAGAATTTGAACCGTGCCGTCAGCAGGCCAAGCGGCACCCCGACGACCACGCCTAGCAGGTAGCCAGCCACCAGCCGGCGCAACGTCACAAGCGTGGCGTGCCACAGTGTGCCGTCGCGAACCGCGCCCACAATGTATTCCACCACGCTGAGCGGCGACGGCACCATGACCGGCGACCAGATGCCCGCCCGCACAAGCGCCTCCCATGCCACGATCAGCGCCGCGAACACAGCCGCTGCGGTCAGGAATCGCTTCATTCCGACACCTCCGGGCTGTTGGATGGCCAATGGCGTTTCAGCGCCCGCATGATCTGCGCGGCGTGCTCGGCCAGGCCGACGCTGTTGATGTCGCGAGGGTGGGGCAGGTCAATCCGGAACTCTTCCTGAATCCGGCCGGGCCGCGGCGAGAAGAGCACGACCCGTTCCCCGAGGCAAGCCGCCTCACGCACGTTGTGCGTGACGAATACGATCGTCTTGCGCCGCTTCTGCCAGATTTCCTGGATGTCGCCATACAATTGTTCCCGCGTCAGAGCGTCCAATGCCCCGAATGGCTCGTCCATCAGCAGCACCCGCGGATTTGGCGCCAGCGCCCGTGCCAGCGCCACACGCTGTTTCATGCCGCCGGAAAGCTCGTGAATGCTGGCATGATGAAACTTATCCAACCCGACCAGTTGGAGATAGAACCGGGCCACTTCATTCCGTTCCCGGTTGTTCAAGTTGGGTTTGAGTTTCAGTCCGAACAACACATTGTCCAGCACGTCGAGCCATGGAAACAGCGCCGATTCCTGAAACATTACCATCCGGTCGCGGCCCGGCCCCGTCACGGGCTTGCCGTCAGCGAGCACCCGGCCGCTATCGGCGGTGTCCAGTCCCGCGATGATGTTCAGCAGCGTGGATTTTCCGCAACCACTCGGCCCAACCAGACACACGAATTCGCCTTCACTCACTGTCAGGCTCACGTTATCAAGCGCATGAATCACCGCGCGTTTGCTGTGGAATGTTTTTGAGACGTGCTCCACCTCCAGCTTTAGGGGCCTCGCGGGGCGCAGTTCTTCGTGGGCCGTGCTCATGGAATCTCTGCCAAACCTTTGTCACGCAGAATCTCGTTGAGCAACTTCAAATCGTAAATATGTGACAGGTCCGGTTTGCTGCGCAGGAGACCGATGCGGTGCGCGTCCTCTGCGGACCGCAGCAGCGAAACGCGAATCGGGTCGTGCGTCAGTTCCAGCCGCCGCCACGCGCCATCAAGCACTTCGGCAGGCAGCGCCCGGGTTGTCTCCTCCTTGATTTCAGCATTGAGGAGGCGCTTCGCGTCGTTGGGATGCTGGTTGATCCACTGCGTCAGGTCGACGTGGGCAGCGATCCATCGTTTGAGCAACGCGGGTTGTTCTTTCAGGAAGCGCGCGCTGCTGACCAGATGCGTCGTAACATACCGGCCGCTGGTTTGCGGCCACAATGTGCTTTCCTCCAGATAGACTCGTCCTTTTGCCTCCAGCAGCAGGCGTGTTACCCATGGTTCCACCGTCCATACGGCGTCTATGTAGCCCTTCTGGAACAACGAGAGCTGGTCGGGATTGGCCGTCGGCACCACCAATGCGTCACCACCCGTCATCGTCACACGGAAACCTTTCGATACCAGCCACGCGCGCGCCGCCACGTCCTGCGTGTTGCCGAGTTGCGGTGTCGCCACCTTCCGGTTGCGAAAATCACTGTCCGTCTTGATGCGTCCGTCGGTCTGCACCACCAGCGCCGCGCCGCCGCTGCACGCGCCGGCCACGATGCGGATTTCCTTCCCGCGCGATTTCAGGTGCGCATTGATGGCAGGATTTGGCCCGACGTAGGTGATGTCGAGACCTTGTGTGAAAATTGCCTCCATCGCGCTTGGCCCGGCGTTATAGACAAACCACTGCACCTCCACATCCGGCCCCAACC
>CAZGGF010000464.1:0-1840 GCA_964524715.1 uncultured Verrucomicrobiota bacterium | reverse complement strand
GGAAGCGTCGCCGTGACGTTGCTCGACCTCGCCGGGTCCGCAGGTGGTTCTACGCGGCTGAGCTTTTGGTAGGCGACGTAAGCGCCGCCCGCCACCGTCACGAACGCGGCCAACTGCACGAGTTGGAACACGGCAGACTTGAAGGATGATGCCAGCGCGCGCCCCCCCGCCCTTCTGCGTGGTGGTGGAGCGGCATTACGGGAAGAGATCGGCGCAGCACCTTGCTTGCCGGGCAAATGCAGTTTCTTCTCAGAGGTCTCAAACAGCAGTTTCACCGTGCCAAAGGAAACCTTGTCACCGTCCTCAAGCGTCGCCGTAACAACCCTCTCATCCCGGACAAATGTTCCCTTGGCAGACCCCTTGTCTTGCACAATCCAGTCCCGCTCATGGCGAACCAATGTGGCGTGATGTTCTGAAACTGATTCGTCGTCGAGGCAGATGTCGTTATCCGAGGATCGGCCAACCGTGATTTTTTCGCCCAACAACTCGACCATTGCACCTTGGAGAGGTCCTGTGAGTATGTAGAGTTTGTCCATTGCAATCCACGCGGTCCCGCAAATCTTCCCCCGCAGTGTCCCATGTTCATGCGGCCAGTCAAGCGGCTTCAGATGGCGGGCCGCACCACCATATCGACGGCTGGCTTTTCTCAGGGGCTGTCGTTAATATGACGACACGCCGTTCATAGACTCTGTTAACGAAGGAACACACAACACATGATGATCAGGTACATGATAGCGTTGGCGTTGGCGCCGTTGATGGCGCTCGCACAGTCGGTTGAGATTACATCGGATCGCGCAAATGCGATCTATACGTGTGGCGAGCCCGCGACATTTTCCATCTGCGTGCTGGGCGCGGACAAGCAACCGGTCAAATCCGGCCGCCTGAACGTGACGGTCAACAACTTTGGGCCGCGAATCATCACCAACGGGACGTTTGATCTTTCGCAAGGCAACCCCGTGAAGATCACCGGCACGTTGTCCGAACCCGGATTCCTCAAGTGTGTGGCCAACGTCAAACTGGACAAGGGCTACACCGGCCTCTTTGGCGTGGCGTATGAGCCGGAGAAGATTGCCGCCGGGTCCGAGAGGCCCGCGGACTTCGACGCCTTCTGGGACGCTGCCGTCAAGAAACTCGATGCCGAAGTGCCTCCCGATGCCCGTGTGGAACGCGTCGCCAAATGGTGCAACGAGCAACACGAATGTTTCAAAGTCAGCTTCGCCACCTTCGATCACATGCGCGTGTACGGATTCCTGAGCGTGCCCGTGGGAAAAGGCCCCTTCCCGGTGCAGGTCAACGTGCCAGGCGCGGGACCCGGCGTCGTGGGACCCAATAGCGGCATGGCGGACCGCGGGTTCATTCATCTGGTGATGAACGTCCATCCGTTTGAACCTGCGGCAGACGCAGAGGCGCAAAAGAAATTGTACGCGGAACAGGACAAGCGGCTGACCGAGCAATACGGCACCCCGCGCTACTGCCACGCCGGCGCGGCCAAGCGCGAGACGTATTTCTATTATCGCATCATCCTTGGCATCAACCGCGCGGTGAACTGGCTCTCGGCGCGCCCGGATGTGGACAAGACTCATTTCTTCTACGGCGGCACCAGCCAGGGCGGCGGGTTCGGCTTCATCCTGTGCGGCCTCAACAAGCACTTCACCAAGGGCGCCATCCATGTGCCCGCCATCACCGATCTTCTTGGTTTTCAGAAAGGGCGCGACTCCGGCTGGCCCAAACTGATCGAGAACGTGAGAGCTGAAGACAAGGAGAGCGCGATCAAGGTCGCGCCGTATTTCGACGGCGCTCACTTTGCGGCCCGCATCACATGCCCCGTTCGTGTCTCGGT
>CAZGGF010000463.1:0-52082 GCA_964524715.1 uncultured Verrucomicrobiota bacterium | reverse complement strand
TCCCGGCGTGCATGCAGCCCTTCTCACACTGGTCTCCCGGCCCCACCAGCCAGATGCGGGCGAAATCGGCGCCGAAGATATCCACCACGCCGTCCGTGATGCGCTTGAGCTTTTCCGGCAACGTGCCCGGCTCATGCAGGGCGGATTGCACTTCGCTCACCTTATGGAGGCGTTCCTCCGCCCGCTTGCGCTCGCTGATGTCGCGCGCGATCGTTGACGCGCCAATAATCCGACCCTCCAGATCCAGGATGGGAGAAACGGTGAGGGACACCCAAATGTCTTCGCCGGTCTTCCGGCGGCGTCTGGTTTCGTAGTGTTGGACGCGCTCTCTGTGGCCGATCTTTTCCAGGATCACGGCAGCTTCATTTTCACATTCCGGCGGGGCGAGGATGAGAATCGATTTGCCAATGATTTCGGTCTCAGCGAAACCGTAAAGCCTCTCTGCGCCTTTATTCCAACTGGTGATGATTCCGTTCAAGTCCTTGCTGATGATTGCGTCGTCAGACGATTCCACGATGGCAGCAAGATTGACTATCTTCTGTTCCGCCCGCTTGAGCGCGACGATGTCGCGCTCCAGTTCGCGGTTGGCTTGCTGCAACTGCTCCATCTTGATCTCCAGCCGGCGAACGAGAACTTCGTTGTATTGTTTGAGCAACACGCTGTCATCGTCGTTTGGGAATCTCGATGGCGATAATGCGCCGCTCTTCTGTTTCATCAGGACGTCGTGAAGGCGGGCCATGAACGGCTCCGGCTCTGCGGGCTTGATGATGAAAGCGTCGGCTCCGAGATCCAGAGCCAATTGCTCGTCTTTCGGCTCGGTGTAGGTCGCAGTGAAGACGATAAACGGAATTTGTTTGAGCCGGTCGTCCAGCTTCCAGTGTCGCAGGAGCGTGTAGCCATCCATGATGGGCATGAGAAGATCGGAAATGACAAGGTCAGGCGGCCTTTGCCGCGCTCTCACCAGTGCCTCAGCTCCGTGACAAGCCTCGTCCACCTCGTAAGCGTGGCCCTGCAACAGGGTGCCCAGCAAATAACGATTCTCCGGCTTGTCGTCAACGATCAGGATTCGAGTCATGGTTCCGCCCTCCATTGCGCGAACGCAAGTATCCCTCCATCTCCGCAACAAATGTTTCCGGATTGATCGGTTTCTCCATGTAACCATCGCACCCGGACGCCAGGATGTTTTCGCGGTCTCCCACCATCGCGTAAGACGTGACCGCCACAATAGGCACGCCGTCCAAGGCGGGATTCTGTCTCAAGGCTCGAGCCACGGCGTGACCATCCATTTGCGGCAACTGGATGTCGAGCAGGATCAGACAGGGTTGAATCCTGGAGGCCATCTCGATGCCGGAAGGCCCGTCCACAGCAGACACGACTTCGTATCCGTGCCTTTCCAGAAGGAACGTCGTCATGTACCGGTTCTGGTCGTTGTCTTCTATGAGAAGAATCTTGCGTTTCATTACATGGCTCCTCTTCGGCCGGGCAGCGACACCGTAAAGGTGCTGCCCTTGCCCCACTCGCTTTCGACATGAATTTCGCCGCCGAGCAGCTCCGTCAACCGGCGGCAGATAGACAAGCCCAGCCCAGTGCCTTCGTGATTGCGCGCCAGCCCGCTGTCAACCTGCCGGAATGGCTGGAACAGTTTCTCCATGTCCTCCTGCCGGATCCCAATGCCCGTATCTTTCACCGATATACGCACCATGTTCCACGCTGTCTCCGCCGTCAACGTAATCTGGCCGCGCCCGGTAAACTTGATCGCATTGTTCAACAAGTTGACCAGGATCTGCTCCACCCGCCGCTGGTCGCTGACCATTGTGCCGACGTCCGGTGCCAGTTCCACGTGGAATGCGAGTCCCTTCTTCTCCGCCAGCGGTCTTACCATCTCCACCGTCTTCATGATGGAGGCGCGCAAGTTGAACGGTTCGCTGGCCACCCTGAGTCGCATGGCTTCGATCTTGGAGATGTCCAGCACGTCATTGATCAGCGCCAGGAGATGGCGTGCGCTGCCGCGCACCATCTCGAGTTGCTTCTTCTGCTCTTCAGTCAACGGCCCGGCCAGCCCCTGTAAGATGATGCCGGTGAAGCCGATGATGGAGTTTAGCGGTGTGCGCAGTTCGTGCGACATGGTGGCCAGGAACGCGGACTTCAGGAGATTGGCCGCTTCAGCCTGTTCCTTTGCCACGGCCAGTTCGGCGGTGCGTTCGGCCACGCGTTGTTCCAGTTCCGCCGCGTGGCGCTGCAGGTCTTCATGGAGCTGCCGTATTTTCTCTTCCACCCGTTTGCGCTCAGTGATGTCGTGGGTGATGACCACTGCACCGGCCGAGAGGTCATCGAGTTGAATGGGGGCAACGGTCAGAATGACCTCGCGCGACGAACCGTCACGACAACGATGTCGTGTCTCGACGGACGCTAGACCTTGTATCTGCAACTGGTCAAACAATACATGTCCCACCCTCTTCCACTCCTCGTCGTTCTCGTACATCATGCGAGTGCTTTTGCCGAGGAGATCCCTTTCCGGGTATCCGAACAGCTCGCACCAATAATGGTTCACGCTCTTGAACACCCGGTTCTTCACAATGCTGATGCCCACGGGCGCGGCCCGAAATACGCTGCGGACGGTGGCCTCGCTCCGGCGCAGTGCCGCGTCCATGTATTTGCGCGCCGTGATATCGCGCAATTGCGTTTGGAGCAACATCTCCCCACCCAGTTCCAACCGGTTCAAACTCACCTCCGCGGTAAACGCTGTTCCATCTGCCCGGCAGTGTTCCCATTCAAAGAACTGCGCCCCTTCCGTCATTGCTCGATTGAGTATCTCATGAGCTTTCTCGTCGGAACGCCGTCCATCCGGCTGCATGGGCGGCGATAGCTTGTAGGGAGGCGTCCCAACGATCTCTTCCCGACTGCGGCCAAACAACCTCAGCGCCTCCGGATTGCAGTCGATAAACTGCTCGCCGCGTATCAGGAGGATCGCATCGCTGGCCGTTTCAAACAACGTGCGATGCTTGAGTTCACTCTCTCGCAGCGCCTGCTCGACGCGCTTCTGTTCGGTCACGTCCCGCATGACCTCGATGGCGCCACAACGCCGGCCTTCCTGATCGAAGAGCGGCGCTGCCGTGCCCCAGAGATATACGCCTTGGCCGCCCCGCAACCGAGAGTTGAAAGCCGCGGCTGTGATCGTGTCTCCGACCCGCTGGATGTAGGTATAGTGACGTTCCTCCTCTGGCGAGGGCTGATCGAGCAAGTCAATCATGATGGGACACCGCTTGCCGTAAAACGGCTCGGCATAAATGTAATCACCCCGGCCCAACACCGCCTCCTTCTTGACTCCCGTCATGATCTCGCAAGCCCGGTTCCACGCGATAACCCGCTTGTCCTGATCGATCGCAAACGTGGCGTCCGGCAGATGCTCGATGATATTCTCAAGACGCTGATGCGTGACTCGAAACGCCTTCTGCGCGCGCGCCTCGCTCTCACGCAAGGCCTCTTCGGCTTTCTTGCGCGCGGTGATGTCAAAGCTGACGCCGATCATGTGCGTTGGCCGGCCCGTTGCGTCGCAATGAACCCGGCCGCGCGAGGAAAGCCAGTGAACCGAACTGTCGGGCCAGATTATGCGTTTGTCGTTCTCGTAGTTTGCCCTCCATTCGATTGCCTGCCGTATGGCCTCGTGCACGCCCGGACGGTCGTCCGCATGTACCATGGTAAAGAACTTCTCGAGCGTCAGGTGCGTGCCGGGCGGCAGACCATAAAGGGCCAGGCATTCTGGCGACCACGCAATTTCGTTGGTGATGATGTTCAAATCCCACTGACCCATCTGCGCTGCATCCCAAGCCAGCCACAGATGTTCTTTGCTCTCCCGTAGTGCTGTCTCAACCTTCTCACGCGACTTCAACTCAAGGCGCAAGAGGCCGTACAGAAGCAGCGCCGTGACGATCACAAAAGCACAGCCCTTGTAGACGGACCATTGTGTGCGATCCGCAGGATCGGAAAGCAGGGCTCCCACCCAGTGGTCGGACAACGAAACCCACAACGTGGCAAACAGGACATACGGAAGGACAATCCGCAGGACCGCTTGGGCGATACGGTTCTTCATGGTTGGAATGCTGGCACACAAGCCTGCTTGCCACCTACACGCGGTTAGTCTATCACGGACATCCTTCAATGCCAAAGTATTTGCGTGAATTCGCACCCCTCTCTTGTCATCCCAATATCTCAATCTCACTGTCTGGGTGATGAGGTTTTCTCTCACGCCGACCGGCGCAGAGCAGGCGTTAATGACGACAGCGGGTCCAGTCGCAATTGTTCAACTCATACAGGACGGCAGGCATCACATTGGCAGGAACAGTGACGGTGGGAAAAACAGATTATACCTTTGCGATCTCATGGCAAAGTAGCTGTTGCCAGACTGGGTCTTAATGCCTCACAATGGCGTTGACGGGTAAGACTTGCCTCCGTTCGGGGTGAAGGTGCTGAAAGATGGGAGGGACGCTCTGCGTCCTGCATATTGCCGCCCAAAACCCAGACGAAACGCCCTGTAAAATGGCAAGATACGCAGTTATTGACATGGAATTGACGGGACTCTGATGAGACGGCAAAAACCCAATATTTTGGGGTCATGCAGCATGGCAACCACCGCTAATGGTGTTTTGGCTTTACATAGGTCATATCCTTTGGCAACCTACACACAAGTTATTCACACGTTCTTCTCACATGTATCTCAAAAACCTTGAAATTGTTGGTTTTAAGTCGTTTGCGGAAAAAACCCGCCTCGATTTTCTCCCTGGTGTCACGGCCATCGTTGGACCCAACGGTTGCGGTAAATCCAATGTCTCCGACTCGCTCCGATGGGCTCTCGGCGAGCAAAGCGCGAAGGCGTTGCGCGGCGGCGAGATGGCCGACGTGATTTTCAACGGAACCGACGGTCGGCGGCCCATTGGCATGGCTGAGGTCAGCATCACCATCACCGACATCAAACCTGGCGAGTTGTCACCGGTGGCCGGTGTGCAGCTCGAATACGGTGAGGTGAAGATCACGCGCCGCGTTTTTCGTAACGGTGAAGGCAATTACTTCATCAATCAGACGCCGGTCCGCCTTCGCGACGTGCAACAGCTCTTCATGGATACGGGCATCGGTCGCGCGGCCTATTCCATGATGGAGCAGGGACGCATTGACCAGATCCTCAGTTCGCATCCTGAAGACCGCCGCGCCATTTTCGAGGAAGCCGCCGGCATCACGAAGTTCAAAACGCAGAAGAAGGAGGCGCTCCGCAAGCTCGAGTACACCGAGGCCAATCTCGTCCGCGTGACCGACATCATTCGCGAGGTCAAGCGGCAGATCGGTTCGCTCCAGCGCCAGGCAGGCAAGGCACGCCGCTACAAGGAACTGCACGACCAACTCAGGTCGCTCGACTGCCGCCTGAGCCGCCACCGGCTTGACGAACTGGAAGCCGCCGTTGCGGAATTCCAGACGAAGATCACCGCGCTCGACGCGACCATCGCAACCGCCGCGAGCACGGTCGAACAAAGCGAAACCACCGTGGCTGGCCAGCGCCAGGGACAGGAAACACTCGACCACGCCGTCGCACAGACCACGTTGGAGCAACAGGAGAACCGCAGCGAGATCGAGCGCAACCAGAGCCGCGTCCAGTTCAACAACGAACGAATCACGGAATTCGAAACGCTGATCCAGAAGCACAGTGTGGACATCGGCGTCGCCGAACAGCGCGCAGCGGACCAGCGGACCGCGCTGGCCGCGCTGGAAGAACAATTGAAGGCGATGGCCGCGGTCGTCGCCGAGAAGAACGCCGCGCTCAAGGCTGAGCAGGACGCTGTCGCTGCGCTGGACCAGCAGCTTGTGGAAGCCGAGAAGACCGTCGCGCAAACCGACGCGGCGATCATAGAGCAGGAGAGCAACGCCTCGCGGCTCCGCAGCGAACTGGCCTCCATCGACATTCAACAACGCAACAGCAGCCTGCGCCTCGAGCGGCTTGGCACTGAGAAGTCCGAGTTGCAGCAGCGCGCGGCAAATATCAAGGTCACGCGCGACGCGGGAGAGCAGGAACTTACCGGGCGCCGGGCCACGATTGGCAAACTACAGGAGGAAATCGCCCAGTTCGAGCAGGCGCTGGCGCAGGCCAACTCCGAAATGAAACAGCTTTCCGCCGCGGCGAGCGCCGAGTTGCGCTCCATTGCCGAGGTGAATTCGAAGCTGGAACTGCTGAACCAACTGGAGCGCGACTACGAAGGTTACTCCGCCGGCTCACTGGCAGTGTTGCGCAGCACGCATGGCGCTGAAGTGCCCCCCGACGCGTTGCTCAACGCCCTGGCCCAGTGCATCCAAGTGGACCCGCAGTTTGCGCCGGCCGTCGAGGCGGCGCTTGGCAGCCATCTTCAGGCCATCGTGGTGCGCGACAGCGCGAGTGCGGAGAAGATCATTGCCGCGTTGCATGAACGCCAGCTGGGCCGTGCCGCCCTGGCGCCGCTGGACCTGCCTCGCGTGATCGCGCCATCGCTCGACATGATGCTCGAGGGCGCGGTGGGTTTTGCGATTGACCATGTGCGCTGCGACGAGGCGTTGAAACCGCTCGTTCGTTCATTGCTTGCGTCGGTTGTCATCGCCCCCGATCTCCAGACGGCACTGCAAATCATCAGTCGCAGCAACGGTGTTGAAGCCGTTACGCCGCGCGGCGAGTTTGTCAACCGCCATGGCGTCATCAGTGGTGGCGCAGGAGTGGCGGCCGGCATTCTCACGCGCAAGAGCCAGATTGCCGAGCTGACGGAGACGCTCGCGCGGTTGCAGAGCCAGGCCACGCAGACCGAGGCGCGCCAGCAGGCCAGCGTCAACGAAGCCGTGCGCGTGGAAGAGAAGCTTGTCGCCACGCGCAGCCTGGTTCGCTCTGCCGAACTCCAGATCGCCACCCAGGAAGGCGAACTGGCGTCGGTGGACAAGGAACTGGTCGAACTCGGCCACAAGATCGAGACCGTCACGTGGGAACTGGAACAACTCGCGCACCAGGGTACCGGCGACGCGGAGCGGAAGTCACAGATACAACAGGAGCTTTCCGGCATTGAGCAGCGCGAGAACGACCTGCGCCGCCAACTCGGAGCCGAGCGGCAGCGCACGGCGCAGCTGCAGACCGATCGCCAGCGCCGTCTGGACGAACTGACCGAGGCAAAGATCGCACAGGCCACCGAACAGCAGAAGTACAACAACGCCAACGCCGGCAAAGCGCCGCTGGAAGCGCGTATCGCTGAATTTGTCGATCTCATCGCGGCCCGCCAGCGTGACCGCGCGGACTACACCGAACGCATCGCACGCCTTCGCACTGAAATCGCCGAAGCCGAGCAGGCCATCACGACTTGCGCCGTTCGCCGCGACGAACTCCAGCGGCAGCTCCGCGAGCAACAAGAGCAGCGCCATGCGTTCGCCCTGCGCATTGCGGAACTGGAGGAATCGATCCGCGCCCAGCGCCGCCAGATCGACGAGGCCAAGACGGAGCACAACTCGATCGATCTGCAGCTTGCCGAGAAGCGCATGGCGATGCAAAACCTCAAGGAGCGCATTGCCCGCCAATACCAGCTCAACCTCGACGACCTGCCTCCGGAGGTGCTCAAGATCACCATCGCCGATAGCGGCCAGCCGCAGACCACCACACTCACGCCGGAGGAAACCGCCGCCGCCGGTCTCGCGCCCGACTGGGCCGCGATGGAGATGCAGGTGACTGAAATGCAGCAGCGCCTCGACGCGATGGGGCCCGTCAACCTTGAAGCCATCGCCGAATACGACGAGTTGGAACAACGGCAGAAGTTCCTCACCGAGCAGCACGAAGACCTCGTCAAGAGCAAGGACGACCTGCTCAAAGCCATTGCGCACATCAACACCACCACGCGCAAGCTCTTCAGCGAGACGTTCGAGAAGATCCGCACGAACTTCCAGGAGATGTATGGCGAGCTGTTTGGCGGTGGCAAAGCCAATCTCATCCTGCTCGATGAAAACGATCCACTCGAAAGCGGCATCGAGATCGTCGCGCGCCCCCCGGGCAAGCAGCTTACGAGCATCACGCTGCTCAGCGGCGGTGAGAAGACGATGACCGCCGTGGCACTGCTGTTTGCCATCTACATGGTCAAACCCAGCCCGTTCTGCGTGCTGGACGAGATGGACGCGCCGTTGGACGAAAGCAACATCAACCGCTTCCTGAACATTCTCCGCCGTTTCCTCAAGCAAAGCCAGTTTGTGCTCATCACGCACAACAAACGCACCATCGCCATGGCGGATGTGCTTTACGGCGTGACGATGCAGGAAAGCGGCGTTTCCAAGATTGTCTCGGTGAAGTTCACCCGACGCGCCGAGGAGCACGGAGACGCACAGCCGCTCGACCATTACGAAGGCGACAGCACGATGGAAACCACGAAGGCAGACGTGACGCCCGCCCCCGCGCCTGTCACGACTCCCATCATGCCCGAAGCGCAGCAACCGGTCACCACTGCAGTCAGTGAACCAGTGGCTGAACCGGTTGCCGAACCGGTCGTCGAACCAGTGGCTGAACCCGCCGATACCGCAGTCAGCGAGCCACCGGCGGCTGAGCCTGTTGCCGAACCGATTTCTGCCGTTACGGAGCCGGTCGCGTCCGTTGTCGAGCCGACGGTGCCTGTCACAGAACCGGTCGCGCCTGCTGCCGAACCGGCGGCAAGCGCCGAGCCGGCGACTCCACCGCCAGCCGAACCGCCCGCGCCGACCTCGTAGCGCGCGACCACGTTCTCTGCAAACAACGAATCCCGATCCCGCTAAAAAAGAGACCGGGTGTTGGATATTTGCCGGGCCGTTATTGCAACCAGGCATCTGCCCATCCTGTGTTGAAATACCGTTGCGCTGCAACCGACAGAAGGCGTAATGATTGGAGCAACCGCACGCGCTCCAGCCGATCTGCGGTTGAAGAGTGTGCAACACAACCAGACGCTCACATGAAACTCGAAATCAGCTTCAGCCGGAAGATAGCCACGGGTTTTGCGCTGGCGTTGTTGATTCTGGCGGTCATTGGCGCCGTGGCCTATTACAGCACCGTCCAGTTCGCCGAGTCGGCTGATATCGTGGCCCGTTCCCATCAGATCATCGCCAAGCTGGAAGCCACACTGGGTGATCTGGCGAGCGCCGAAAGCGAAGCACGCGGCTATGTCATCAGTGGAGATGAACGTTATCTCGTCCTCTATCGCACATCGGTCAGCAACGTTGAGGCCGACATGAAAGAGCTGTATGCCACGGCAATGGACTCCGACATCAAGAAACGCCTGGTGAATCTGGAGCGCCTGATCCAGCAACGTCTCAGCAAACTCAAGATCAGCGTTGAGACGCGCAAGCTGGAAGGTCTCGAGGCGGCAAGCAAGATCGTCGGCCCTGGCAAGAGGCTGATGGATGAAGTCCGGCAGACGGTGGATGACATCGAGACGCTGGAGAACAAGTTGCTCGACGAACGCCACCGGCTGGCGGAGTCGTTGGCCAGCCGCACCATCACCATCGTCATCCTTGGTAATCTGCTTGCCGTGGTGGTGGCCGGCGCGAGCACCATCATCCTGAGTTCGGACATCGCCCATCGGGAACGGCTGGAGAAGGAAGTCATGGAAATCAGCGAGCGCGAGCAGCGCCGGATTGGCCAGGACTTGCATGATGGCTTGTGCCAGCGTCTCACCGGAATCGCGTTGCTCAACCGCAGCCTTGAACGGAAACTCGCGGCCAAGTCCATGGCCGAGGCGGATGAGTCGGCGCGCGTCACGGAGTTGATCAACACAGGCATCGAGGAGGCGCGCCGGGTCACACGGGGTCTGCACCCGGTGCCGGACGAACCCGTGGGGTTGATGATCGCGCTGCGGGAATTAGTGGACGGCGTGCAGGGGCAGGGCAAACTGGCGTGTCGGCTGGATTGTCTCGCCACAGTCGTCATCCCGGATCGCACAGCGGCCACACACCTGTATCGCATCGCACAGGAAGCCCTGCAAAACGCGATTCGTCACGCAAAGGCTTCCACTATCATCATCGCTCTTCAGGCTGATGAAAACAGTATCACGCTGACGGTCAGTGACGATGGCTGCGGTCTGCCGGACCAGCGGTCGGGACGGGGGTTGGGGCTGGAGATTATGGACTACCGTGCCCGAGCCATTGGTGCTATGGTGAGCGTGCGGCGCGGCGAAGAACGCGGCACGATCATGACTTGCACACTGCCCCGAGAAGTGTTCAAGCCGGACGAGGCGACTTCATGAGCCAGAAGAAGCAAACCAAAACGAAGAAGCGAATCCTGATTGTGGACGATCACCCGCTGCTGCGCGAAGGTATTGCGCGGCTCGTCAACGACCAGCCCGACCTGATGGTTTGCGGCGAGGCAGAAGACCGGGCGGCCGCTTTGGAGGCTGCAGACACCGGGAAGCCCGATCTGGCGGTGGTGGATATCTCGCTCAAGGACCAGAGTGGGCTGGAGTTGATCAAGGATTTCAAGGTGCGTTTTCCGCATCTATTGATCCTCGCGCTTTCCGTGCACGATGAGTCCATCTATGCCGAACGCGCCCTGCGTGCCGGCGCCCGTGGCTACGTCATGAAACGGGAAGCCTCGGAGAAAGTGTTGGAAGCCGTTCGGAGTGTGCTGGACGGCAAGGTCTATATCAGCAGCCGGATTGCGGCAGGCATTCTGGACAAGGTGACCGGCTATCCCGCGGGGACGACGCGTTCGGCGTTGGATGTCTTGAGCGATCGGGAAATGGAAGTGCTGATGTGGATCGGCAAGGGCTACGGTTCAACTCAAGTCGCCAAACAGCTGGCCATCAGCGTCAAGACGGTGGAGGCGCATCGAGCCAACATCAAGCTCAAGCTGAACCTCTCCTCCAGCGGCGAGTTGCTCCAATGCGCCATTGGCTGGGCGCAACACATGGGCGAAATCTGAGCGCCGCCCATTTGCTGACAACCGTGATGGAGTGATGTGCTCGGGATAATCCGCAGCCGGGCTGCCTGGCGTTGCACGCACTCCCACCGGAAGCCAGAGTCCCACCCGGAACCAAAGAGATAGGGATTTTCCCCTAGGCAGGGTCATGGAGAAACCCTTGGAAGCGAAACGGGCGCACCCTCATTGTGCCCGCAAGGGCGCGCTCGTAGTATTTGCGGCTCTACAACACGAGCCTTTATGGATTTGAAAGAAACTAGCGGCAGCGTGCCAAAGAAACGCGTGCTCCTGGTGGATGACCACGCCGTCGTCCGCATGGGACTGACCCAACTCATTAACGAGGAACCCGATCTGGTCGTTTGTGGCGAGGCCGAGGACGAGCGCAGTGCGCTTGCCGTCGTCAAGGAGCTTCATCCCGACATCGCCGTGGTGGACTGGTCGCTCAGGGACAAGGATGCCTCGTCCCTGATTGCGACGTTGAGCCAGCAATACCCCCGGATGCCCGTGCTGGTGCTCTCTGTTCACGAGAAACAGTACTACGCCGAGCAGGCCATCCGCGCAGGAGCGCGCGGCTATGTGATGAAACATGAGGCCACCGACAAGCTCATTGAAGTGGTTCGCCGGCTGGCCGCGGGCCAGTCTTTGCCGGTCGAGAAGACGGCATCAACGGCCTCAACAGAGAATGGCGGCGAGTGGACCGCCGGGAAGATTGCACTGCTGAAAACCCTGACGGAGGCCGAGATGGACGTGCTGAGGCTGGTTGCCCATGGTTATTCACCTTCTCGCATTGCAGATCTGCTTCGATTGCGACTCAAGGATCTCAACGCAGTTCAAGATACCGTGAGAATCAAACTGCGGCTTCGCAGTGTGACCGAGTTGTTCCAGACCGCGCCGCGCTGGCTTGGTGAATACTACCGTGCGAAACACAGGAGTTGAGCGACACCATCGGGTTTTCAACCTCTGGATTCGCAGAAGGCCCTGCGCTTGCATCATGGCGGGCGGCCACGAAGGAAGCCCGGAACTGCTCTGGACTATGGCTGCCGGACCAATTCGAGGCTGCCGCGGTTCTCCACGGTGACGGCGTAGCCGGCGGGCACAACCACATGGTAGAGGAGTTTGCCGCCGTCCTTGCGCCAGCGCAGCGTCACCAAACCATCCGGCGTCGGGCGAATGCCTTCGCACCAATCGAGTTTCAGATCGCTGAATCGCAGGGCGACTGTTTTCTTGATGGTGTCCACGTCCCGAAGGCCGAGCACGTCGCGATAGAGCACATGGACGCCGCAGTGTGACGCGAAACCATGGTTGCAGCTTGCCTGTGTGCCGTCGTGTTCCCAGAGCGTGCCGGTGCGATCAGCCATGTAGAGATGGTAGGCGAGCGATTCGTCGAGCAACTGCTGGCAAAGGCCGTTGCGCGACAGCAGCTCCAGCCGCAACACGTTGCCGATGAACGCGTTCGCCGGATGCACATCGGCGTGCGCCCGGGTCTGCTTGCGTTGCGGGCCGAAGTCGGTTACGAGCGTCTGCCAGAGTTTCGCGTGCGACTGCGGCGAGGCCGCGCCGAAGAAGAAGGCGAAGTACTGGCAGACCTCCGTGCGATTGCGCGTCACGACAAGCTTGCCGTCCTTGCGCACTGCGTTATCCACGAAGAACTCACCGTCAAATGACTGTTTGCGGACCGTTTCACGGATGCGCTCCGCCTCGCGCGCCATTTCCTCGACACCGTACATCCGCGCAGCAGCGGCCATCGCGGCGGCATAGAGTATGTTCGACGGATAGTTTACGTCCTGCACGAAGCTGTTGGCTTTGGACCACTCGACAAAGACCCAGCTCGGCAGCTTCTCCAGCAGGCCGTCCTCGTTGCGATATTGCTTGAAGAACTCGAACAACTTCAGCACGCGCCCGCGCAATGCGTCCACCAGCGCGCGATCACCACTGCGGGCGAGGTATTCGTCCAGTTCCACTACGAACCAGAGAGCCCAGTTTGGGATGAACTGGCCGTTGCAGTGGTCGGATGGGTAACACATCGGCAACATGCCGTCCGGCAGATGCTTGAACGCCGGCGGCAATTGGAAGTTCTCCAGGAAACAGTGTTCAATCCGCGTATCACCGCACAGGTCGAACGCGACGCGCGCCGTGAAGAAACTGTCGCAAAGCCAGCCCGCGCGTTCGCGTGATGGACAGTCCATGAAGATGTCGAGCGAGTTCTGCCGGAACGTCTCGCGACCGGCCGCGAAGAGGCGGTTGAACCGCTCGTCGCTTGCCGCGAACTGCGCCCGGTCGACGCCGGCAGAGACGTACTCGCGCAGCCAGAGCCGCTCCACATCGCAGGCGCCGCCCAGCGACATGAGCTTCATATACCGCAACGTGTAAGGCTCGAATGACTCCAGTTCGTAGCTGCCCGGCTCCAGTTCCCAGACAACCGCGTTCACGCAACCCAGCCTCTTGAAGTCCACATCGCCATTGGAGAGAATTTCGTCGAAGGCGAGAACCAACCGCGTCTTGCTCCGGCAAACGACGCGCGCGCCGATGAAACCGGTCAGATTGCAGCCGAAATCCGCAGTCTCATAGCCGCCCGGGCGCAACGCGATCAACTGGCCGGGCGCGTATGGTTGGTTGATTGGCGTGCTGCTGGCGTTTGCAATCGTCTGCAGTTCCAGCGATGGGATCGTCTCCAGTTCCTTTTCAAGATAACCACCGAGCTTCGGCCCAATGCCGGTCAGCGAACGATCCTTCCATGGCTTTGCGACGGCCACGCTCGTCCGCAGTTCGCCGCCGGACACGCGCCATGACGGCTGGCGCAATGCGTAATCCGGCTGTGCAATCCGCCGCGGCAACAGCGCTTTCACGGGTTGCGCCGCGCACTCCACCGTTTCCACCCGTGCAGCCGCGTCCCGTCTCCAGGCATCGCTGCCCGGTGTGAGGCGATACACTTCCGTGAATGGCCGCTGGAAACTGTAACGCTGCACCTTCTGCACGCGCTCCCGCAGCACCGTCGCTTCAAACGCATGTTCCGCGCCGCCGGTACTCGCCAACACACGGCCATCCGCCACCACTTCCGCTTGCAGGAACGAAGGCTGGTCGAGCAGGTAGAAACTATTGACGTTGTAACCTGCGACCTCGAACGCGACCAGATTCGTGCCCGGCTTGAGGCGGCCGGTAATGTCGAGTTCGTCTACGCGGAAGAAATCATGCGCTGCGCGGGCCGGTCCATGCGCGAGGAACTCGCCGTTCAACCACACCCGATACAACGACGACCCGGTCGCGCGCAGCCATACGTGCGCTTTGACCGGCGCCTGGAAACTCGCGCGGAATCCGATGAAGAGGTTCTTCTCTGTCTCACGTCCTTTCGGCCAGACCGGCTGGGCGGCGACAAGTGACGGCGTTGACATGTCTCCAGCCACAGCACAGGAGGCGGCAAGACACACGAGAACTGCCAAATATCGAAGGAAGGTGAGCTTCATGCCTCATCGAATACCCGCCCGTTAGCGCCAAGTCAATCCGACGGAAGCCGTCCGGACCGGGACATTCGCCAAAAGATGGCTCTGAAACATTCGCCAGCTTTCATTGGGGCTATCTTTCGCGCCGCATTTCAGGCAGAATACGGAGCAAGACGTTTGGTATATGAACGAACAACCGCGAATCCTGATCGTTGAGGACGAGCCGATCGTGGCGGCCGACCTTACGGTTCGTCTGGAAATGATGAACTGCAAGGTGGTTGGCACAGCCTCCACGGGCGAAAAAGCGCTGGCGCTGGCGGGCCAGCTCTTGCCCGATTTGGTGCTGATGGACATGCGGTTGGAAGGGGTGATGGATGGAACAGAAGCCGCGCAACAAATGCGGCAGCGGTGGCATCTGGCTGTGGTGTATCTGACGGCATACGCGGATGATGCGACGTTGCAGCGGGCAAAAGTGACCGAACCGTTCGGTTATATTCTCAAGCCGTTTAAAGATCTGGAATTGAAGACCGCCATCGAGATCGCGCTCTACAAGCATCGCGCAGAGGAAGAAATCCGCCGGTTGAATGAAACGCTCGAACAACGCGTTCTCGAACGCACTGCGGAGCTTCAAAATGCGGTCAAGGAAATCGAGTCTTTCTCCTACTCGGTGTCCCATGATTTGCGGGCGCCGCTGCGGGCGATGGACGGTTTCAGCAAGGCCCTGTTGGAAGACTGGGGCGACAAGTTCAACGAGGAAGCCAGGGATTACCTTCAGCGCATTCGGGCAGCCGCCCAGCGGATGAGCCAGCTCATCGACGGGTTGCTGGCCCTCTCCCGCACTTCGCGTCAGGGAATGCGCCGCGAACCGGTCGATTTGAGCGCGTTGGCGCAGGTGATCGTGGGAGAGCTTCGCGAACGCGACCCCAAACGCCAGGTGGAGTTTCGCTGCCAAACAAGGCTTGAAGTCATCGGGGACGAACGTTTGTTGCACGTGGCATTGCAGAACCTGCTGGACAATGCGTGGAAATTCACGAGCAAACAGGCCGGTGCTTGCATTGAGCTGGACGTTCTGCGGTCGCCGTCAAGCCCGGCCGAGTACTATGTCCGGGACAATGGCGTGGGCTTCGAGATGGCCTATGCGGACAAGCTGTTCGGCGCGTTTCAGCGATTGCATACCAACAGCGAATTTCCCGGCTCCGGCATCGGGTTGGCCACGGTGCAGCGCATCATACACCGGCATGGCGGCAGTGTGCGGGCCGAAAGTGCGCTGGGAAAAGGCGCAACATTCTATTTCACATTGCCCCCGCCTTCGTGACAAACAGGAGAGAACAAACGACATGAAGGGAACATCGATCCTTCTGGTTGAGGATACGTCCGATGATGAGCATCTGGTCAAACGCGTGCTCACCAAGAGCAACCTCACCTACGATCTTTCTGTGGTGAGAGACGGGGCTGAAGCTCTGGACTATCTCTTCGGCACGGGCGCCTATGCCCAGCGCGATACGACGCAGATGCCTGCCGTCGTGTTTCTGGACCTGAAACTGCCGAAAATATCGGGGTTGGAAGTGCTCCGGCGCATTCGAGCCGATGCACGGACCCAACGGCTGCCCGTCGTCATTCTCTCCTCGTCACAAGAGGAGCAGGATCTGCTCCAAAGTTATAGTCTGGGTACGAACAGTTACGTCCGCAAACCGGTGGATTTCACCGAGTTTACAGACGCCATCCAGCAGATGGGCTTTTACTGGTTGTCACTAAACGAGTTGCCGCCGCCGAGACCAGAACAATAGCGTCTTGGCAGCATTACCAGATTTGTGGAAACGTTCCCTGTGACAACGCAAATGGAAGGGTTGCCGGACAGTCGCAGTTCCTGAAGATATTGGACTATGAAAAGCATCGCCATGCGGTTTCTCCTGCCTTTTGGCCTCGTCGCCATCCTGTTTTCGGTCTTCATCTTTCGCGAAACCTATGTGACGAGCCAGCGCCACGCCAATGACTTGGTGGGCCAGCAGGCAGCCATGGCCATGGAGTTCAACCTGGCCGTTCGTGAATATGTGTCTGAAACGATGCACCCGGTCATCCGGAAACTCCTGGGCAAGGAAGATTACCTCCCCGAGATGATGTCTCCCATGTTCATCTCGCAAAGCGTCTTCGAGAAAGTCCAGAAGCGATTCCCCGGCTACGTCGTCCGTTTCGTCTCTGATAATCCGCGCAACCCGGCCAATCGGGCCAGTTCGCAAGAACTGCGGGCCATCGAGTTCTTCCGCCGAAATCCCCAAATCAACCAAAAGACGGAACAGACCCTGATCAATGGCCAGCGCTACGTCGCCCAATTCAAGGTCCGGCGGATGAGGACGGAATGCCTGCGCTGCCATGGCAACCCGAAGGAGGCGCCCGCTGCGCTCGTGAAGCAGTACGGCGCAACGGCGGGTTTTAATCGCGGCGTCGGGGACGTGGCAGGACTGGACACGGTTGCGGTGCCTGTCGAAACAGTGGCTCAGGCGATGGCGTCCGAGATGAGCTGGAAACAGATAGTCATGGCCATGTGGCTGGCCTTCCTGTTCGGGTTGATCATCGTGGTATTTCATCTGGTAGTGTCGCGGCGCCTGCAGGTGATGGCAAAACACATCCGAGACATTGCCTCGAAGTCCGCGATTTCACAAATGTCACCGTTGGAAATGGAGGAGCACGATGAGATCGACGTGCTGAGCGTCGCCTTCGACAAGCTGTTTGAGCAGTTGCGGGTGATGCACGCCTCCCTCGAACAACGCGTCAAGGAACGCACCAACGATCTGGCTCAGGTCAACGCGGGACTGAAGCAGGAGATCGCGGAACGCCAGCGAATCGAGGAGGCGTTGCGGCAATCGGAAGAGAAGTTCCGCAGTATCGTGGAGTCTTCGCCCGCGGCGATGCACTTCTACCGCCTTGAATCCGACGGACGCCTGGTGCTTACCGGAACGAATCCGGCGGCCGAACACATCATGGATTGCAAACACCGGGGTCTGATCGGAAAGACGATCGAGGAGGTGTTTCCCAATCTCCGGGATACGGAAACTCTTGAGATCTACCGCAAGGTGGCTTGCGGCAAACTCGGCTCCCAGACCTTTGAAATGCCCTATAAAGACGAGCGCGTCTTCGGATTCTACGACGTGCGCGTGTTCCAGACGGGCTCTGGCATCATTGCGTCCATCTTCGTGGATATCACCGAGCGCAAGCAAGCTGAGCAGGAACTGCGCGCCTATAGCCATCGGCTGGCACTGGCCACCGAGGCCGCGGTGATGGGCGTATGGGAATGGGATGTCACCACCAACGCGGTCACGTGGGATGACCGGATGTTTGAGATGTACGGCTTTGTCTCGGCGGAACCCATGACGTACCAGCGATGGGCGGAGATGATCCACGCGGAGGACGTCACCCTGTTCGAGCGCCAGTTGCGCCGGGCCGTGGCAGAACGAAAGGCGGGATACTTCAACTTCCGCATCATCCGGACAAGCGACAGCGCCGTCCGCCATATTCAGGCTGCCGCGAGCGTGATTGTTGACGAGAAGGGGCAGGTCACCAACATCGTGGGCGTGAACTTCGACGTCACCGCGCGCAAGCTGGCGGAGGAGGAAATCCGCAAGCTCAACGCCAACCTGGAGCAACGGGTGACCGAGCGCACCATCCAACTCGCCGCCGCCAACCGGGAACTGGAGAGCTTTGCCTACTCGGTGTCTCACGACCTGACGGCGCCGCTGCGCGGCATTGACGGCTGGAGTCTGGCGTTGATGGAGGACTATCAGGACAAACTGGATGATCGGGCACGGCAACACCTGAACCGCATCCGCTCCGAAACTCAGCGCATGGGCCAGTTGATCGACGACCTGTTGAAACTCTCACGCGTGACCCGCGCCGAAATGCGGCCGAACCCCATGGACCTGACCAGTCTTGCGGAGAGCATCGCCCACCGGCTTCAGGAGGATTCCCCCAACCGCAAACTGGAGTTTGTCATACAGCCCGGGTTGACCAATGAGGGCGACGAGCGGCTGATGACGATCGCATTGACCAATTTGCTGGGCAACGCCGTCAAGTTCACCAGCAAACAGCCCGCGGCGCGGATCGAATTCGGTTTGACGCAAGTGAAAGACCGCCCGGCCTATTTCGTGCGTGACAACGGCGCGGGTTTTGATATGGCTTTCGCAAAGAAACTATTCGGCGCGTTTCAACGCATGCACAAAGCTTCAGAGTTTCCCGGCACGGGCATCGGGCTGGCCACCGTGCAGCGCATCATTCAGCGCCACGGCGGCCGGATATGGGCCGAGGCGCACGTCAATCAAGGCGCCACGTTCTTCTTTACGCTTAATGAAGCGCCATGAGTGACACGGCTGAAACCATCCTGTTGGTCGAAGACAACCCGAGCGACATGGCCTTGACGCAACGGGCGCTGCAACGGGCCTGCATTGCCAACAAACTCGTGGTCGTTGAGGACGGGCAGGAGGCGCTGGACTATCTGTATGGGGGCGGCATCTATGCCGAACGGGACGTGTCCCAATTGCCCGCCATGGTGTTGCTGGATCTGAAGCTGCCCAAAGTGGATGGTTTGGAGGTATTGCGCCGCATCCGTGCCAACAAAAACACCCACCGGCTGCTCGTGGTGATCCTGACATCCTCCAAAGAAGAGCAGGACCTGGCAGCGGCCTACGACCTGGGCGTCAACAGCTACATCCGCAAACAAGTGGACTTTGCCCAGTTCGATGCCGCCGTCAAACAGTTGGGCGCGTATTGGTTGTCCTTGAATGAACCGCCGCCGAAAGTGAGATCGCAATGACCAAGTCGCTCAGCCTCTTGATGATTGAAGACTCGGAGAGCGATGCGGACTTGGTCGTTCGTACGCTGCACAAGGCGGGCTACGAGGTGCGTTCGGCGCGAGTCGAAGACGCGGACGAGATGCGGAAGGCACTGGCCCGCCAGTCATGGGACGTGATCATTTGCGACTATTCCCTCCCGCGGTTTGACGCTCCCGCCGCGCTGGCATTGCTGCAGCAGGCCGAATTGGACATCCCGTTCCTGATTGTCTCGGGCGCCATTGGCGAAGACTCCGCTGTAACGATGATGAAGGCGGGCGCTCACGACTTCTTGATGAAGAGCAGCATGGCTCGTCTCGTGCCCGCCGTGGAGCGGGAAATACGCGAGGCGCAGGTGCGGCGGGAACGCCGGGTGGCTGAAGGGGTTATCTCGCGGCTCGCGGCTATCGTCGAGTCCTCGGACGATGCCATCATCGGGAAAACGCTCGATGGCATCGTCGTGAACTGGAACTCGGGCGCGGAGAAACTGTACGGCTACACAGCGACGGAAATTGTCGGGAACTCCGCTTCCGTTCTGGTTCCCGCAGACCGGCCCAACGAACTGCCGACGATACTGGAGAAGATCAAGCACGGAGAAGGCATCACCCACTTTGAAACCAAGCGCCGGCGAAAGGATGGGAAGATCATTGACGTATCGCTGACCATCTCGCCGATTCGGGATGCAGCGAGTCAGGTCGTGGGCGCCTCCAGCATTGCGCGTGACATCACCCAGCGTAAACGGTCGGAGTACGCCGTTCTCCAAGCCAAGGAGGACTGGGAGCGGACGTTCGACACCGTGCCCGATCTTGTGGCAATCCTCGACAACGAGTACCGGGTGATCCGCGCCAACAGGTCCATGGCGGCCAAGCTGGGTCTGACGCTGAACAAATGCATCGGCCAGACATGCCATTCCATCGTCCATGGGACGACCGAACCACCGGAATTCTGTCCGCACAAGCAGTTGCTGGCAGACGGTCTTGAGCACACAGCGGAGGTTCACGAGGCCCGGCTTTGCGGTGATTTCCTCGAAACCGTCTCGCCCCTGCACGACTCGGAAGGCAAGCTCATCGGAAGCGTGCATGTGGCCCGCGACATCACCGACCGCAAGCAGCGGGAACAGGCACTCAGGCATTCCGTTTCGCTTCTGCGAGCCACCTTGGAATCCACAGCCGACGGGATCCTGGTGGTGGATCTTAAGGGACGGATTGTGGATTTTAACGAACGGTTCATACGCATGTGGCGTGTTCCCAAGGAGTTCATTCCTGAGTGGAGAAACCACGATCTGATGACCGCCGGTCGTGACCAGCAGGCGACCCAATTGATGTTGGGTCAACTGAAAGACCCCCAGGGCTTTGTTGCCAAAGTGCAAAAACTCTATGCCCATCCGGAAGTTACCGGGTTCGACGTGCTGGAGTTCAAGGATGGCAGGGTCTTTGAACGCTATTCCCTGCCGCAGTTCATCGAGGGTCGGCCGGTGGGACGGGTGTGGAGCTTCCGGGATGTGACCGGCCGCAAACTGGCCGAAGAAGCCCTGCGCGCCAGCGAAGAACGCTACCGCCTGCTCTTCAATAGCAGCCATGACGCGGTGTTCGTTGCCGAGGGGCCTGGAACAGACGGCCTGCCGGGCAAGATCATCGAAGTCAACGACGTAGCCTGCCAGCGGCTGGGTTACAGCCGGGAAGAGCTCATTCAGAAGAAACTTTCCGACATAGAAGCTGTGGAGTTTCTCCCCCAAGCTCCGGAGATCATGGAGCGACTCAAGCAGAACAAGCATGTTCTGTGGGAAAGCGCGCATGTCGCCAAGGATGGGCAAAGGGTTGCAGTCGAAATCAGTGCCGACATATTTGAGCTGAACGGCAAACCCACCATCCTCTCCGACTGCCGTGACATCAGCGAGCGCAAGCATGCGGAGGAAAAACTGCGTGAGAGCGAGGAACGCTTCCGCCAGATCTTTGAGGAAAGCCCGACGGGCATGGCCATCTTGAGCGCGGATCTTGGCTATGTCCATGCCAACACCGCATTCTGCAATATGTTGGGTTACACCGAGGAGGAACTCATCTCCCTATCCACCAAGGATGTGACCCACCCGGAACATCTCAAACAGGATGTGGAATCCGTCGAGAAACTCCTGCGCGGAGACACATCGGTCTATCGCACGGAAAACCGCTACTTCCGCAAAGACAAGGGAGTCGTGTGGTGCTCGACAGTGGCCACGGTCATCCGCGACAAACAAGGACACCCCTTGTATTGTCTCGTGATGGCTCAGGACATTACGGAACGCAAGCAAGTGGAGGCAGGGTTCGCACGGGAGCGAAGCCTCCTCAACAGCCTGATTACGACCATCCCCGACAACATCTATTTCAAGGACCTGGACAGCCGTTTTGTGCGGATCAACGAGGCCATGAGCCGGGCATTCAGGCTTCGCAGTCCCGATGAAGCGGTGGGCAAGACGGACGCGGATTTCTTTGCGGCAGAGCATGTGCGCGAGGCGCGTGAGGATGAGCGCCGTGTCATGAGCCAAGGCGAATCCATGGTGGGCAAGGAGGAAAAGGAAGTCTGGCTGGATGGCCGCGTGAACTGGGTGTCGACCACCAAGGTGCCGTTGCGCGACAAGACGGGAAAGATTACCGGTCTGATTGGTGTTTCTCGCGACATCACCGCCCACAAACGTGCGGAAGAGGAGATTCGGGCTTCCCTGGAGGAAAAAACAGTTCTCCTCAAGGAAGTGCATCACCGTGTGAAGAACAATCTTCAGATTGTGATCAGCCTCATGAATCTCCAGTCGGTCCGCACCAAGAACACGGTGGCACTCGACACCTTGCAGGAAACCGGCAACCGCGTTCGTTCCATGGCCCTGCTGCATGAAACGCTCTACCGATCCCAGAACCTGGCCCATGTGAGTTTTGCCACTTACATCGAGACCATCTGCAGCCATCTTCTCCGTTCCTACGGCCCGAAAGCGGCGCGGGTCAGGCTTGAGCCGCATCTGGAAGATGTTACTATCGACTTGGACCGCGCTGTTTCTTGCGGTCTGATTATCAATGAACTCGTTTCCAACGCGATCAAACACGCCTTCCCCGGCGGACGGGAGGGGCGAATCGAAGTTGAGTTGCGGACGACACCGGAGGAACAGATCGTTTTGAGGGTTGCTGATAACGGTGTGGGCTTGCCGCCGGACCTGGACATCCACCAGACCGGCACGTTGGGCCATCAATTGGTGTTCATGCTGCTCGAAAAACTGCGCGGCACCGTTGAAATATCACGGGACCATGGCGTGGCCTTTCGTATTACGTTTCAAGCCAAGCAGGGAGAATAATTTTTATGAATAGTCACCCCCGAATCCTTATTGTTGAGGACGAGCCGATCGTCGCAGCCGACCTCAAGGTCCGGCTGGACCTTCTTGGCTGCCAGGTGGTCGGCTCGGCGCCCAGCGGCGAAAAAGCGCTCGCTCTGGCCGGCCAATTGCGGCCCGACCTGGTGCTGATGGACATACGGCTGGAAGGCGCGATGGATGGCATTGAAACTGCCCAACAAGTCCGTCAACGCTGGCACCTGCCGGTGGTGTATCTGACGGCCTATGCGGATGATACGACACTGCAGCGGGCCAAAGTGACGGAACCCTTCGGCTACATTCTCAAACCATTCGAAGATCGCGAATTGAAGACGGTCATCGAAATGGCCCTCTACAAACACGAGGCGGAGGAAAAACTGCAGAAGTCGGAGGAGAAATTCTCCAAGGCCTTCCAAGCCAGCCCGACGATCATGATCATTGTCACGCTCAAGGACCGCAGGTACATCGAAGTCAACAAGGCCTTCGAGCAATACACCGGCTACACCCGTAATGAAGTGGTTGGACGCACCACCTCGGAGGTGGAACTGTGGGCCAACCCACAGGAGTTGGAGCAGGCATTCCGCAAGTTGATCACCGAGGGAAGCTACCGCGATGTGGAAGCCCGGTTCCGATCCAAGAACGGGGAGGCGCACATCGCGCGGTTGTCCGCGGAAATGATCGAGTTCGGCGGCGAACGGTGCATCCTGACCGTGGCCGAGGACATCACCGAGCGCAAGCGCACGGAAGAGGAACTGAACCATCATCGCGATCACCTCGAAGAAATGGTAAAGGAGCGCACCGCCGAACTGGAAGCGTTCTACCGGGCCATGATTGGACGTGAGGAGCGCGTGATTGAATTGAAGGAGGAAGTGAACCGGCTTTCCGCCGAACTGAACCGTTCGCCCATCTATCCGCCGGTCTGGCGGCGGGACGGCTCTGCGGGAGGTGCGTCCGGCAAAGTATAGGTCAACGGAGACGTCATGGTTTTCAATAACCACACGGAGCCGCATTTTGGCGATCACGCGAGCGATCCGGAGAAATCGCGCCGGATTGCTCTCAGCATGATGCAGGATGCCGACACGCAACGAAAGCGTGCCGAGAAAGCGCTCAAGAAGCTGGAAGAATCCATCCAACAACTGGAGGAGGCCAAGCGTTCAGCCGAGGCCGCCAATCGCGCCAAAAGCGTGTTCCTGGCGAACATGTCGCATGAGATCCGCACGCCGATGAACGCCATCCTGGGCTTTTCCCAGTTGATGCAGCGCGATCCCATCCTCACCCCGCAGCAGCGGCAGCATCTGAATACCATCAACCGCAGCGGCGAGCATCTGCTGGCGCTGATCAACGACATCCTGGAGGTCTCCCGAATCGAGGCCGGTCGCACGACGTTGAATCCGACGACCTTCGACCTGCACGCCCTGCTGCAAGACATGGAAATGATGTTCCGCTTGCGAACCGACGACAAGCAATTGCAGTTCGATATCAAGCGCATCGGCGATGTGTCGCGCTTCGTGGTGACCGATGAAAGCAAACTGCGCCAGGTGCTGATCAATCTTCTGGGCAACGCCGTCAAGTTCACCGAGGAAGGCGGCATCACCCTGCGCGTGCAGACACAAGCGACGGCGGGCGACACCCTGCGTTTGAAGATCGAGGTTGAGGACACCGGGCCGGGCATCGCTCCGGAGGAGGTGGACCGGTTGTTCGACCCGTTCGAGCAAACCCGCGCCGGACGCCGCGCAGGCAGTGGCACGGGTTTGGGGCTGGCCATCAGCCGCGAATTTGTCCGCTTGATGGGTGGCGACATCGTCGTGGCCAGCCAGATCGGCAAGGGGAGTGTCTTCCGCTTCGACTTGGAAGTTGCCAAAGGCGAGTCGTCGGCCGTCGGCCGCAAGCCCGCTCTGCGCCATGTCCTGAGACTCCAGCCCGATCAGCGCCAATACCGGGTGCTGATCGCAGACGACGTCGAAGACAATCGCACCCTGCTCCGGAATCTGCTCGAGTCGGTCGGGTTTGAAACGAGGCAGGCCGCCGATGGGCAGGAGGCGTTGGGCCACTACGAGCTCTGGCATCCCGACCTCGTCCTTTTGGACCTGCGCATGCCCGTCGTGGACGGCTATGAGGTCATCCGCCGCATCCGTGCCAAACCGGTCGCATCGCCGGTCAAGATCATCGTCGTCACGGCCAGTGCTTTTCAGGAAAGCCGCAAGGCGATTCTGGCTGCTGGCGCCGACGATTTCATCATCAAGCCCTACCGGGAGGCGATGTTGCTGGAAACCATCCGCGAGTTTCTTGGCGTCAAGTACGTCTATGCCGACGAAGACAGCGCGTCCGCTGCGTCTGCCCCCGGAATTGCCATACGCGTCAACCGTTCCGCGCTGGCCGCCCTGCCACGCGACCTGACAGATGCGATGCGCCGTGCCGCCATCAACGCCGATCTTGACCGCCTGCTGGAGTTGATCGGCCAGGTCGAATCGCACGATGCCTCCCTCTCCAATGCACTGCGGCAGTTGATGGAGAGGTTCGATTACGATAGGCTGCTTCAGCTTCTGCAACCGGAAACCCGCTGACAAACGATGCACCATTCTTCACATCACGTCACCGCGCCGAGTATCCTGATCGTGGACGATACGCCGGAGAACCTCCAGTTGTTGAACGGCATGCTTAAGAGCCATGGCTACAAAGCGCGCCCTGTCCCCAGCGGCGAAATGGCACTGCGGGCTGCCAAAAGCGACCCTCCGGATATCATTCTCCTCGACATCAATATGCCGGAAATGAACGGCTACGAAGTCTGCCGTCACCTCAAGAACGACCCCGCCCTTGCGGCCATCCCGGTCATTTTTATCAGCGCGTTGAATGAGACGATGGACAAAGTGAAGGCATTTGGCCTGGGTGGCGTCGACTACGTCACCAAGCCGTTCCAGTTTGAGGAGATCCATGCCCGCGTCGAAACCCACCTCAAGCTCCGCCAGCTCCAGAAGGAGCTCGAACGCCAGAACCGGCAGCTCAAGGAAAGCTACGACCGCCTCCGCGAACTCGAAGTCCTCCGCGACAACCTCGTTCACCTCGTCGTCCACGACCTGCGCTCGCCGCTGGCATTGATGGCGGGGTACGTGGACCTGATCAAAGTCAAGATTGCCACCAAGCTCAATGCGTCGGAAATCGGCTACGTTGACGTCATTGGCAAGCACACTGCCAAGCTGCTCGACATGGTCACGACCCTGCTCGATGTCAGCCGCATGGAAGCTGGCGAGATGCCGCTGAACCGCCAGATGTGCGATCTGGCTGCCGTCGTCAAGGAGGTCGTGGATTCCCACGGCGTCCTCGCAGGCAGGCGCCAGCTCAGTATCGAATCGCTATCCGGACCGCTCAGCGTTCATGCCGACAAAGAGATTCTCCTGCGCGTCATTGGCAACCTGCTTGGCAATGCCATCAAGTTCACTCCGGACGGGGGCCAGATCCGCCTTGCCATCAGCAGCAAGGAGTCGATGGCGCGGGTGATGGTCACAGACACCGGGCCGGGTATTCCGGCCGAGTATCACGCCAGGATTTTTGAGAAGTTCGGCCAGGTGGACAAGCAGGCGCGTAGGCACTCCACTGGTCTCGGCCTCACCTTCTGCAAACTCGCTGTCGAAGCTCACGGCGGCAGCATCGGCATCGAAAGCGACGTCGGCAAAGGCAGCACCTTCTGGTTCGCCCTGCCGCTGCGATGAATCGGGAATGGCGCGTCATGAAAACACTCCCGACGCGCGCAATGCTGGGACTGCTCGGTGGCATCTACATCATGGCAGGGGCATTGAAGATCGCTGACCCGATGGCATTCGCCCGCGCGATCACCACGTATGACCTGCTGCCGGAGGCGCTCGTGCCAGCGATGGCAGTATTGTTGCCGTGGTGGGAAGTCGCCGCCGGCGTGTTGGCTGTCATCGGATGGCAGCGCGGCGCCGCTCTGGCGTTGATGGCAGGCATGTCGGCGGCCTTTCTGGCTGCGAGTGGAATCACGCTGGCACGCGGCCTGTCGCCGGAGTGCGGTTGTTTCGGCCCCATCAGCAGCCACCTCGGCGCGGTGACGTTACTGCTGGAGATGGTGACGCTGGCAGCAGGCATCTGGTTGCTCCGAACGGAGACGCACGGTTCGCGCCGGTTGATGCTCTGATTCGCCTCACTGGCTCGACGAATCCCCAGAAAAAAAATCTTGCGCGCCCAATTGCACGCGGCATAATATAGGCCGAAGTCAGCGGAGAGGTTTCACGAACGAAAGGAGCAATATGAAGCGAGTCATAGCATCAATCGTAGCAGTGGCTGCGGTGACTGTGTTGGCCCTCGCCACTCCGGTCCAGGCAGCAGAGGAACAGGATAACCACATTAGCAAGCTTGTGCGTGGCTGGACCAACATTGCCACGTTCTGGATTGAAATCCCCAAGCAGATTTATGTGGTATCCCAACAGCGTGACGCAGGTGCGGGCATTTTGTTTGGGCCGATGAAAGGTCTCGGCTTTGCGATTGCCCGCCTTGGTGCAGGCCTCTACGAAGGCGGGTTGTTCTTCCTGCCAAAGTATGAAGCCATCATGGATCCTCCGACGGTTTGGCCGTTTGAGGAAGCCGGAACCCTGGCCAGCAAGTAGTGGGTTTCGGCAGGTGCCCTGAAAAGGGCGCTTGACAGTGTTGGTCGTTGGCGGTTAAAGTGCGGGTAAGTTAGAGGTGTAGCGGACGTTCACGGAACAAAGTCTTGGCTTGGGGATAAGCTTCGCCACCCCTGCCAGAGAGGTAATAGTGCGAAGCTAATCAACAGAGGAGCAAATAGAACGTATGAAGAAACTGAGCATCTGCTTGGCGGCCATTGCGGCCATTGCTGTGCTGGGAACGGCTTCGGTCAGTGCGGCCGAAGAGCAGGACAATCATATTAGCAAGCTTGTGCGTGGCTGGACCAACATCGCCACGTTCTGGATCGAAATCCCCAAGCAAATCTATGTGGTGTCCCAACAGCGTGACGCAGGCGCGGGCATCCTGTTTGGCCCGATGAAAGGCCTCGGCTTCGCAATCGCTCGCCTCGGCGCGGGCCTCTACGAAGGCGGCCTGTTCTTCCTGCCGAAGTATGAAGCGATCATGGATCCTCCGACGGTTTGGCCGTTCGAGGAAGCCGGAACTCTGGCCAGCAAGTAGTCCAAGTTCCAACAAAGTTGTAATAAAAAAGGAGCCGGAGCAATCCGGCTCCTTTTTTTTGTTGTCTCATGGACCTGCGGCCACAGCCATGGGCGACGGGATATGGCCAGACCCAAAGGAAAATCAACCCGTCCATGCGTCAGATCCTGAACTGCGATGGCGCGCGAGAGAAGAGCCCGGGCAAATAGGCGGGCAGTGCCGGCGGAAACCATCCCCGTCTGGCGGCAGGGTGGCTGACCCAAGGAGGGGCAGAAGCCTCACGAGCCCGCAACCTGCTTGCGGAAACAACGGACCGCCAAGGGCGGTTTTTGTGTCGGGCGACCGTCTTGACGATCAGCGTTTGCCGTCCTGGGTTTTCACCACCACGACGGCATCATTCGCGTCTGGCGAAACCGATGGCACCGAAACCACGACACCGCTCTTCGTTTGCGATACGACCAGCGGCCTCTTGTTCGGATCTGCGAGCAGATACGCGCCCGTGATCTTGGCTTGAACCGGAGGCAGTACGAGCTTCTGGGTCTCGGGCCAATTGAAGACGTGCAGGTAAAGCCGTTCAGGCTTCTGCGTCACGCGACCCCACGGGAGCTGCTTCTCGAACGGGCTGGCCGTCGTTCCGTAGATCGACTCCCCGTTGGTCTTCATCCAGCGGCCCACCGCTTCGAGGCGCTCGATGCTCGCCAGCGGAATCAAACCACCGGAGGTTGGTCCGACGTTCAGCAGGAAATTGCCGCCCTTGGACGTGGCGTCAACGAGGTTGCGGATCAACTGCTGCTTGGATTTCCAGTTGTTGTCGTTGCGTTTGAAGCCCCAGGTGTCGTTCATCGTCATGCAGCTTTCCCAATCCACCCCGGGGAATCCGCTGGGCGGGATCTGCTGCTCCGGCGTGCCAAAATCGCCGCAATATTCGCTGCTTTTGCTCAGGCCTTCCATGCCTTTGCGGCCCTTGCCAACGCGGTTGTTGACGATGAGCGACGGCTTCAGTTTGCGCAGGTAAGCGTAAAGGTCCTTGCCGTCCGCTTCGGTCCACCAGTCGCACCATTCGCCGTCGAACCACATCACCGCCGTATCATAGTTCGCAATCAGTTCGCGGAGTTGCTGCTTCATGAAGGCGATGTATTCGGCCTTGCGTTCCACGTACATCTGGCTCGGGTTGTAGGCGAGGTCGCCCGTCTTGGACTTTCCGGGAAACTGCGAGGGATGGTGCCAGTCCATGATGGAATAATAGGTGCAAAACTTCAGGCCCTGCCGTTTGCACTCGCGGCTCAACGCCTTCAGCACATCCTTTGCGTAAGGAGAGGCCTTCACGATGTTGTAGGTGGTCGCCTTGGTGTCGAACAAACAGAAGCCGTCGTGGTGCTTCGTGGTGATGACGATGTATTTCATCCCTGCGTCCTTGGCAATGCGCACCCATTCGGCGGCATTGAACCTCGCCGGGTTGAAATCCTTCGCCAGCTTCTCGTACTCGGAAACGGGAATCGCGGCGCTGTTCATGATCCACTCCCCGATGCCCTTGATTTCCTTGCCCTGCCATTCGCCGGCCGGCACGGCGTAGAGGCCCCAGTGGATGAACATGCCGAAGCGCGCCTCCCGCCACCAACTCATCCGAGCATCTTCCTTCTTCATTGCCGTCGATCCTGCCGCGAAAGCCGTGCTGCCGCCGAGGCTGAGCGCCCCCAAAATCAGAATGGATCCCATTACCGTCGCCAGTTTCATGTAGTTCATTCCTTTCGTTTGGATGCCTGCAGGCTCACTTCGTCCTGCCGGCTTGCTTTGCCTTCTTCTTCGCTGCGGGTTTCGGGCTCTCGAAAAGCGGCGGAATCAACTCCGCGTTCCACGTATCGTGGGCTTTCTGCAAGCGCGCCACCACATCGGGTTTCTCTCTGACAATATCCTTGGCCTCGCTGATGTCGCTGTTCAAATCAAAAAGTTGCGGTTCCGCATCCTTGCCGGGTTTCAACAACTTGTAGCGTCCTTCGCGCACCGCCCACGCTG
The DNA here is from genome assembly GCA_964524715.1 of uncultured Verrucomicrobiota bacterium. Classification (GTDB taxonomy): domain Bacteria; phylum Verrucomicrobiota; class Verrucomicrobiia; order CAIQCK01; family CAIQCK01; genus CAIQCK01. The sequence goes on along the minus strand of CAZGGF010000463.1, from coordinate 22,427 downwards.
TGCCGCCGCCGGTACGCCAGAACAGCCGCTCGTGCGGCGGTCCTTTGGCTAGGCCCTTGAGGTGCGGCAGGATGTCCACGCCGTCGAGCTTCAACCCGTCGGCCAGTTTTGCACCCGCGAGCTTCGCGGCGGTCGGCAGCACATCGAGCGAGATCACCGGCTGCTCGTAAACCGCGCCTTCCGGCAGTTCCCCGCGCCATTGCACCACGAACGGCACCCGAATGCCGCCCTCATACAAAGTGCCCTTGTTGCCACGCAGTGGGTCATTGTGCGTTGGGGAAACGTTGTAAGGGGGGCCGCCATTGTCGCTGAAGAACCAAACCATCGTGTCGCGTTCAAGCCCGTTATCGCGTAGCGCACGCAGGATCAGCCCGATGCCATCGTCCATCGCGCTGGTCATCGCCGCATAAGCGCGCCGCCGCTCGTCGGCAATACCCGTGAAGCGGTTCAGGTATTTTTCCGGCGCCTGCAATGGCGTATGTACGGCATTGTAAGCGACATAGAGGAAGAACGGCTCCGCCTTGTGCCGGGCGACGAAAGCCGCCGCCTCAACCGAAAGCAGATCGGTCATGTAGTCCTGCAACTCCAGCGGCGTCTTGTTGCGCAACAGCGGCACGGTGTACTCCACGCCCCCTTTCATGCCAGGCAGATAAATATGGCCACCACCGAGAAACCCAAAATACTCCGTGAAACCGCGCTCATTCGGATGGAAGCACGGTGCTGCGCCCAAGTGCCACTTGCCAATGGCGCCGGTGACGAAACCGGCCGATTTCATCACGTCAGCAATGGTCGTCTGGCTTACTGGCAGCCCGATTTTTGTGTCTTCGGGCAGCCACGCGGGATTGTTCTCGTGTCCGAACCGCTGCTGGTAGCGCCCGGTCATCAACCCCGCGCGCGTCGGACTGCAAAACGAGTGCGACACGTAACCGCTTGAACAACGCACGCCGTGTGTCGCCAGCGAGTCGATATGAGGCGTCGGGATATCCTTGCAGCCGTTGAAACCCGCGTCGGCATAACCCATATCGTCCGCAAGGAGGATGATGACGTTTGGTTTGCGTGCGGCCTCGGCCAGGGTGATAGCCGCCAACAGTACAGCGAGAACAACAGCGGATCTCATGGCAATTCCTCAATGCTAATATCCTTGTACCACGCTTCACTCGGCGGACCGCCATGGATCTGCAAGCCGATGATGCCGTGCTGCGGGATCGCGCCGTCCGGCTCGGTATAGTCCACCGTCTGCAAGCCGTTGATGGAAAGCCGGATGCGTTTGCCCTCGCAGCGAATCTCGTACTGATTCCAATCATCGCGCTTGAGCACTTTGTTCAACTCGTTCATGTCTGATTTGGCCAGCATCTTGCGGCGGCGCGATTCGTCGTACAGGCAACCCCACCATGAAGGGTCGGCCATGTCAGCCTGATAGCCGCTGACCTCGTGGTGGTTCGGAATCCGCGCGGAGCGAATCTGGACGCCGGCGTTGACGCCGCGGCCCAGCAACTTGAATTTCACGCGCAGCACGAAGTTGGTGTAACTCCGTGTCGTGCAGAGGAATTCGTTGCGCGGCACCTTCTCCTTCAACGAACCGCCCACGATGGCGCCATCTTCGATGCGAAACGATTTCTTCGTATCGCCCTCCCAACCGGCAAATGTCCTGCCGTCGAAGATTGAAACCGCCTTGCCGTCGGCGGCAAACGACGATGCCATGGTGAAAACAAATGCCAGAACTGCGAGTGAGCTTTTCATGGTGAGAGAATTTGGTGATTGTCAAATATCGCGAGCCGGTCTAAGTCTCAAGTCCAATCCGCCGCCTGCGAACGCACATGAAACACTCTACGAACAAGCCCCTCGACCTGTCGTTCACATTCTCACGCCGGAATTTTCTCCGGAGTTGCACTGCTGGCGCACTGCTCGGCGCGCCGATGATCGTTCCGCGCCATGTCATCGCTGCCAGCGGCCAGACACCGCCAAGCGAGAAGATCAATATCGCCAGCATTGGCGTCGGCGGCATGGGCCATGGCGATGTCATGAGTGTTTCCCGGGAGAACCTCGTCGCCTTCTGCGACGTGGACGAAACGCGCGCCGCCAAGACGTTCCAGAAGCTCCCTAATGTGCGGCGTTTCCAAGACTTCCGGAAAATGTTCGATGCGATCGAGAAACAGATCGATGCAGTCACCGTGTCCACGCCGGACCATACGCATGCCGTGGCCGCGATGGCGGCAATCAAGCGTGGCAAGCACGTCTACTGCCAGAAGCCGCTCGCGCACTCGGTCCACGAAATCCGCCAATTGATGGCGGCGGCGCGCGAACATAACGTCGTGACGCAGCTTGGCAACCAGGGCCATTCCTCCGAGTCCATCCGCATTTTCTGCGAATGGATCTGGGCCGGCGCGATCGGCAACGTCCATACCATCCACGCCGGCTGCAAAGCCGTGAATTCCGCGGTGCCCGAGCTGCCGAGCTTGAAGGAGACGCACGAGGTGCCGCGCACGCTCAATTGGGATCTCTGGCTCGGTCCGGCCGCGCAACGGCCCTACAACCCGAACTTCCTTCCGGGCCGTTGGCGTCGCTGGGTACCGTTCGGCAATGGCACCGTTGGCGACTGGATCTGCCACGTTGTGGACCCGGTCTTCTGGGCGCTCGACCTTGGCGCGCCAGCCACGATCCAGGCGACAACGAAAGACTATGATTTCAAGACGCAGGGGGATGCCTATCCGCCCAGCGATATCATCACCTACGAGTTTCCCGCCAAGGGCAAACGCGGACCGGTCAAACTGGTCTGGCACAGTGGCGCCAAACATATTCCGAGGCCGCCGGAATTGGAGCCGGAGCGCCAGGAAATCGAAACCGGCGCCGCGGTATACGGCGACAAAGGCACCATCACCTACGGCTCGCACGGTGCAGGCGGCGCGCGCATCGTGCCGGAAACCAAGATGCAGGCTTTCAAACGGCCGGAGAAAACGCTCCCGCGTGTGAAGGAACACCATCAGGATTGGCTCGACGCGATCCGCACCGGCCGCAAAGCCGGTTCGGACTTCTCCTATGGCGGGCCGCTGACGGAGTTGGCACTGCTGGGAATCATCTCGATCAAGATGGGCGGTCAGAAGCTGGAATGGGACGCTGAGAAGATGCAGTTCACGAACTGCCCGGAGGCCAATTCATTCCTCAACCCACCGTATCGCAGTGGGTGGAAATTGTGACGAGTGTCGTGGCAATCTGGCGTGAGCAACGACGCTGGTTCATGCCGTAACTTGGCAGTTGTCAAACCGCGCGGGCCGGTCTAAGTCTTAAGCTCAAATCAACCGCAAGAGCCTGCCATGAAACTTGTTACGCTTTGCGTCATTGCCCTCGTCGCTGCGTCACATGCCATGGCTGCCATGCCCAGTGCCAGCGAGATGACCATGGCTCGTGCGTGGACCGAGGCCAATCTGGGTCCGACGGCACAGAGTCTCCCGTTCTCGTTCATATACGACGGACATCGCTCGGCAGAACTGCTGCCGACATGGCAGGCGAGGCGATCCTCCATTCAACTCGACGCCAACCGCACTCAACGCGCGATCGTTTGGACCGATCCAAAGACCGGCCTCGAACTGCGCTGCGTAGCCGTCGCCTACTCCGATTTTCCGACCGTCGAATGGACGCTGCACTTCAAGAACACGGGCTCAGCCGACACACCGATCCTCGCGGACATTCTAGCGCTGGACACGCGGCTGGAGCGCGAGCCAGCGGGCGAATTCCTCCTGCACCACAACGTCGGCAGCCCATGCCGGCAAAACGATTTCGAACCGCTTGAAACGGCGCTTGGACCCAAAGCCGAAAAACGAATCAGCGCGGCGGGCGGACGCCCCACCAACAGCGATCTGTCCTATTTCAATCTCGAATGGTCACAGCAAGGCGTCATCGTTGTCGTCGGCTGGCCCGGCCAATGGGCCGCCCGGTTCACCCGCGACGAATCGCGCGGCCTGCGCCTCCAGGCAGGGCAGGAATTGACGCGCCTCAAGCTGCGTCCCGGCGAGGAAATCCGCAGTCCGCTTGTCGTGATGCAGTTCTGGAAAGGCGATTGGACCCGCTCGCAGAACATCTGGCGCCGCTGGGTGCTGGCGCACAACACACCCCGCGTCGCCGGCAAGCCGGTGTCCACGCATTTTGCATCCACCAGTGGGAACCTCGCCGATGCCGGGAGGGAAATGGCGTTGATAAAGGGTTACGTGCGCGAGGGAATCAAGCTCGACTACTGGATCATGGATGCCGGCTGGTATCCGCATCCAGGCAAGTGGTTCTACACCGGCACGTGGGAAGTGGAGCGCAAACGTTTTCCCCGCGGACTTCGCGAGGTCAACGACTGCGCGCACGCCCATGGCATGAAGACGGTGGTATGGTTTGAGCCGGAACGGGTTACGCCCGGTTCGTGGTTGTATGAGAACCACCCGGAGTGGTTGTTGGGCTGCCCCAAGGAATCCTCCCAGACGCCCCAACTGGGCAAACTCGCCAACCGCCTGCTCAATCTAGGCAACCCCGACGCGCGGCGATGGATCACCGGCCACGTCAGCAAGATGCTGACCGATGAGGGCATTGACGTGTACCGGCAGGATTTTAACATCGACCCGCTGGCCTACTGGCGGGCCAACGACGCCCCGGACCGGCAAGGCTTCACCGAAAACGCTTACGTCTGCGGCTACCTCGCTTATTGGGACGAGTTGTTGCGCCGGCATCCGAACCTCTGGATAGACACCTGTGCCAGCGGCGGCCGGCGCAACGACCTGGAAACGATGCGCCGCTCGGTGCCATTGCTCCGGAGCGATTACTTCAGCGAACCCATCGGCCAGCAGTGCCAGACCCATGGCCTCTCGCCATGGATGCCGGTCTACGGGTCGGGCACCGGTGCCCGCGATCCCTATATGATTCGCAGCTCCATCTGCCCCATGTCTCGCATCGCGTGGAATACGCAGAAACCCGACCTCGACTACGCGTTCCTGCGCCGGATGGTGGATGAGTTTCGCCAGATTGAGCCGTATCTCACCGGCGACTTCTACCCGCTGACCCCCTATAGCCGTGCGAACAACGTCTGGATGGCGTGGCAGTTCGACCAGCCTGAAACCGGTGGTGGAGTCGTTCAAGCGTTTCGCCGGGCGGAGAGCCCTGATGCGACAGCGCGGTTTCGGTTGCGCGAACTGCAATCCATGGCGCATTATGTCGTCACCGACCTGGACTCGCGTGAGTCGAAGCGCATGACCGGCCGGGAACTGATGAATGATGGCCTGCCCGTCCATTTGCCGCAACGGCCAGGCGCAGCGTTGATCGTTTACAGGAAATCCAGCGATTGAAAGAACCGAACATGAAACTCACCACACTCTGCTTCACCGGTCTTCTCCTGAGCGCTTGCGCATGGGCGCAACAGCCCGCCCAACGCTCCTGCGAACCATGGAAGGCCGTCTATGCCGGCAATGACGTCACCGGCAAACACGTCATCGCCTGCTGGCAGTTCGCGGCTGGCGCGGAGATGAATGACTCGTCGGCAAACAAGCTGGATCTGAAATTGCAGGGCGCGGTCATCGCCAAGGACGGCAGGTTTGGCCTGTGCCTCGAGTCGTCCTGCGGCCATCCGGTCGAAGACAAAAGACATGCGGCCATAGCCGCCAGCAAACCGGCCCTTTCGCCCAAGGGCGCGTTTACCATCGAGATGTGGATCAAGCCGAAGAAGGAGCTGGCCAACTACCCGGAGTCGTTCCTGCTCGACAAGAAATACGTTGCCCATAGCGACTATCAGGTGACGCTCTCGGCTGCTGACAAGGGCGGTTTGCGGCGGCTCGTGGCCAATCTCGGCTTCGGCGACGAGTCGGAACGATGGGCCTCGGAACCGGCGAAGTATGAAACAGGGACCTGGTATCACATCGCATTTACCTACGACGGCGCGGGCGATGGACGGTTCTGGCGCGACGGCACCGCGTTCGGCGGCGTGAAGAAGCCGGGCCGCGCGGCGATCACGCCCGGCAAGCATCCGATCTCCATCGGCGACCGCATTGGCAGCTACTATCACGGTTTCCCCGGCTTCATTGCGCAGGTGCGGCTCAGCAACGGCGTGCTGGAGTTCCGCCCGGCTGCGTTCGCCGTCGCCTCGGACCGGACCAGTTTCGTGCGCATGGAAAAAGCGCCGCTGCTGCGGTTCGCGGTCACGAATCTTCAGCGGGCGAAACTCAAAGGCGCCACCGCCTGTGTGTCATTGGAAGGTCTTGGCGAGAAGACATTTGCGTTGCCGGAACTGGATGGCGGTGCCCGTCATATAGTGGATTACGCGCTCGACACGTCGCTGCGGCCCGGCGAATACAGCCTGCGGGCCAGAATCCAGATTCCCGGCGACAAGCCCTACGTCAGCGAGGAAGGTTTCCCGATCGTCATCGTCCCGCGACCGCTGCCGCATCGGATGCCGGTGGTCATGTGGGGCGTCGGCGGCGTGGACAACGTCATCAAGGAACTGCCGCGCTTGAAGCACATCGGCTTCACGCATTGTCTGGGCATGGGAGCGGATTTCTCCGCGATTTGGGACGCCGGCAAACCGACCATGGCATCAAAGCCGGAAACGGTCGCCGATACCAAGCGGATGCTGGACATCGCGCTGGCCAACGACCTCGGCATCTGCATCAGCCTCTCGCCGGGACACTGGGCGGCGGATGCCAAAAAGGAGTTCCGGCGCATTGATCGCAAAGGAAAGAGCAACGACCAGCGGCCCACCATTTGCGGTTTGTTCCCCGAGATGCAGAAACTCTGCTACAACGTCGGCGCGTCGGTGGCGCAAACCTATGGCTCGTTCCCGGCGTGGAATTCCGCGTTGCTGCACACCGAGGTGCGCGATGGAGCGAACCTTTGTTTCCACGACGTGGATAAGGAGGCGCTTCGCAAGGCCACTGGTATGGAGATCCCGGCCGACGCGAGCGGCAAGTCGGGCCTGGATTATTCCAAGATCAAGGGCTTTCCCGCCGACCGCGTCATTCCCGACGATCATCCGCTGTACCGTTATCTTCAGTGGTATTGGAAGACGGGCGACGGGTGGAACGGACTGAACACAGAATTGCATCGCGGGCTGAAATCCACAGGTCGCAACGATCTCTGGACCTTCCACGATCCCGCCGTGCGTGTCGCGAGCGTCTATGGCAGCGGCGGCGCGGTGGATGTGATCTCGCAATGGACCTACTCCTATCCCGACCCGATCCGCATCGGTGTCGCGACGGATGAACTCTTTGCCATGGCACGCGGCGCGAAACACCCGCAGCAGGTGATGAAAATGACGCAGATCATCTGGTATCGCAATCAGACCGCGCCGATGAAGAAGGGCGACGAGGTCACCAAGGCGACCAAATCGCCATGGGAGGACACCGACCCCGACGCGGCATTCCCAACCATCGCGCCGATGCACTTGCGCGAGGCTTTCTGGACGAAGATGGCCCGGCCGGTCCAAGGCATCATGTATCACGGCTGGCAGGCGCTGGTACCGTGCGAAGGCTCCTCCGGCTATCGCTACACGAACCCGCAAACGCAACATGAACTGCGGCGGTTGGTGAAGGAGGTGGTCGAACCGCTGGGTCCGGCGCTGATGCAGGTGCCCGACCGCAAGAGCGACGTGGCGTATCTGGAAAGCTTTGCATCGCAGATGTTTGCGCGGCGCGGCACCTACGGTTGGGGTAATGGCTGGTCCGGCGACGGGTATCAGATGTTGATGTGGGCGCACTTGCAGCCGGAGATCGTCTATGACGAGACAGTCGTCGAGCGCGGCCTCGATGGTTTCCGTGTGCTGGTGATGTTCGACTGCGACGTGCTGACCGCGACGGTCGCGGCGAAGGTGAAGGAATTCCAAAAGAAGGGCGGCATCATCGTCGGCGACGAGCGGCTCTGCCCGGCCATCAAGGCCGACATCGTTGTGCAGAGCTATACGCGCACGCGCAAGGCCAAAGAAGATTGGGATGAGTTGGTGGAACGGGCTTACAAGCTGCGCGAAAAGTTGGACCGGCGTTATGAAAGTTACGCAAGTTCCTGCGCGCCGAGTGTCATTCCTCGTTGCCGCAGCTATGGCACGACAGATTACCTTTTCGTTGTGAACGACTCGCGCGAGTTCGGCAATTACGTCGGCCAGCACGGCTTGGTGATGGAGAACGGTTTGCCAGAGGTGGCCGCTATCTCGCTTGATCGCAAGCGAGGTTACGTCTATGACCTGGTGAACAACAGGCCCGTCTGGGCAGATGAGGGTGTGATTGGCAACCCATGGTTCACGCGGCAATTCGGCCCGTGCGAAGGCGGTGTGTTCATGGTCACCGATAGAGCGATTGCCAGCGTGAAGATCGAGTCACCCGTTGCCGCAAAACTTGGTTCCTCCGCCACCGTCAGGATTACCATCGTGGATAAAGCGGATCGCCCGCTTGACGCGATCGTTCCCGTGCGGGTGGATATCCGCGATCCCAGCGGGCGCGATGCGGAGCGCACGGGCTACTACGGCGCGAAGGACGGCCGGTTGGAACTGAAGCTCGACCTCGCGGCCAATGACCAGCCCGGCACGTGGCAAATCCGCGTCCGTGAACTGGCCTCCGGTCGGACCGAGAACGACTACATGAGTGTGACGCGGCCCTAGCCCGGATATAACCACCTTCTTGCGACGATCATCCCCCGACTCACGTCGGGGCTACGAGGCGAACAGTCCGTAGTTGTAGCCGTCGTGAGGAGGAGGACTGTGGCGGCGGTCTATGACCGCCGGTTGTTATTGATGACTGATTCGTCGGTCGGAGACCGACGCTACAGTTCGGACGCTGTTGCAACACGCGCAGATGATTCAACCCCGTTAGGGTGGATTCTATATTGAACGCGTTACCCAGGGTAGCGCGTGCCGCGCAACCCTTGGGCTGAGTGATGAAATCCCTTCAGGATTTCCGGCGACGGAGGCGGCCTTCTTCATAGCCGTCGTCGTGAGACGGCGGACCGGGCAAGCGTGACGGGCACATGCTTCCCCGACTCACGTCGGGGGCTATGAGCTTCTGATGAAATGTCCGGGCTGGACGGCTACTTCACTTCGACGTAGCAGGCCTTGTCGGTCCACTTGTCCTGCGGGAACTCTTTGGCCGGGTTGACCATCACGTGGCCTTCCTTGTTCACCGTGATGCCCAGGCGAATGAGGCCGGTCGAAGCCGGGCCGACTGTGGCCAGGCCTTCGCCATCGAAGACCGACCCGTGAATGCCGCAGGTGATGCGCTTGACGTCCTGCGGGTCGCGCTGGAGGGGGTTGCCCATGTGGGGGCAGCTTGTGCTGGCGGCAAAGAGGCGGTCCTGGTAGCGGATGACGAAGAAATTGTCCTTGGTAAACTCCTCCGAAATGCCCTCTTCGGAAAACCGGGTGAGCGCCCCTATATCCACCAGTTGCGCCTTGCTGTCGGCCGCGTTGCTCGAACCGGCCAATGCGCCAATGACACACCCCGATCCAACGGCGAGAAACCGCCGGCGATTGATCACCGTCCTGTGCTCAGGATTTCCATGGCATTGCCCTTCCTCATGATGGCATGTGCAGTGGTGGGTGGGGGGATGATTCTCGCCGGTATTCATGGTGCCCAAATAGTGCATGCCACCCGCAGTGTCAAACCAAACCTGCCGGAGTGAAAAGCGAGGATGGCCCGTTGAATGCCGGTCCAACCGCAGCAGCGACGCCGTGTTCTTACTTCAACGTGGCGGCGAGTTTGCGCAGGAAGGCCGCACTGCGTTGGACGCCGTCAGGCGGACAGCGGTCGGGGTTGAGTTCGAGACAGAGCGCGCCGCGATAGCCGATCGTGTTGAGACCCTTGAGTATCCCGTCGAAGTCGACCCGCCCCGTTCCGACCTCAATATGATCGTTCTTCCCGTCGTAGTCGTGGATGTGCAGATGGAACAAGACTTCGTTGAGGAACATCACGAGACCTTGGATGGTCTTGTAGGGACGATAACCGGCGCCGTTGTGGTGGTACATGTGGCCCACGTCCAGCGTCGCGCCAATGTACCGGCGGCGCGGTCGTCGCAGCCATTCAAATCCGCTGTCGAACTCCAGCCCGATACGAACACCCGCCTTGCCCGCCGCCGCATCCAGTCTGTCCAGCGCCTTCTGCCAGCACAAGTCAAAGCATCCTGCGCAGGGCGCCTCGACATGAATTGTGACGATCCTGGCTCCAACATCACCGGCGAACGCGACGACATCCTCCAATCGCTTCAGGACCGGCTCGGGCGTTTCCGGCCGAACGACGGCGTCGAACGGCGCGTGAATTTCATAATCGGCGAATCGTGAGAGCAGCCGTTTGATGCGCTGCCGTTCCCCCGCGTCAGCGGTGGCAGGCTCGACGCCCCGCCACTTGCCGGTCTGTCCGGCCGAAGAGTGAAACGAGATGGATTCGAACCCGGATTTGGCGACCCATTCCACCTGTTTGTCGAAGTCCAGAATATCGCCGATGCGCCACACCATGAAGCCCACTTTCAAAGCGCCGGCCGGCTCCTTGTTTGCGAATGCCAATCCCGGCGGCAACGCGCCGATGCCGGCCATTGTCATGCCAAGGAATTGTCTTCGTGAAATAGTCATCGAATGGAACGACCTGTGCGTTCAGATGATGCACCGGGTAACCGAGAGTCCTTGTTCAACATCAGGCAAATCCTCTTATGCCATTTCCACCACCGTGGTTTCCTCCGCGTGGCTTCCACGATCTGCAAAGCAGTATAACGCAGTGCCAATACGGCACAACCACAAACTGGGGCCGGTCAATTGCCTCCACGCCCGGCAGGCTGTTGCCGCCACGTCCCCTTCCGCGCATCCCCGTGGCCGCCACAACCTCCTTGAGATTTCACCGGCAGCCAGATACTCTCCCGCCACGATATTGAGGCGATCACCGCGGGCAAGGAGCCACCTACCATGTCTAAGAAAAAGAAGAAAGATCGGGAGAAGTCGGAGTCGGAAACACTGATCTCGGCTGACCAGAAACCCCTCGAGAATAAGAAGGAAAAGGACGAGAAGAAACCCAGGAAGCTGAAGAACAAGTTCTATAACAAGGAGCTGAAACGGCTTCAGATCGAACTGGTCAAGCTGCAGGAGTGGATCAAGCACAAGGGATTGAAGGTGGTGGTCCTGTTTGAGGGGCGCGATGCGGCCGGGAAGGGCGGCGTCATCAAGCGAATCTCCCAACGGATGAACCCGCGCATTTGCCGGGTGGTGGCCTTGGGCACCCCGACAGAACGGGAGAAAACCCAGTGGTATTTCCAACGCTATGCGCCGCATCTCCCGGCGGCGGGCGAAATGGTGTTGTTCGACCGAAGCTGGTACAACCGGGCCGGTGTCGAACGGGTGATGGGATTCTGCACAGACGAGGAGCATCAGGACTTCCTGCACTCCTGCCCCGAATTTGAACGCATGCTGATCCGCTCGGGCATCATCCTCGTCAAGTACTGGTTCTCGGTCAGCAACGAAGAACAGGAACACCGTTTTCAGTCCCGCATCGAAGATCCCACCAAGCGTTGGAAACTCAGCCCGATGGATCTCGAATCCCGCAGACGCTGGCAGGATTACTCCAGAGCCAAGGACGAAATGATGGCTCACACGGACAACAAACAATCGCCCTGGTACGTGGTCAACGCGGACAACAAGAAGCGTGCACGGCTCAATTGCATCCGGCACTTGTTGAAGCGGATCCCATACAAGGATTTGACGCCCGACCCGATCAAGTTGCCGCGACGCCCACCAGACAGGGGATACGTGCGACCGCCCCTCTCCGAGCAGACGTTCGTGCCCGATTACTACGCCTGATCCGGCGTGGCAGGATGGCGGGAGCTGGTCAACTTTTGCTGTTTATGAGACTGACATCGCATTTGGATACGCTGCGGTTTACGGCAGCCTTTCTCGCTTTGGCGATTTCGTGCCTCCCGGTGTTTTCGGCCAATCGCCAGACATCGCAGGGCGCTGACGCCGCGGGAAAGGCTTCCAACACCTCTCAAGACATCGTCGAACTCGGCAGCACCGAGTTCTCCTCGACCGTCAAGGTGCCCGCGGCCGCGGGAGGGGATGTCTTCATCAATTTCCGCGCCACACTTCGCGTCAGCCGCGACGTGGCCGGGAAGATCAGTGAAGGGATATCAGCCGGACGATTTCAATCGCAGCTCGAGACCAACAGGGAGTTCATGGACCTGATCCTGAGTTCAAGGCCGGGTTCTTTTGAGGTGGAGTTCCTGAAACTGAACAAGGAGTCGCGTTTCTATTATTTCTTCGAGCAGCAACTCCAGAAAGTGAAGAGCTACCCGGGCATACCGGAGGGGTTGCGCAAGAGAACGAACACGCTGGCACAGAATGCCAAGAAGCTGGTCTCCCAGACCGTCCGGCCAAACGACTACATGGGAGCCAGGATTGTCTTTGAACAAGGGTTGGAGGGTGGGAACATCATCTTCCTGGGTTCAACCAGGCGAAACAACAAAGAGGTGGGAAGGGTGACGTTCACCGCCCAGGAAGAACCGATTCTGGAAGCGATGAGGCGCGTGTTGACGGAACAGAAGCCCGGCCCCCGGCCTCCTTCGGTCTCCGCAGAAGGCAGCCTCGATGAGATCATCAAGTCCGCCCAGACAAAGGGCATCCTGGGTTCCAAACCCTGATCACGAGGACCGGGGTGCGTTGGAGAACAGAAAGCCCCTCCGCAAGCCGCCATCATAACGTCTGCCTGACATCGGCAGACTATCATGGTTGGAGTGGCAGGCGAAGCGTCCCGCTGAGCCGCCGCAGTGAAAACACAAAAAGGGGACGGCTCAGCGGGACGCTTCGCCCTGCCACTGAGCAACGCCATCGAAGGTGGATCGCGACCTCCGGGCGCGATGGCAACTGGCAAGAGAAAGGTATCGCGTTGGGCATGCGGCAGGCTCAGCGCATGCCTTCCTCTTTCGTTTCACAATCACGATCGCGCCTTGGCCATGAATCTGGATGTCTGGAACTTGAAGCCGAAGGCTCTGGACTGCTGCGAGCATCGCAGCTTTGCCGATGGCCTCATTGCGAGAGTCGGCAAGCGAGATGCCGGCATCAAAGTAGGACAGGCATCCTGCCTGTCCAATCACTCATCAATGGACAGGCGGGACGCCCGTCCTACATTTACGAGCATCGCAGCTTTCGCGATCGACTCTTGCCCGGTAGGGCGAAGCGTCCCGCTGAGCCGTTCGCGGTGAAAGCGCAGAAGGGGACGGCTCAGCAGGGACGCTTCGCCCTACCATTGAACGACGTTCCCAAAGGTGGATCGCGACCTCCGGGCGCGATGGCAACTGCCACGAGGAAGATATCGCGTTGGGCATGCGGGAAGCTCAGAGCAGGCATTTCTCTTTTGCGTCTCAATCACTATCGCGCCCGGAGGTCGCGATCCACCCCACACTCACCCGGCAAAGAATTTGAACACCTCCTTCCTCCCGCCGGTCAAAGGGTGCACCTGAGCATTCCATGAATATCCCTTCAGTCCTCAAACAACTCTGGCGTGAATGGGTCCGTCCACTGGCTGTGATGGCCGCGATCATTTGCCCCATCAAGTCCTCGCTCGCCGACTACAATTTCGTCCCCACCGGCTCGATGAAGCCGACGATCCTCGAGGGCGACCTCGTCTTTGTGAACAAGCTCGCCTACGACCTGAAGATTCCGTTCACCACGACGCATCTGGCGGAGTGGGATCATCCGTCGCGCGGCGACATCGTCGTGCTCTTCTCGCCGGAGGACGAACTCCGTCTCGTCAAACGCATCGTGGCTGTGCCGGGAGACACCATCGAACTGCGAAACAACGCGCTCTGGATCAACGGCCAGCGTGCCCGCTACACGCCTCTGCCGCCCGCGGGGTTTGCCGGCGTGCCTGCCGCCGAGCAGGCGATTGCGAAATTCGCCACGGAAACGGTTGGAAATCGTTCGCACGCCGTGATGGCCCGCCCGTTTTTCCCGTCGCCGCATTGCTCGTTTCCGCCGCTGACGCTGCGAGCCGGCGAATATTTCGTCATGGGCGACAACCGCGACAACAGCAAGGACTCGCGCTACTTCGGCGTCGTGGAGCGCCGGTTGATCGTCGGCAAAGCCTCCGCAGTCATCGCCTCGGTGGACAAAAACGGCTCCTGCCTCCCGCGCTTCGCGAGGTTCTTCTCCGCCCTGCGATAATCAGTCGCTTCCCTCATCCGCCGTCGTTCCCGCTTTTGCAGTCTGCCGCATATTGTCACTCATAGCCGATAGACTGATAGCCGACAAGGCGTCCACTATCGGCCATGCCAAAATGTGACCCCGTCCTAAAGGCACTCGGTCAAGCTGTTGCCAAACATCGCAAGGCAAAGAATCTCTCTCAGGAAAAGTTGGCCGAAAAAGCCGACCTCGACCGTACCTATATCAGCGACATTGAGCGCGGCACGCGCAACCCTGGCATCAAGAACGTCGTTTTCATTGCGAAAGCGCTGGGGATCACAACCGCCCAGTTGCTGGAGGGAATCTAGGTATGAAGCGAGCAGCGACCACTCGCCGTAGGCTGAAAGCCATTGATCTCTTCTGCGGCGCAGGTGGCAGTAGTTGGGGCGCGCAAGAAGCTGGTGTGAAAATCGTGGCCGCGTTTGATTGCTGGTCGCTCGCGGGAAAGAACCACGCAGCGAACTTTCCAGGTGCGAAGTTCTACGAAGACCGTCTGGAGAATGTTGACCTCAAGAAGGTTGTCAAGGAAATCGGTCGCATTGATCTGATTCTTGCCTCTCCTGAATGTACCAACCATAGCCCGGCCAAGGGTAACAAGCCGCGGTGCGAGCACAGTAAGGGAACAGCGTTTCAGGTTGTGCGGTTTGCTGAGGCGTTCAAACCACGATGGATCGTCATCGAGAATGTAGTCAACATGCGCAAGTGGAACCGGTATGCCGAGTTCAAATCCGCGCTCAAAGAACTTGGATACAAATTGCAGGAACAGGTTTTGAACTCAGCACACTTCGGTGTGCCTCAATCCCGACGCCGATTGTTCCTCGTGGCGGACAGGCAACAGATCCCACCGAAGGTGATGCCTCGGAAGACGGAACCAAAAAAAATCGCCGACATTGTGAATCTGAACGGCAAATATCGGTGGACACCACTGCGGAAGCCGAATCGCGCCAAGCCAACACTTCAAAGGGCTAGGAGGGGATTTGCAGCGCTTGGCAAGAAGAAGCCATTTCTGCTCGTTTATTACGGCTCGGATGGCGGCGGCGGCTGGCAAAGACTGAACCGTCCGCTACGCACGATCACCACCGTGGACCGGTTCGCACTGGTGAAACCCGATCCGAAGAATGGACATGTCATGCGGATGTTGCAGGTCCCTGAGCTACAGGCTGCGATGGGAATGCCGCCGAAGATGAAATTTGAATGCGGCACACGCCGCGACCGCATTAAAATGATCGGCAACGCCGTCTGCCCGCCTGTGATGAAACGAGTTGTTCAAAATCTAACCGCGAACGTCTAATTGACATGCCAGCGCTCCAATCTTCAGCATCTGGTTCAGCTCTTCGGCCTAGGGCACGATTACTCCGCACCCTCGGCGAAGAGCTCATCAGCAACGAAGTCGTGGCGGTGATTGAGCTCGTGAAGAATGCATACGACGCCGACGCAACTCATGTTCTCATTCGTTTCACTGGCCCTCTGGAGCCGGGCAAAGGCAGCATCGAGGTGATAGACGACGGCCACGGGATGGAATTAGAAACTGTTCAAACCGTGTGGATGGAGCCGGCGACACCTTCAAAGCGCGGCAAGCTGCGACGCACAGATAGATTCAAGAGGCGCTTTCTCGGCGAGAAAGGGATTGGACGGTTTGCATCATCTCGACTGGCGAATGAACTGGAGGTTATTTCCCGAAAGAGGGGCGCAGCGAAAGAGGTGTATGGAATTTTCGACTGGCGACAATTTGACGACGAAAACAAGTATCTCGATGAGATTCTCATCCTTTGGGAAGAACGTGCGCCAGTCGAGATCAAGCCCGGAGGTGCGATAGATTTCCTTTGGGGGAGTGAAAATGAAATGCCGACTGCACATGCGAGAGAGAGCGGCACACTTCTCCGCATGACAAGTTTGAAGCAAAAATGGGAAGTTCAACATTTCGACGACTTGCGGCGTGCACTTGCGCGCCTTGTCTCGCCAAAGTTTACGAAAAAGAAGGAAGAGGACAAAGACCCGGGATTTGAAGTCGAATTGGCACTGCCACCTGAGTTCTCGCAATTCAGCAGTAAGGTTGAACCGCCACCCATTCTGAAACATCCTCACTATGTTGTCAGGGGATCTGTCAAGACGGACGGTTCTTTCACTATCAGCTACAAAGTGTTGGCCGAAGGAATCGACAAACCGATGGAAGGCCAGTTTGTCCGCGTAAAGGATGCGAAGGGAAGATTTGAGCTTCGCGACATCAAAGCCACGGAATCAAAGAAGGAAGAGGGCCCAACGGAAACGCGGCCAACCGAATGCGGTGCTCTCGATTTAGAATTGCGTGTATGGGATCGAGACGAACTCGGCAATGTGGTGCAGAAGACCCACTCCACGATTCAAGATATTCGACACGATCTCGATGCTGTGGCCGGCATTAACATCTATCGCGACGGCTTTCGAGTGCTTCCCTACGGAGAGCCACAGGACGATTGGCTGCGACTGGATTTGCGTCGTGTGCAGAACCCCACGCTCCGCTTATCGAACAACCAGATTTACGGGGTTGTTCACATTTCAGCTGACTCCAACCCGAAGCTGCGAGACCAATCAAATCGTGAAGGATTGGACGAGAATCAAGCCCTTCAAGATTTGCGTGACGTCATGACGGAAGTCCTGAGTCGGCTCGAGATACTACGATATGCGGCTCGACCAAGGGCAACAAGCAAGAGCGGAAAACCGGTTGGTGGATTGTTCGCCGGGTTCGATTTAAAACCACTCGCGGATTATGTCGCTAAACAGTTTCCGCAGGACAAACAAGCCAAGGAACTCGTCGAGAAGACCGAGCAGAGTTTTGGCGGCCAACTGAAAGAAATTCAAACAGTTCTTGGCAGGTATCAACGACTGGCGACACTCGGACAGCTTATCGACCACGTGCTTCATGAGGGCCGACAACCAATCGCTTCCATCAACAGTGAAGCGGCGCTCGGTTTGGAAGATGTTCAGCGTGCAGAAAGACTCGGCGGCGACTTTGTCGCGAGAGCAGCTGGACGATTCACGGTTATCCGAAAGCAAGGCGATGTATTGTCCATCGCTTTCAGAAGAATGGAGCCATTCGGCGGTAGACGTCGCGGTCGTCCGGCGCAGCTTTATCTTGAGGAGATCATCAAGGATGCCTTTGCAGTCTTCGGCGATGATGTTCAACGCCTCAATGTGAAGACGAAAATACCTCGTTCTCAAACGCTCGTGCGTGTTGATCCAGCAGAACTCCAAGAGGTCATCATCAATCTGTTGCAAAACAGCCTTTATTGGTTGGAGCAGGTGAACGAGTCCAAGCGAGAGATAGAGGTGAGCGTTGAACGCAAGGGACCGGACCATGTTGATATTCTTTTCTCCGACAGTGGGCCTGGTGTGCCGCCAGAAAATCGCGAACTCATATTCGATCCATACTTTTCAACAAAACCCGAAGGTGTCGGCTTGGGACTATCAATCGTTGGTGAAATAGTCAGCGATTACTACGAAGGCTCACTCGAATTGCTCAAGAACGGGCCGCTTAAGGGTGCAAACTTCTTAGTCACACTAAGGAAACGCGTATGAGCAACGGACAAGCTGGCATCACGTGGAGATTTCTAATTGTTGAGGACAAGGAAGACAAGATTCATCAACTTCAAGAAATTGCTCCGGCGTGTGTCGAGGCGCCCGACCAAGTTGAAGTGGTTGTTTGCCCCACATTCAACAAGGCGGCCAACCATTTGAGGACAGGACGTTTTGATTTGCTGATCCTCGATCTCAAGGATGATAGCGATACCACGTCGGAAGCGGACTCAAATCCGGCGGGGTTGGCGGTGTTCGAGGAATTGAAAAAGACCCGATTTCTTCCCGTTGTGTTCTATACGGCTCTCGCACACAAAGTCCGCTCACAAGAAACCAGTTTTGTCCGGGTGGTGGAAAAGACCGAAGATGTCACCAGGGTGAAAGAAGAAGTGCGGCGCGTGTTTGCCACACAATTGCCAGCACTTACTCGACGTTTGGAGGAACTGGAACGCAGCTACATGTGGGATTTCGTCAGTACCCACTGGAAAGAGTTTGTGAGGCCAGCCGACCAAGCGGACATCGCATACCTCTTGACTCGCCGCTTGGCAATTTCTCTTGAAGCGGCAGCCGGGTTGTTTGCCGCCGCGTTTGGGGGTGCATCCACATCTGATACAACAGGTGCCAAGACACACCCAATGGTGATGTATATAGTTCCGCCGATGGGACCGCACCATTTAGCAGGAGATATCATTTCAGAAACGGTCGAAGGACAAGAACAATATTGGTTAGTTCTTACTCCATCCTGTGATTTTGCCCAGGCTAAAGCCGAACACGTCACGCTGGCAAAATGTGAAAGACTTGTTGACCGGGAGGAAGCCATAACTTGGCTGAAAACAAAGAGTAATACTTCAACCGAGCGTTTTGAGAGACTGATTGAAGACAACCGCGGGGAAAGATTCAAATTCCTCCCGAGTGCCTACTTTATGCCAGATTTGGTCGCGGACTTTCAGCAACTCCGTTCGCTCAGCTCTGGGTCACTAAACAACTTCAAACGCGTTGCGACGCTCGACAGTCCATTTGCCGAATCTGTCGTGGCCAGATTCTCTCGCTACTGCAATCGGCTTGGGACGCCTGACATTGACAAGGCTCTCGTGATCAATCGGTTCCAAGCCAATTTGAAAACAACAACGCCCGAAGCTGCCCCTGCCCCTAACGAACACTTGGCGGCTGCAAAAACGCCTGTTGTAGTTCCTGATAAGGCAGATACACCTCCAGTAGCCACCGCCAGTCCGGCGGCCAAGGCAGCTGCACCACCTGCAATTGCATCTGGTCCAACCACTGTGGAAGAGAAACAAGTTAAACCGGGTGGCGAGCTGAAATGATGAGTTCCCGGAACCGAACGGAAGCTGGAGTCCGGTACTGTTTGGCAAAGATGCCGGATGATGCTCTGGTATTGCTTCACGCTGACCTCGATGCCGAGATGCGTAAACGAGGCATTGCTTTTTCGGTTGGCGGAGTTGGCGAACGGCTGGTCATCGAACATTTTCAAAAGACTTCAGGTCTTCCCAAACTTCAAGCCGCGCCGCGCGGTACCAAAAATGTGGATGCGCTTTCCCGTAATGGCGACCGCTATTCCATCAAGACCGTCTGTAATGCCAAGAAGACCGGAACGATATATCCCGACAGCGACGATAAGGACAAACAACTGTTTGAATATGTCCTTATCGCAAAGCTGGCCGAGAACTGGTCGTTGGAATCCATCCATCAACTAAGCTGGGATGTTTTTGTGAAGGTTCGTTCGTGGGACAAGCGAATGAATGCTTGGTATGTCGCCATTTCCCAACGCACGCTTGGAGCAGCCCGATTGATCTGCCAAGCTCTCGGCAAAAATGCCTGACGTTTTCACCAAGCGGAAGCGCTCCGAAGTGATGTCGAGGATTCGCGGGCGCGGGAACAAGGAGACGGAGTTGGCGCTGATGACCCTGTTCCGCCGATACCACATATCCGGCTGGCGTCGCTCCCGGCCTGTCTTCGGAAAACCCGATTTTGTCTTCCCGAAACTGAAACTCGCGGTGTTCGTGGACGGTTGTTTCTGGCATAGCTGCCCGAAGCATCTGACAAAGCCGGCGAACAACGCGGCGTTCTGGCGGCGGAAGCTGGCGGCGAACAAGGCGCGGGACCGACGGGTGACGCGAACGCTGCGGCGGATGGGCTGGCGGGTGATACGGATTTGGGAGCACGAACTGGCGCGCAAGAACGAGACGCGGCTCCTGACGCGGTTGCGGCGGGAGATGGGGAGGAAGAGAGGGGAAAGTGGCAAGGGGGAAGAGGCAAGAGTTCGGAACGGGCGCAGTCAGGACATCGGTAACACATAAAGGCAGGGCGCGACCGCCGGGCGTGCCGGGTCTTCACCGTTTCCGCACGTTCCGGCCAGTCCAGCAGGTCCGGCCCTGCCCGCGACGCGGCGCGTCTATACTTTCACTTCCGGCACGTCGAATGGCTTGCGGTAGAAACCACGGACGAGTTCGTTGGCCTTGGCGTTGTCCTTGAAACGCTCGTGGGCCTCATCCCATTCGAGCCACGGGCCGGGCGCGGGCTGGTCGTTTGAGTCAGTCAGATCAACGCCACGCTGCAAAGGATCCTGCCAGATGCGTTAAACCGCGTTCGCGCCGAAGGAATCCTCCGTGTCCTTGTCCTGAACGTCGCGGAAGAAGGCGGAGTCTTTGCCGGAGGATTTTGGGGAGGAATCCAGGCAACTCTACAGCGCCTGACAAAACTCATCCTCGGTGACTCCGGCCTGCTTGAGCACACCATGCAACGTGCCTTGGTTGATTTCGCGATGCATGGGCACCACGCAGCCGCGACCGCCTCTGCGGAGGATGGCGTGACTGCCGCGCTGGCGAAGGAAGACGAAGCCGAGGCGTTCGAGCGCCTTGACCGCCTCCGCGCCGGAAACGCAGGGGAGCTTAGGCATGAGCTGGCTCGACCTCGAACGTGGTCAGGATGGCAGGCTTGTGTTCCGACTGGGGGAACTCTTCGAGATAGAGCGCGGTAGCCTCCTTGAGATTGGCCAGCGCTTCTTCGAGCGTCTTGCCCTGGGTCGTGGTGCCGGTTTCCGGGTTAAAGGCCACCAGCCAGTCACTTTCCGCGTCAGGATAAACGACTGCCGTCAATGTTTGCATCAGTTGACATTATGCCACAAGCATAAGCTGCCGCAAGCGTCCGGTTTCCCTCCCTGCACAGCGCATCGCATCGCCGGGTCTGAGCCTCCTGTGCATGGCCCGGTTCTTCCCCATGCGACGACTGTCAGAAACTCATACCTTCACTTCCGGCACGTCGAACGGTTTGCGGTAGAAGCCGCGGACGAGTTCGTTGGCCTTGGCGTTGTCCTTGAAACGCTCGTTCGCCTCGTCCCATTCGAGCCACGGGCCGAGCAATGACTCGCCCGGCTCCACGTCGTGAGCCTTGAGGTGCGCGAGATAACGGTCGAGCGTTTCCTGGAACAGCGGCAACTCGCCGATCTGCGCGCGCATCTCGGCGACGCCGGCCTTGCGGCCGAGGCGGTAGGAGACGTTGCCGGCGTGGCTGATGCTCGTGGAGATGTGGCCGCCGAGCACCTCGGCGTGGAGATCCTCGCGTTTGCCGCTGCGCATCGCCGCGATGAAGTTCTCAAAGTGCCGCTCGCCGCCGGTGAACTTCTTGACCTGCTTGCCGTCCTTGTCGAACACCGCGCCGGCGTGCATCAACACGTGGCCGCCCTCGCACTGCACGAACGTCTCGGTCTTGACGCCGCGGTAGTCCGGCGCGTTCTTCGCGTCCTTCGATGCGAGCAGGTTGTGGACTTCGTAGATGACCGGCACGGAGTAGTCGTAGTAGCAAATCTGCGTGTTCGGCACTTCGCCGACATCGTTGAACACGAACCGCCCGCCGATGCTCATCATCCGCTTCGGCAGGCCCGTCTCGCCCAACACCCAGCGCGCCATGTCCAGCTCGTGGACACCCTGGTTGCACGACTCGCCGTCGCCGGTGTTCCAGATGAAGCTGCAATCGTATTGGAGCTTCTCGCGGAAGATCGGCTCCTTGCGCGCGGGGCCGCACCACAGTTCGTAGTCCAGCGTGTCGGGGATCGGCAGCGGCGTGGTGCGCCGGCCGATGGACTTGCGCGGCTTGTTGGCGCAGCAGACGATGTACTTGATCCTGCCGAGCGGGCGGGAACGGAGGAACTCGTAGCACTGCAGGTCGGTGTCGCGCGAACGGGCCTGCGTGCCGATCTGCACGAGCCGGTTGTATTTGCGCGACGCGTTGACCATCTGCCGCCCCTCCCAGATGAAATGCGCAAGCGGCTTCTCGACATACACATCGCGTCCCGTCTCGCACGCCCAGATGACCGGCAGCGAATGCCAATACTGCATCGTCGCCACGCTGAACGCGTCAATGTCCTTCCGCTCCATCAGCTTCCGGACATCCACCACCTCGTCGGGCCGATACTTGTATCTCTTCTCGATCAAATCCGCGGCGGCCTTCAGCCGCAGGCGGTCCGGGTCGCAAACGGCTGCGATCCGCACGTTCTTCTGGGGGCCGAATCCGGCGATGTGCGCCCCGCCGCGGGCGCCGCAGCCGATGATGGCGACGCGGATTTCGTCGTTGGCGCCGAAGGTGCGCGCGCTGGCCAGCATGGGCCACGCCACCGTCGCCGCCGCGGCGGAATGCTGGATGAATTGCCGGCGGGTGAATTGCGTGGGGGTGGGGGATGACAGGCTGTTCATTGTGGGGC
>CAZGGF010000462.1:0-9655 GCA_964524715.1 uncultured Verrucomicrobiota bacterium | reverse complement strand
GCCCCACGGGCCGCCACCCGGGCGCAGTGGGCGTGGGGGGCGCCCGGTGTGGATTGCGCCAGGCCGTGGCCCTGCGCTGCGGATTGGGGGTACCCCTTCGGGGCTTCGCCCTCATCCTTCGGCACGCCGGCGCCATACTCGTAGCAGCGGCCCAAATTATTCTGGGCCGCGTCGTATCCTTTTTTCGCGGCTTTGCTATACCACCTCGCGGCTTCAGCCTCATCCTTGGGCACGCCCGTGCCATTGGCACAGCAGACGCCCAGGTTGTATTGAGCCAGGCCGAGGTCCTGCTCTGCAGCTTTGCGAAACCATTTCACGGCTTCGGCCTCATCCTTGGGCACGCCCGTGCCATGCTCACAGCAGACGCCCAGACAGAATTGAGCCGGGGCGAAATTCTGTTCTGCAGCTTTGCGAAACCACTTCACGGCTTCAGCTTCATCCTTGGGCACGCCCGTGCCATTGGCATGGCAGGCGCCCAGTTCACATTGGGCATCGCTGTCGCCTTTCTCCGCCTTCGCAGTGAGTTGTTGGATTTGTGCGGGTGAATAGTTCTCTTGCGCCTGGATTTCCGCCGCAAGACAAAGCAGCACGGCGAGGGACACACCCGCAGCCAGATTCATGTGAGACATTGTTCTCCTTGTTACCGCCAGCTCTACAGTAGAGTAGACTGTGTCGCACCCGAGCCGCGCCGTCAAGTATGCGGGGAATCGGCAAGCGGGAAGCGCGGAACGCGAATGAGGTGGATCGCGACCTGCGGGCGCGATTTCCCTTCAAGCACGAAAACGCGCCCGGAGGTCGCGTTCCTCCTCGGACGCATCACGAATCTCGACTCACCAATTACGAATCCCGCCTGCCGCGCCTACGTCCGTTTCAGGTCAAACGACATGCTGATCTTGAGCCCTGACCCAATTCCGTCACGAAACGATAAGAGTCCGGTCAGCCTCCTTGACACTCGCCTCGGCCAGTCTCAGACTTCGGCAGGATCGATCTCGAACAAGGAATGAGACAATGACTACGCAAACACCGCCTCCCTTGCCATGCGCAACACACCGCACATCACGTCTGGCAATCACCAGCCTTGTACTGGGATGTTGCATCCTTTTGTGCAGCGTGTTCTCAGGTTTGCCTGCGCTGATTTTCGGCATTGCAGCGTTGGTGGCCATCAATCGCAGCAGCGGACAGCTTCGCGGGCAGGGAATGGCCATTGCGGGCATCTGTTTGGGTGGTGTCTCGCTGGTCTTTCTCCCGATCCTGTTGGGGTTGCTCTTTCCCGCGATCGGTACGGCGAGAAACGCTGCCAACAAAGCCAGGGCGAGCGCGGCCATCCAGTGCCTTTGCGGTGCCAGCAAGAGTTACTATAGCGAGTATGGTAAGTGGCCGGCACCGCAGAGCGCGGCAGACTTGGTGTTGATTCTCAACGGTGGATTGGATCCCGTCACTGGTGAATATGTCAGTCGCGTTGCTGACCAAAACCCGCGCAAAATCCAGTTCATGGAGTTTAGGATCAAGGATGTGACAATTCCCGGTTCCAGCGGACGATCACCGCTCGCGTTTTACGATCCGTGGGGCACGCCTTACGCGTTCTGTTTCGACAATGGACGGAGCGGAATTTACTTCAGCGGCCCGGGAAACGCGGGAGAAACTGTCTGGCGTGATTCGCCCGGCTACAACAATGCCATTCCCAAGCCCTTCCCGGATATCGGTGGTGGCGCTGGCGAGATTTCCTACGGATTTGCGTTCTTCTCGAATGGACCTGACCGCTTCACGGGCACGGCTGCGACTGCCGAGGATGATATTCGAAGCTGGAGATGACGTGATCACGGCTCATGCCGTTACTGGGTGTTGTTCTATGCAGGCTTGATGCGATGAACACTGGATTGTCTGTTCTCTATTTCTCGCAAGCAATTCGCAGTCAATTGGTCCTCTCATGAAAACGATTCTCCACTTCATTTTGGCGGGACTGTTTGCCACGACGGTTGTCGGAGCTGAGTCCCCGAAGAGCTTTCTCTGGGTCTGGTTGCAGAATCTCGATGGCCAGTGGAAGGATTACGTCGATTTCGCGGCAGAGTGGAAGTGCACGGGCATTGTGATCTGGGGTCTCGATGGATGGAAACAAACGGCCGACGTGAAGGGGAGGGGCAGCGAGGCGTTCTGTCGGGAATTGGTGGCGTACGCTCATGCGCGGAATGTGCAGGTGATCCACGGCTTTGGGTTGAACGGTTACAACGAAGGCCGGCATATCTGCAAGACACAGCCCGCCACCAACGCCGTCATTCCAGAGCGGCTCAAGGACACTGCCAAGGGCAGGGACAGCAAAGGTTACATCTTCTGCCTGTCGAATCCCGACGCACTGAAGCTGTTGCGCGAGATGTTGCTGCGCGCAGCCGACACGGGCATCGATGGGTTTAACTTCGAGACGGCCGACGTGGATTACATCACCTGCCACTGCGCGACGTGCGAGCGGCGGTTTCAAAGCGCGTCCGAGACGGAGCACGAGAACAAGCCGCCCCGGTGGAGCATCGAGCAGGCGAACTGGGCGATTGAGCTTCTGGCAAAGGAACGGCCGAAGCTCTGGCTTTCCATCGAGTTTGCGATGCAGCGGTTTGGCCGGCCGCCGTATCTTGACTCCGCCGTCATCACTCAGCTCAACAACGAAATCGATGGCCGCGCGACCGTCGTCTGGGCCGAGAACATGTATCCACCACAGGCTATTTGCGAGAAGCTGGCCACCGCGCGGCGCAACATCGGTTTTTATATCCGCAGCGCCGAGTTCATGGGCCGTGACGGCGCGCGGAAAATCAAACCTGCCGAGATCGTTGGCACGATGCGCCGGCTGTGGCCGTTGCACCCGCAATCTCTGATGTATCGAAGCTGGCGGCCGTTTGAGCGATGGGCGGTGAACATGGCCATCGCAGCGGAGGCGATGCGTGATCCACTTAAACCCGAGGCTTTCTTTGCCGAAGTCGAGCGCAAGGCCGAGACGATGGCGTCACCCGGCGGGAAATACAGTGCCATCAAGCGGATCGTTCCCGGCAACCTCGCCTCACCGGCCATGGCGAGGACTGTCACTTGCAGCAGTGAGGACGACAAGCTCCATGCGCTGGTTGGCCTGACGGACGGCGTGGCGGAACCCGATCGCGGGATGTGGCTGACCGAGAGGAACAAGCCCAAGGAAGCGTGGGCGGAGATTCGATGGCCGAAACCGCAACGCATCGGTCGCGTGCGGGTCTTTCATCAACTGGACGGCCACTATCGCAGCCTCGATTATGTCATTGAGTGCTGGGTGGATAGCGCATGGCGGCCAGTGGCGGATACGCCCGTCACTCAAAATGGCATTCACGGCTGGCGCGAGCATGTCTTCACGCCTGTGGTCACAGAACGGCTGCGGATTCGAATCACGCGCTCGGCGCACGGGAACCGGATGGGTGTTGGCGAACTGGAAGTCTACGCGGCAGACGGCAAAACCTGATCCGTTCAACTCGCGGGTCGTTCTACAGGGGCGCGAGCGTCTTCTTGCGTTTGGAGACGCGACAGAATTCCGAATAACCCGCAGCCTTTGCCAGCGCGAGGGCCTTGTCGAAGTCGCGGCCGACATGCCGAGCCTGATGTGAGTCGCTGCCGAAGGTGATGGCCACGCCGTGCGCGCGCGCCAGTTTCAGGAACTCCAGGGACGGGTAGATTTCCATGCACGGCTTGTGCAGGCCGGCGGTGCTGATTTCGATGGCCGTGGAGGTGTCCGCGCACGCCGTCAAGAACTGTTCGAACAATGGCGTCAGATTGCCTTTGGGGCGGAAGCCGAATTTCTTCGGCAGGTCCGGGTGTGCCATGGAATCGTAAAGGCCGGTGCGGACCGCGTCGATGAGCAGTTTGAAATAGGCCGTCCACTCGGCGTCCACATCGCATGTGCGCCAGCGTTTGACGGCTTCGGGCGCATCGTGATTCCACTCGCCGATGAAGTGAATGCCGCCCAGGAAGAAGTCCCAGTCATAACGCCCCTGCAACTCGCGCAATTCCGGTTCGATGCCGGGCAGATAGTCCAGCTCCAAGCCGAGCAGGATGCTCAGTTGCGGGAACTCGCGGCGGGCGGCCTCCACCCAGCCGACGTAAACCGGCAGGTCTTGCGGCCGCATGTAGCCATGGGCGAACGGCCGCACCAGGGGCATGTGATCCGTGCAGGCGATCTCCGGGATTCCGGCGGCGACGGCGGCTTGCGCGTAATCGCGTGGCTCTCCCATGCCATCGGTCAGCCGGGTGTGCATGTGGTAATCGCAGAGCATGCAAGACTCTAGAAATTTGGCGCGGTTCGTGTCAAACTCAACCGTAACGGTAATGAAGAAACTATTGCTGACATTGCTATTGCTGGTCACCCTGGCGGGGTTGTTCTTTGCGGGGGCGTATTTCTATGAGCAGCGATGGGGGCTGGAGGGGCCGTTCCCGGCGCACCGGCATCACCATCACTGAATTTTTTCGCGGGAGTTTTGATAACGCTTGCAGGAATGCCGCTGAAAGCTATAAAAGATTTCGACCGAAGAATGAGGAGAATCCTTGAGTACGACATTCGAAGCTGCGAGTGAGCCGTATCAGAAATCGCCGGTTGCGCAGATACTGGTTGTGGATGACGAGACCACCATCTTCGAGGTTTTCGCGCTCATGTTTCCAAAACCCAACCACGTGCTCACAATGGCCTCCGATGGCAGGCAGGCAATGCAGTTGGCTGCAGCCCAGAGCTTCGACGTGGCCTTCGTGGATTATTTTCTTGGAAACGACAACGGCGCTGAAGTCGCGCAGAAGTTGCGCGTGAAGCAGCCGGATTTGCAGGTCGTGTTGATGAGCGGTTATCTTCGCGACGAACGGTCTGCGGCGGTCGAGCAGGCGGGCGCCCGCGCATTCCTGACGAAACCCTTCAGCTTTGAAACCGCGCAGGCGCTTGTGCGCCGGTTGATGGGGCGGAAGGACCCGGCTGCCGAGGACGTGCGCACACCGGAGGCATGACGGCTTGATCACGACCATTATCGTGGTGAGTGTTGGGATCGTGTTCCTGGCGATTCTCAGCATAGCCTTGTTCAAGTCCTCCAAGCAGCCGGTACCCGGCGCGAGACATTCGTGCCCGGCCATCCTGGTGATTGATGACAACACCAGCGTCCTGAACATGGTTCGCCTGGCGCTGGAGAACGAAGGTTACAAAGTCCACGCTGCCAACAACCCGCAGGAGGGCATTGAAATCTTCAAGCAGCACTCCGAAACCATCAGCCTCGTCCTTTTGGATTTCAGGATGCCCGAGATGTGCGGTGACCGCGTTTTCGATTGCCTGCAAAAAATCAACGCGGACGTACCGGTCCTGCTCATGACCGGTTTCTATGAAGATACACAGGAAGCCAAGAATCTCCTGAACGATGTCCGCGGTTACCTGATCAAGCCCTTCCACCTTGGCAACCTCATCGGCAAGGTCCGCGAAGTGGTCAGCAACTGATGCCGGCCATGGGTGCCGGCGTTGGACCCTGCCTTCTGTCCGTATCCTCCATCGTTGACGGAGACGCGCGGCGCGGCTAGGCTCGGCGCGTGGATTTTCCGCCGCTAGACTGGAGCCGGATCAAAACGTATCCGCTGCGCGAGCGGCCCAACAAGGTCAGGGCCGAGGAATTCGCGCGCCCGTGGAGGAAGGGTGGCTCGCTGAAGGCGTTCCTGGACTCGCTGCCGGACGTGCTGGCGGCCCGGGATTTCCGCGCGCTGTCGGCTGCGATGGCGGAGGCGGTGCGGCGCAAGAAACCGGTGGTGGTTTGCATGGGCGCGCATCTGGTCAAATGCGGGCTGGGGCCGGTGGTGGTGGATATGATGCGGCGCGGGGTGGTGTCGTGTGTGGCGATGAACGGGGCGGGGGCGATCCATGATTTCGAGCTGGCGATGATCGGCCAGACGAGCGAGGACGTGCAACGCGGGCTGGACGATGGCAGTTTCGGGATGGCCGATGAGACGGGCCGGTTGATGAATGCAGCGATCAAGGACGGGCTCAACCAGGGAATCGGTTGCGGGCGTGCGCTGGGCGAGGCGGTAGTGAAGGGCAATCTGCCGAACCGGACCCTGAGCATCCTCAACGCCGGTGTGACCGCGAATGTGCCGGTAACGGTGCACATCGCCATCGGGACGGACATTATCCACCAGCACCCGACCTGCGATGGCGCGGCGCTGGGCGAGGCGAGCGATCTGGACTTTCAGCGGTTTGCGTCAGTGGTGGCGGCGCTGGGCGACGGCGGGGTTGTGTTGAACATCGGTTCGGCGGTGGTGATGCCGGAAGTGTTCCTGAAGGCGCTGTCGGTGGCGCGCAACCTCGGCAACAAGGTGGAGAATTTCACCACCGCGACGATGGACATGATCCGCCAGTACCGCGCGACGGAGAACATCGTGCGCCGGCCGGTGCACAAGGGCGGCAAGGGCTACTACATCGTCGGCCATCATGAATTGATGTTGCCGTTGTTGGCAGCGAGTGTAATCGAACAGCTATGAGCAAACTTTCGGTTCGCAAAATGGATAGGCTGCTGGCGGAGTTCCGTCAGCGGCGCGTGCTGGTCGTCGGCGATGTGATGATCGACCAGTTCCTGTATGGCAACGTGGCGCGCATCTCGCCTGAAGCGCCGGTCCCGGTGGTCGAGGTGGCGCGCGAGGAATGGCATCCCGGCGGCGCTGCGAACACGGCGCGCAACGTCAGTTCATTGGGCGGCGGCGCGTTGCTGATCGGGCGCGTGGGGGCGGACGGAGCGGCGGACCAACTGCGGCGATTGTTGGATGAGGAACATGTGGATGCGCGCGGTTTGCTGAAGGCGGGCGATCTGCCGACCATCCGGAAGACACGAATCATCGCGCAGCACCAGCAGGTCTGCCGCGTGGACCGGGAACGTTGTGCGCCGTTGACGGCACATGAAGTGGCGCGGGTTGCTGCCTTCGTGCGGGCGCAGCCGAAGATCGACGCGATCATCGTGTGCGACTATGGCAAGGGGTTTGTGACGCAGGCATTGCTGGATGCGATCAAGCAGCTTGCGCCGATCGTGACACTGGACCCGAAGCCCACGCGCGAGTTGCGGCTCGACGGCCTCACGGCGATGACGCCAAACCGGCTGGAAACGCTGCAACTGGCGGGCCGGCCGACCGGCGACGATGACTGGCGCTCGGCGGGCGAGGCGCTGTTGAAGAAATGGCAGCCGAAGATGCTTCTCAGCACGCTCGGAGAGCAGGGGATGTGCCTGTTCCGGCAGGGAAGGAAACAGGTGCACATTCCGACCGTGGCGCGCGAAGTGTTCGACGTCAGCGGCGCCGGCGATACCGTGATCGCGGCGTTCACGCTGGCACTGGCGAGCGGCGCGACGCCTGAGGAAGCCGCGGTGATCTCCAATTATGCAGCGGGCGTGGTGGTGGGGAAGCTGGGCACGGCCACATGCAAACCCGAGGAACTGCGCGCGAGTTTCAGGGTATGAAGAAAACATCTCAGAAACGAGCGGTCTTTCTGGATCGCGACGGGACCCTTATTGAGGAGAAGCATTACCTGCACCGGGAACAGGATGTGACGCTGGTGAAGGGCGCGGCGGCGGCATTGAAAAAGCTGCGGCGCGCGGGCTTCATGATTTTCATTGTGACCAACCAGGCCGGCATCGGCCGCGGTTACTACACCGAAGGCGACATGCAGCGGGTGCACCGGTTCCTGCTGGGCGTGCTCAGCAAGGATGGCGCGCTGATCGACGGCATTTATTTCTGCCCGCACCACCCGGAGGACCGCTGCAATTGCCGCAAGCCCTCGCCGAAGTTCTTGTTCGACGCGGCCGCTCAATTCGACATCCGGTTGGCGGACTCGTTCATGATTGGCGACCGCATGAGCGACCTGGAGTCCGGGCGGCGCGCGGGCGCACGGAGCGTGCTGGTGCGGACGGGTTACGGGGAGACTGAGATTCGCGAACATGGCGACAAGTTGCCGGCGGATTACATCGCGAAGGATTTGCCGGAGGCGGTGAACTGGGTGGTGAAACAAAAATGAAATTTATCGGTGTGATTCCAGCTCGTTGGGCTTCCACGCGGTTTCCGGCGAAGATGATTGCGCCGGTGGCCGGCAAGCCGCTGATCCAGCACGTCGTTGAACGCGCGCGGCAATCAAAGCTGCTCGACGAGGTGATCGTGGCAACCGACGACCCGCGCATCGCCGACTGCATCGCGGAGGTGGGCGGACGCGCGGTGATGACGCGCCCGGACCATCCGAGCGGCACGGACCGTGTGGCGGAAGTGGCGCGGAAAATTCGCTGCGACATCGTGGTGAACATCCAGGGCGACGAGCCGCTGGTGTCGCCGGGGGTGATCGACCAGCTTGCGCGGGCGCTGGCGCGCGACCGCTCGGCCTCGATGGCGACGCTGGCACAGGCGGCGTCGGCGGAGGATTTGGACAACCCGAACGTCGTAAAGATGATTGTCAACCGGCAGGGACGCGCGATATACTTCAGCCGGCATGCGATACCCTACGTGAGGGACGCAGCCAATGAATCTATGACCGAGCGCCTGAAACGGTTCCGGTTTTTGAAGCACCCCGGCATGTACGCGTATCGCCGGGATTTTTTATTGAAGCTGGTGCGATTGCCGCCGTCGCCACTGGAGTTGGCGGAGCGGTTGGAGCAATTGCGCGTGATCGAGAACGGATATGCGATCAAGGTCGTCGAAACGACCCACACATCCATTGGCGTGGATACGCCGGAGGATGTCGCACGAGTTGAGGCGCTTCTGAGGAAACAATGAGCCAACCAAAATATATTTTTGTGACCGGTGGTGTGGTGAGTTCGCTGGGCAAGGGATTGACGGCGGCGTCGCTGGGAACGCTGCTGGAGAACCGCGGCCTGCGGGTCTCGTTGATGAAGTTCGACCCGTACTTGAACGTGGATCCCGGCACGATGAATCCGTTCCAGCACGGCGAGGTCTATGTGCTCGATGACGGCGCGGAAACCGACCTCGACCTTGGCCACTACGAACGTTTCACCGACAGCAAGCTCGCGCGCGCCAATTCGGTGACAAGCGGCCAGGTTTACCAGTCGGTGCTGGAGAATGAACGGAAGGGCGATTACCTGGGCCAGACGGTTCAGGTGAACCCGCATGTCACCAACGAGATCAAGCGGCGCATCAAGGAGGTCGGCAAGCGACAGAAGACGGACGTGGTGATTTGCGAGATTGGCGGCACGACGGGCGACATCGAGGGCCTGGCGGTATTGGAGGCAATTCGCGAAATGGGCCTCGAAATGGGGCCGGGCGGAACGCTGTTCATCCACGTGACGCTGGTGCCGTATATCCGCGTTGCGGGCGAGATCAAGACCAAGCCCACACAACAGAGCGTCGCCAAGTTGCGCGAAATCGGCATTGTGCCGCAGATCCTCGTTTGCCGGAGCGAGAAGCCGATCGAGAAGAGCGTTCGGGCAAAGATCGCGCTGTTCTGCAACGTCGCAGAGGAGGCCGTGATCGAAGAACGCGACGTGAAGACTTCGATCTACGAAGTGCCGCTGATGCTGCAACGGGAGAAGATGGACGATTTGGTCTGCCGCTGGCTGCACATGAAACTGCCGCCGGCGAAGATGAGCGAGTGGCGGCGGATTGTGCGGCGGCTTGAACAGCCCAAACACCAGGTGCGAATCGCCGT
>CAZGGF010000461.1:0-8483 GCA_964524715.1 uncultured Verrucomicrobiota bacterium | reverse complement strand
AATGACATGAACAACCATCGGAACTTGTTGCGCAAGTGTGTGAGTGTGGCGTGTTTCTGGACGCTGGCTTGCATGGTGCCGGTGCTCACATGCGCGCAGCCTCCGAGCCGGGACTGGCAGAAGGTGGTTGTGCCCAGCGTGCGCGACGCGGCGCGGAAGTTTGCGAATCCACCGGCTGAATACGGTCTGACGATGTGGTGGTTCTGGAATGGGGAGATGAGCGAGGCCAACATCCGGCGCGACCTCGCCGATTTGAAGGCGCACAATGTCCACGCGGTGATGCTGTGGTGTTACAACGGGTTGACGAATCTGGAGTATCTCTCCCCGGCGTGGTTCGAGCGCGTGAAGTTCGCGGTGCAGGAGGCGCGGCGCGCCGGCGTGCGCGTCTGGATCGCGGATGAGGGCTGTTATCCGAGCGGGTTCATCGGCGGCAAGGTCACGCGAGAGCGGCCGTCGCAGCGCATGCAGATTCTCACGGCGCAGAAAACATCGGGCGGCCAGATTGAGGTGAAGCCGCAATACCGTACTCCGGCGACGCGCTACATCCACACGCCCGGTTTCAGGAAGGATGAGACTTGCTCGCTGTTCGACGCGCTGGACCCGGCGGCCACCGGCGATTTCCTGAAGGATGTGCACGAGCAGTATCGGCGGTATGTCGGCGACGAGTTCGGCCGCACAGTGCTCGGGTTCATGGGCGATGAACCTTCGTTCCCGGGCGTTCCCTACACGGCGGGCATCTTCGAGGAATTCGAGCGGCGCAAGGGCTATGATGTGCGTCCGCATCTAGCGAAACTGCTTGCGAAGGAGCCGAGCGAGGAAGACCGGCGGATTCGCGCGGACTACTGGGATGTGTGGAGTGATCGCTATCGCGACAGTTTCTTCAAACCGCAGGCGGACTGGTGCGCGCAGCACAGCATGGAACTTCAGATGCACATCTGCGGCGAGGAGGATATGAAGACGCTCGTGACGTTGAACGGCGACTACTTCAAGTGCATGCGGCCGGTGCAGGTGCCGGGCGTGGACGCCATCTGGCGGCAGGTCTGGCCCGACAAGGTCGCGGACTACGCGAAGCTCGCCTCGTCTGCCGCGCACGTCTGGGGCCGGCCACGGGCGTTCAGCGAGGGGTATGCCGTCTATGGCCGCGGACTGAGCGTTGAACAGGCCAAGTGGGTGCTCGACCACCATCTCGCGCGCGGCATCAACTTGTTCCAGACCATGTCGTATCTCTCCTCGCGCGAGACGTTCCGTCCATACTTCTGTCCGCCGGACTTGAATCTGAGTCCGCAATGGCCGGAGTTCACTCAACTGCATACCTACGCCAACCGGATGTCCTATTTGCTTTCAGTGGGGCGGCCGGCGGCTGCCATCGCGCTCTACTATCCGACGACGAGCGGCTGGCTGGGCGACTTCTCCGCTGACACTGCGACGCTGGCAATCGCGCAGCGGCTCCTGGAGAACCAGCGCGATTTCGACTTCGTGGAAGAACAGGCATTGCAGTCGGGGCTCAAGCTCGAATCGGCGGCGTTGGTGAATCAGAGCGGCCAGCGCTATCGTGCTGTCATCGTTCCACCCGTGAAGGTCATTTCGGAGGCGGCGCTCGCGCGGCTGGAGGCGCTTGCCAAGGCGGGCGGCAAGGTCATCTTCGTGGGGAAGTGGCCGGAACTTGTCTCGGGCAAGACTTACCTGCACGCCGCCAAAGGTCCGGCTCAATTGGCTTGGGCCACACTGGCGACAGAAAACGAGGTGCTCAGTCGCGCTCCTGATTTGCTGCCGGCGTTCGATCTGAAGCTGGAACAACGGTCTGCGGGCGCGGCTTGTCCTGCGGTGAAGCATGTTCACCGTCATCTGGCCGATGGCGAGGTGTATTTCCTCTTCAACGAATCCGACCGCGCGCTTGATTTGGCCGTCGTGCTGAAAGGCGCGGGCGCGCCGGAGTATTGGGACGCCGTCACGGGCAAGAGGGCGCGAGCGGCTGCGTGGAGCCGGCAGGGTGATGGCGTCTGCCTGTCGCTGACGCTCGAACCGTATGAAGCACGGACGATTGTGTTGGGGCCATCCGCCTCACAAGCGACGGAGGTTCGTCCCGTGCTAAAGCAAACAGGCGACTGCATTCCCCTCGAAGGCGATTGGAAGCTGGCGATTGCCGGGAAGGAACTTAGTGGTCCCCTGAAGACATGGGCCGAATATGGCGAGCCGGGCTACTGTGGCACGGTGCGCTACACGAAAGAGTTCAACGTGCCGCCCGGCTTTGCGAAAACAAAACAGAAACTGTATCTCGATCTTGGAGACGTGAAATACTCGGCACGGATTCGTTTGAATGGAAAAGACCTCGGCGCGCTCGCATGGAGGCCCTTCCGCTGGCCGGTCGGCGGCGAAGTTCGAGCGGGCGCCAATGTCCTGGAGATCGAGATCACGAACACAGCGGCCAACGAACTGGCCGGCAACCCGGAGCGGCTTGCGGATTTGGAGAAAAAGGGCTGGCTGAAAAACTCTTACGTGAAGCGATACCTCTCCTTCGACAAAGAGATGGTGCCATCGGGTCTGCTTGGACCGGTGCGCCTGGTTTGCTATGAAGTGCTGGACAAGTGATCGGAAAATGAAAATGCCATATCATTGCCTGCTGAAGGTTCTTCTCGGTGTCGCGTTGAGCGGCGCGTTGCTTGCCGCACAGGCTGCGGACGTAGC
The DNA here is from genome assembly GCA_964524715.1 of uncultured Verrucomicrobiota bacterium. Taxonomy (GTDB): domain Bacteria; phylum Verrucomicrobiota; class Verrucomicrobiia; order CAIQCK01; family CAIQCK01; genus CAIQCK01. The sequence goes on along the minus strand of CAZGGF010000461.1, from coordinate 5,798 downwards.
CAATGAGTTTGAGAATGCCGGCTTCGAGGACACCTCCGCCGACAAACTCACCGCGTGGAAACCCTATAGGTTGGGATTTGCGCTCGACAGCGAGAAACTGCACAGCGGCAAGCAGTCCATGCGGTGCGAATCCACAAAGCCGACCCAGGCATGCGGGGCGGGGCAGATCATCCACTGTGGTCGTCCCGACAAGCGACCGATCATCGTGGGTGGTTGGAGCAGGGCTGAGAACGTCGGCGCGGGCGGCGATTATTGCGTTTACCTGGATGTCATCTACGAAGACGGCTCGCCGTGGTGGGGCAAGACCAGCGGCTGGTCGCGTGGCACGCACGATTGGGAATACACGGCACAGGTCTATTGGCCTGAGAAGCCAGTCCGCGAAATTCGCGCGTATGTCTTTCTGCGCCGCACGACAGGCAAGGCGTGGTTCGACGACGTCTTTGTGCATCGGGGCGGGCTGCATGTGCTTCATCCCCGCGCAGCGTCTGACTTTCCGCGCACGCTTCACGGGCAGCGCATCCGCGCGCAGTTGACTGCGAGCGCGGACTGGCGTTGCGTGCTGCTGGACGCTGACGGCAAGGAAGTAGACGCGTGCAGCGGGCGCGGCAATGCAGTCTCCTGGGACTGGACCGGCCGTGCGGACGTTCGTCCGGCGCGGCTTTGCATCACGGCGAAGAATTCACGCGGCGAGCAGACCGAACTGCGCCTGCCGGTTGCCGGACCGCCGGCGCGGGGCGCAAATCCCGTCCGCAGCGGCTATGCAGTTTGGTGGCAGAACGCGATGCAGAAGGTATATCCGACCGAGTTTCCACCCGCGGGCGGCAGCGGCGAGGCCGCGATCTCGCTCGCCCGCAACGAGCGCGAGGGATTCCAGCTTGCCATCACGCCCGCCGACGGTGAGCGGCTCCGCAACGTCGAGGTGTCGGTGGGCAAACTCGTCAACGAACGCGGCGACGAGTTTCCGCGCGATTGCATCGAGCAGCATCTGGTGGGTTATATCTATGTGGACACTCCGTCGAGTCATCCCAACGCGCCCGCCTTGCCGAACTGGTGTCCGGAAGCGCTTCTGCCCGCCCGGCCCTTCGAGGTGATCGGCGGACGGACGCAGACGGTGTGGCTCAGCTTCCACGCGCGCGAAAAACTGCGCGCGGGAACCTATCGGGGCAAGGTGACGGTCCGCCCCGCGGGGATGGCGGCGGTCGAGTTGCCGGTGAGTGTGCGGGTGCATGGCTTCGCGCTGCCCCGCACACCGCGCATGAAGACGGCGTTCGCGATCATGGACGGCTGGACACGCGCTGCGTATGGCGATCTCACGCCCGAGTTGCGCCGCCGCGGCATGGACCTGATGCTCTCGCATCGTCTCAATCCCGACGACATCTCCCGCACCGAGCCGCCGGCCATCAGCGATCTGCTCTATGCCCGCGAGCACGGGATGAACACGTTCAACATCCTCAACCTCGTGCCGAAACCGAAGGGCAACCCGATGTGGACCTGCTACGTGCGATTGCAGGACTATCGGCCGGATTTTACGCAGGAGCTTGCGGCGCGTCTGGACGACTACATGAAGGAACTGCGCCGGCACGACCTGTCGAAGATGGCGTATTTCTACGGTTTCGACGAGCGCGGATCGGAATACGACGAGTTGATCAAAGGCATCTGCAAGTTCCTGAAGGAACGCTATCCGGAAGTCAGCACGTTCACCACGGCGGGCTACATGTATGACAAGCGCCGCCAGACGCCGCCCGATTATCAGGACTACATGGACTGGTATTGCCCGCTGACGCCGAAGTATGACCGCGAGCTTTCGCAGCGGCTGCGGTCGCAAGGCAAGCAGGTCTGGTGGTATGTCTGCTGCGGTCCGCATCATCCGCATGCCAACTTTGCCTCGGTGGACTATCCCTCCATCGAAGGCAGGTTGCTGGGCTGGATGACGTTCGGTTACGAGGCCGACGGTTTGCTCTACTGGCACGTCAACTACTGGCACCCCAACCGCATCATCGCGGCGGCGGATCCGTATCTGGACTGGAAATCTCCCCACATTGCGGGAATGACCGGCGACGGATGCCTGCTCTATCCCACCCCCGATGGCCCGGTGAGTTCGATCCGGATGGAGAACATTCGCGACGGGCTTGAAGACTACGATTATCTGGCGATGCTGGCCGCTGCGAAGGGGCGCGCCACCGCCGAGGCGTTCGTGTCGCGGCTGGTGAAGAGCCAGACAGAATTCTCGCGCGACCCCGCGGAACTCTATCGCGTCAGGGAAGAAATTTCCGCTCAACTCGAAGCCACATCAAAGCAAGAGCCGAAACAGAAATCAGGAGATACTCGATGACAACACCCAACATGACCCGGCGTGAATTCGCGCGCATGGCGGCGCTTGGCGCTGCCGGCATCAGCAGCGCGCTCACTGCCCAAGCCGCCGCCTCCGCATCGCCCTTGAAGATCACCGTCATCGGCGATTCCACGTGCATTCCCGACGTGCGCCACGACGTTGCCTGTTTGCTGATCAACGGCAAACATCTCGTGGACACCGGCTGGTGCTCGGCGCTGAAGATGCGCGAGTATGGGTTCGATCCTCTCGCGCTGGAATCCATCATCCTGACGCACTTCCACCAGGATCATTACCTCGGTCTGCCACAACTGCTGTTCTTCGTGGGTCTGCGGAAACGCCCCGGTTCGCCGCTGAATATCGCCGGCCCCAGTGAGAATCTCCAACGCGTCGTCGAGGCTGTGGACGCGTTCCTGCAGGTCCCTCGCTTCCCGGAACTGGCAGTGAATCGCAAGCTGATTCCGCTCACTGCGGGCGACAAGTTCGAAGTGCCGGACGTGCGCTTTGAGACGTTCGCTGCCAACCACCTCTCGGGTAAAAACAAGATTGAGCAAGCGCTGGTCTATAAGATTACCGACAAAGCCAGCGGCGCGTGCGCGGTCTATACGGGTGACACGCATCCCCATCCGCCCATCGCGGAGTTCGCCAAGGGCGCGTCGTTGCTGATCCACGATGGCAGCCACACTGCCGCCAAGGGTGCCGCACAGATCGCGAAGCAAGCCGGTGTCGAAAAACTGGTGCTCATCCACTACTCGCAGAACCGGGCTGAGAAGATTCTCGCCGAGGCCAAAGCCATCTTCCCCAACACCGAGCTTGCGAAGGAAGGGCAGACCCTGGAGGTTGGCAAGGCCGGCGCCACCCAGTGAGAGCGACAGCAGTTCTCGACAACGATCTGGAGGAAAACACATGCACGCAAGACCTGCACGAATGAATCCAGTCCTTTCTCAACCTCACCTGAGACTCGGGCGCTTCATGTTGATGATGGCACTGATCGTCGTGGGCCACGCGACTCTTACCGCGGCCGAGAAGAAGATCTACATTGTGACAGACTTGGAAGGCGCCAGTGGCGTTTACAAGTTCACACAGACGCGAAACTGCCAGGAGACCGCCCTCGGCCAGCAGGCGATGGAGTATCTCATGGGCGACATCGCAGCCGTCGTCCGCGGTTTGCGCGAAGGAGGCGCCACCGAGATTGTTGTCAGCGATGGCCACGGCTCACAGGCGTTTGTCCCGCACCTGATGGCGCCGGGTGCAAAATACATCACCGGCCTGCCACGTTCCGGGGGCGGAGTCGACGAATCCTACGTTGGATTGGTCCAGTTGGGATGCCACGCCATGATGGGCACGCCCGACGGCGTGCTGAATCACACCCAATCCTCAAAAACCGAGAATCGCTATTGGTATAACGGCGTCGAATCGGGTGAGCTGGCGCAATCCGCCGCCATTGCCGGTCACTACGGAGTGCCGACGATCATGGTGACCGGCGACGAGGCAGCCTGCCGGGAAGCAAGGCAGTTCTTCGGTGACAGTTGCGTGACTGTAGCGGTGAAGCGCGGTCTCTCCCGCGAAGCTGCCATGCTCTATCCCTTCGCGGAGACCCGTCCGGCTCTCTACAAGGGGGCGAAACGCGCCCTGTCCGTGATCCGAAAATGCAAACCCTACAAGATCACGGAGCCGATCAAGGCGAAAAAACAGTACCTTATCCTGACGCCTGCGCCGCCGAAACTGATGATCAAGGAAGGCGAAATCACCAACGTGCTGGATCTGTATCGTTTCTAGAAAAGACCACTGCTGCGGCGGGTCGGAGCCGGAATGAGAACAACGGTTGTCATCCTGATGGTTGCGGTTGCTCTGACGGGCGGCGCAGCGCGCGGTGACCAGCCGAAGCGGTATTCCATCCCCACCAAGTGCATCCATGCGGAGAATGGCCATTGCTACATCGCCAGCATGGACTTTGGCGAGGAGGGCGACAAGGATACGGGCAACAAGTCCGGTCTCTTGCTGTTCGAGGACGGTAAACCGCTCGGCCCGGCGCGCGCGGTGCACAAGGACATCCGCGAGAGGGGCGGCGGACGGTATTCGCACTGGACGCGCCACAGCCTTTATTTGTCTGCGCCGGACAATTCCGACCCGCGCAGGAACGGCCGCCGGTATGAGGTTGCGTCAACGAATCCGAAGAACGAACTCGCCGAACTCACAACAATTCCGTCCACACCCAGGCGTCACGTCGAGGTCATCCGCGGCTCGCGCCACGAATACACGATCCGGCTCGGCGGCAATCTTGATTACGAGAACAGCCATACACGTTTCAACGGTGGCTTTGCCGTCGTGTTCCAGCCGAACGTCTCGCTGACCATCGCCAACACGGGCGACCGGCCCGTTTTCTGGCCGAAGCTCGTCGCCAACGGTGTTCGCGACTGGAGCACGTACGAGAGCCTGTTGGCTGACTTCACGCGCGGCGCGACCAACGACCAGGAACGGGCGCTGTTCATCTGGCAGGCCGCGCGCGAGAATCGCTATCACTGCCTGCCGCTGTTTCCCGACAACGAGTTCCACGACCCGGTGAAGGTTTTCAATTCCTACGGGCTGAACCTCTGCGACGACATGGGCTATTGCGGTTGCTCGCTGTTCAAGCACGCGGGCCTCGGTAAACCGAAATACTCGCTCGACCCAAAGGTGCGGAGCCTGAACGGCCACATGATGTGCGAGGCCGTTGTGGATGACCGCCACCAGTTCATTGACATAGACGAGAGCGTGTTTTACCTCGACCGCGAGTACGAACGGCCCGTCAGTGGCGATGCCTGCGCGCGCGACCACGATCTGGTAAGGCGCGAGGTCCACTACGGGCCTGAGTTCGGTGGTTGGGACGGCAGCGAAAGCTCCGCCGCGATTTTCGGCAACGATGACCGCGCCACGCGGCTTTTTCTGCGCGGCCACGAGATGCGCTACACATTGCGGCCCGGCGAGCGCGTGGTGTTTCGTTGGGACAACATCGGCAAATACGCCTGCCACAGTGAGAAATGGGACCAGGAGCCGCCGTTCTATGGCAACTCGAAGTTCATCTACGCGCCGCGGCTGGACGGCAGCCCGGCGGCCGGCGCGCTCGTGTATACCGTGGACACGCCGTGGGCTGTTTGCGGCGGGACGTTGCGCGCGGAGTTCGTCGGTCACGACACGCAGGACAAGTTCGCGCTCGACGTGTGCCTTGGCAGCGGGAAGGTGACGCGCGTTTGGGAAGGCGCGGGGCGGGGACCGGTGAAGGCGAACGTGGCGATTGACAATGCACTCCAACCGCATCGCGCGCCGGCGAAGTATCACTATGAAGTCATCGTGACGGTCCCGTCCGGGGGCGCGAAGCTCAACGCTCTCGAAATCGAGACGGACGTGATGGCCGCGCCGTTGTCGTTGCCCCGCTTGCGACGTGGCGACAACACGTTCGTCTATAGCGACCAACAGGACGGTCCGCACG
>CAZGGF010000460.1:0-9557 GCA_964524715.1 uncultured Verrucomicrobiota bacterium | reverse complement strand
CATGCCTTGGAAAACGAGTGGACTTATGGAACAACGAAAGGAGTTTGCGCTGAAGGCGCTACGGACGCAGAACTTTCGCGAGCTGTGCCGGCAGTATGGCATCAGTGCCAAGACCGGTTACAAGTGGCAGCAGCGATTGCTGCAGCGCGGCTTGGCCGGCATGAATGAGTTGAGCCGGCGGCCGCGGAAGCATCCGCAAGAGTTGGCGGAGGCGGTGGTGTGCGAGATGGTGCGCTTGAAGCAGGCCCATCCGCATTGGGGGCCGCGGAAGATTCAGGCGCTCTATGCGCGGCGACACGACGGCGAGGAGTTGCCGAGTGAGAGCAGTTTCAAGCGAGTGCTGGAGCGGGCGGGCTTGACGGTGCCGCGACGGGTGCGACGCGTGTCGGAGAGCGGGCGGTTAAGCCAAGGCGTGAAGGCGCAGCAGCCCAACGAAGTGTGGACGGTGGATTTCAAGGGCTGGTGGAAGGATCGGGAAGGGTTGCGGGTGGAGCCGTTGACGGTGCGGGATGAATACAGCCGGATGCTGTTGGAGATGCGGGCGCTGGAGAGCTCGCACACGGAGTCGGTGCGGGCCTGTTTTGAGCGGTTATTCGAGCGCTACGGGCTGCCCGGGGCCATTCGCAGCGACAACGGTTCGCCGTTTGCCAGCGCGCGCGGGTTGCTGGGACTGAGCCGGCTCTCGGCGTGGTGGCTGGCCCTGGGCATTGATCTGGAGCGGAGCCGGCCGGGCTGTCCGCAAGACAACGGGGCGCATGAACGGATGCATCGGGATGTGCGGCGGGAGTTGCAGTCGGGCCGGATCGGTCGCGAGCAGGCGGCGTTTGATCTTTGGCGGGAGCAATACAACCACGAGCGGCCGCATGAAGCGCTGGGGATGCGAGTGCCGGCGGAGGTCTACCAGCCCTCGGCGCGGCGGTATGAAGGCACGCCGGAGGACTTGGACTACGGGAGGATGGAAACACGGCGGGTCAACCGCCGCGGCGGACATATCATCTACGAGCGACAACCCGTCCAGATCTCGACGGCGGTGGGCGGCTGGTCGGTGGAGCTGAGTGCGCGTGAGGATGGCCTGCGGGAAGTGTGGTTCAGCCGACTGTTGTTGGGACATCTGGACCCGACCACCGCCAGCTTCAAGGCCGCCCGATCGGGCGGCCTTGAAGCTGGGCAAACGCCCCCCGAGGAGTGTAACCTGTAACTGAACATGTGTTACCTATGTTCTGAACCAAAAGTGTTACCCATGTTCTGACTGCGCCATCAACGATTCGCTCCGCGCTTTCCGCGCTCCGCGTTTCCCTTCTCCGCAAATTCTTAACTCTTAACTCTCAACTCTTAACTTTCCACACTTCCCGCTCCGCGCTACTTGCAGTTCTCGATGTCCCAGGCGGTCGTGTAGGTCTTGATCAAGTCCACCACGGGCGTGGGATCCTCCAGACCGTGCGGGTGATGGCCGCAGTCGGCTTTGTGGAAAACGGTGATCGTGCCGCCCAACGCCTTGTATCGCTGTTCGAGTATCGTCGTGTTCGCTTCCGGCGGAACTGACTGATCCACGTCTCCAATCACATGGATGATGGGAATGCGCGCTTTGGCGATCGGTTCGAGGTTGTCGATCGGATTGCCTTTGTAGGCGAGGGCTTCGGCTTCGCTCTTGAACCCGTAGAGTTCCAAGAGGGTCTTGACGCCTTTCTCGTCGCGCTTGCCTTTGGTGACGCCCATCGGCCAGCTCTTGAAGTCGCAGACCGGCGCGTCGCCGTAGATGCAGATGACCCGCTCGGGATGGGCGGCGGCGAATCGATACGCGTAGAGTCCGCCCCGGCTCACGCCGGTGAATGTCCCCTTGGGATTGAGGCCTTTGCGGACGATGTGCCGGTAGAACGCATCCATGTTGGCCAGCGCGGGCGGACTGCCGAGGGACATGGTGCCGACGGCCATGTAGAGGTGGTAGAAACCCGCCTCCAACAGTTTCTCAGTGCCGGTGCGTTGCGTGAATGCCTCGGGCCATTCGGTGCACCAGACCCAGTGGTTGCCGGGACGCGGGTTCCTGGGCACGGCCACCCAACAGGCGCAGCCATTGACCTTGAAGTGATGGCGCGTGAAACCGTGCCAGGTGTCGGTGCGCTCGGGCTGCCAGTCGATGGATTGGCCGAACGCGCGGTCGGGGAACGCGAGGTAACATTGCCAGTCGTAGGGCGCGATGCCGTGTTCAAAGGGCCGGCGATGATAGGCGAGGTGCGTGCTGGCCACGGGCGTCATCTCCGGCGGCCATTCGGTGGCGGGCAGGCCGGGATGACCGAGGAATTTCCAGACCGGCTCGGCGGCCTTCATGCTCAGGAATTCGCCGTAGGGATCGAACCACTTGCCGGGAAATCCCGAGACGTAGAGTTTGCGGGGAGCGCAGGCGGCCAGGAGCATGTGCTGGTCGAACGGCATCGCGGCCTCGTTGTCGCTGTATTGGCGGAAGTTTCCGCAGAACCAATACGGGAACATCTTGTTCTGGGTGGAGACGTTTTCGCCATAATCGCGCTTGGCCAGCGGCACGCCGCCGCCGCCGGTCTGGTTGGGGATGACGACGGCGAAACGGTCGTCCTTGGCACCGGCCAGGAGCGCGGTCTTGGCGAGGCGCGAACAGCCGATGGCGGCCACGCGCTTGGTGTCGATGGCGGGCTCACGCTCCAGCATGTCCATGCCGCGCATCAACGCCCAGGCCCAGGCGGCGATGGCGGTGGTGTTATTGCCGACGCCGGGAACGGAATGCGGGAAGAGAACATGGACGCCGTTGGTGTAGAGGTCCTTGTCATCCGGGGCGATGTCGCCGTAGCAGGCGGTGGCCAGCGCGTAACCGCGCGTGATGAGCGTCTCCACCGGCCAGTCCGCGGGACTCAACCCGCGGCTTTTTTCGGAGGCGCGATGATTCGTGATGAAATGTTTCTTGTTGTCGCGCAGCCAGCCTTCGCAGAGGCGGATGGCGGGATCGGCGTCAATCTCCTGGTTGCCGTAGTAGTTGAAACCGATGTAGGCCGGGACGCGGCCGGCCGCGTTTTTCGGGATGAAGAGAATCCAGTCGATCTTCGGCCCGGTGTTGTCGGGGCGGAACCACATGCGGAGCTGCTTGCGCGAGGCCCGGCCGCCGAGGATGTCGCTGGACTCCAGCGTCTCCAGCCGCATGACGGCGGGAGGCGGCGGGATGAGGCCGTACATTTGATTCTCGAAGATGGAGAGGATCTCGGCGCGGCGTTGGGGCCATTGGCTGGGCGAGGTGAGCTTCGTGCCATCCGCGAACGTGAGCGGATCGGGCAGCGTGTAGGGCGCGACCTTCGACTCGTCGTAATTCGGCGGACGCGCGGTGACGGACGACGCCAGGCAGGCGCCCAGCAGCAGGGATGCGATGCAAGTAGAACGAGTCATGCGATAGTCGCTTTCTATGATGCCGGAGGAAATCCGGGAGTGATGGGGGCCGCAGCCTCCGTCAACTTTGTTGAACGCTGGTTACACACCGTATACGACGGCGAACGAGAATTCATCATGGGTCAACCCCCTCATCCGGTCAACACCCGAGTCGGGAGGCAAGCGGGAGAGCGCGGACGGCGCGTCTTGCGAGGTGGAACGCGACCTCCGGGCGCGTTTCCGCGATCGAAAGGAAATCGCGCCCGGAGACCGCGATCCACCAGCCCCGCCTCGCAGCCACCCAACAGCCGCCACCTAATCTGATTTGTCCGGTCAACCTTCATCGTTCACTGCCCAACCGCATCTGTCTGATATTGTGATCTGACACCGATTATGATGTCTGATGTTGAGCGGTTCGCCTACCACGCGGCGTCACACAGGGTAATGGTCCTGGCAACGATCTGCGTACGTTTCGGGTGCCGGCAGTAACGGACCATGCCAAACGGAAGCGAACAAGGACACCGATAGGATTCGCGCGAAAGGCATATGGGATAATCAGGAGCACTGGCCCGCGCACGACACATATCGAAGTCGGGCATCTGTTTTCTCAACCACATCTTTAGCACGTTCATGTGTGAAACATACGCACCTCCGCGCATCGGTAAATTGGGGTGGTTCCTGATTTTTGCATCAGGGAAACCCCCTACGCGAACTACGGGATGAAACCGACTGACAGATGGAGCACAACCCCTATTCGCACGAGCCATCACGCACACTGCGCCGACCGTATCAGCGGACTCGGGTCACCGTCGCTAAATGAGCCGGGCCAAGGAAGCGCGCGACGTTCTACTTCGCGCTGCCGGATACCGCTCCAGCGGGCGGATAAATCCTCTTCGCTTCCGCAGTGAATTCGCCGTGCGGATTTCCCTTGGCCCAAGCGCCGGACTGCTGCACCAGAAAGACCCGGACCTGACCATGATCCACCGTCATGTTGGTCTTGTAGGCTCCGCCGTGGCCAAAAACAGTCCCGTCCTGCGCGGACACACCCAAGCCATAGTTGTCCTTCACCAAGGGACCGGTCTGTTTGATCGTCATCTCGTGAACGGATTCCTTCGAGAGATAAACCCTGCCCCTGAACGTCCCGCCATTGGCCAGCATCTGGCAGAAACACGCAATGTCATGCGCGGTGGAGAACAGGCCGCCGCCCGGCGCTGGATAACGTCCCGGCCCGTCCAGCGGATACTTGAGGTAGGCGATTTGCAGATCCTCCAGCCCGCTCTTGTCCTTCTTCATCCGGTAGCTTTTGGCCAGCCGTTTCAGTTGAGCCGTGGAAGGGAAGAACGTCGTGTCCTTCATTCCGAGAGGCCGGAACAATCGCCCCTCCAAAAACTTCTCAAACGGCATTCCGCTCACAATCTCAATAATCCTGCCCGCCGTGTCGATTCCCTCGTTGGAATACTTGTAGCCGGTACCCGGATCGAACAAGAGGGGTTCGAGGAGGTCGTTCTTGATGGACTCGGCCAGCGGCACTGAATCAATGATGCTCTTGTCCTTGGCGTTGAGAAACCGCATGCCGCTCGTGTGGCATAGGATCTCGCGCACGGTAATCGGATGGCTGGGAGGTACGAGGGTCTTGTCCGGCTTGGCCACCTTCAACGTCTTAAACTCGGGAATGAACTTCTCCACCGGGTCGTTGAGCTTCACATTCCCATCATCCACCAGGATCAACAGCGCGGCGGCGGTGATGGACTTCGACATCGAGGCGATCCAGAACAGATCGTCGGTTTTCATGGGCGTCTTGGCCGCGAGGTCCGAGTAGCCGACCGCCTCGACAGCAAAGACCTTGTCCTTGTCCCCCACCAGCATCACCGCGCCCGCCATGACGTTCTCATCGACAAGATGCTGGAGTTTGCGGGCAAACGCTCCGTCCGCTGCCGCGGCTCCCGTTCCCAGAACCGACAGGGAGGAAAACAACGCCAGCACAACCACCACGTTCAGCCAACGAGTCAATCGAGTCTTCATTCAGTCACTTTCTCCACCTTGGATTTAATGATGCCTGCGTTCACGGAAGTGAACAGGAAAACCCCGTCCAAGTCGATTTCAAGATGCGGTCCCTGATGCCAGCCCACAGGATGCGTTTACCGGGACTGCGGACGGGAATCCAACGGCTTGAAGATGAGCCGCGAGCCATACAAATACCACTTTCTCGAATCGGTCGACCACCCTCGCAGGGTAAACAATCCGCATCTCCAGTAATGATCAAAGCCGCCTCCATGCACATAACATGTGGCATTCGCGCTCAGGTAATAATAATCGCCGAAGTTACCGTTCCGCAGCGACGTGCTCATGTCCGCCCGCGAAGCAATGCCTTGATAGGTGTAGTCCTGCGGGAGCGCCAGCCAGGGATGCCGCGGGTCGTATCCGAGATTCTTCAGGAAGTGAATCTCCCGGCTTCCGCCGATGTCCCCATTATCGTCCTGCAGCAACTGGCGGATGGCTGTGGGATGATACGTCTTCTCCGTCACGCCGCTTTCATAATCCTCCATGTTCTCGCAGAAGAACGCGCGTCCTTTGGAGAGATTCAACCCATCGATGAAACACCACAGATTGCCCCACAGGTTTTCCATGTGCCGATACTTGACCGCACACCGGTAATTGTCATAGGGCGGGCTCCCGCGAAACGCGCCGTGTCCCGAATGGCCGGCGATCACATCAGTCAATCCCGTTTTCTGTGCCGCACCGCCCAGGCACATATCCGTGGTGGTATCAATGGGGCTTCCATCGAAATAGAAAGACACGAATCCTGCCTCGGGGACATCGCGCTTGATGCCGGTCAGCGTCCTGTACGTGCGGTATACTTGGCCGGGTTTCTCGTAGCTCGTGATCTGAATGGCGCAACCGATGAACAATCCATTGTCGACCGTTGCCACCGCTTTTGTCGACCGAGGTTTTGTGATCAGCCTGTTGGCGCCCTTCTCTTCCCGAACGCATCTGTGCGTCCTGGCCGGTTGAAGTATTTTCCCCCAACCGTTCCCCAAGGCGCGCTGCGAGTTTCGATCTGCATGCTCCACAAGAAAAAGATTCTGAATCAGCAACAGGGTGCGGATGTCGAACGTGCCGAATCCGGTCCCATTGGCTTTTGCGTATTTCCTGTATTCCACTCTCGTTTTATCAGCCGTCGGGTAAACGCCGGCCACGGACTCCATTTTGCCATCCGCCGTGACATGCGCCTCGTAAGCGCCCACATAGATGCGGTCGAGTTCACGGCCGTTTTCGACAAACGCGGGATCCACATAAAACCCAGGCAGTGCTTCGGCTGAAATCAACCGGTATTCGTACCCTCCGCTGACATACCGCCGGGTGTAATGCTTGGGGATCTCCACCATGATATTCCCAGCGACGGAACTCGAAGCGAATTCGGGATCCCCGCTGCAGCTGATCTTGGTGGAGCCATCAGGACGCTTGACGATCTTGCAGGGGCGAATATCTGACCAGGGAAAAATCCGATCAAACGCCTTGGCCGACAAGCCAGCGGCGTCTTCGATCCGCTCGCACGGTAAATGGTAATCCACGGCCTCGTCTTCAATGAGTTTCCATCTCACGCCATACTGGGCGCCCTGAGCGGGTTTGGACGAAAGCCCGGCCTCGGCTCCCCACGCCGTTACACACGCAGCCGTGAAAGCCACCAGCGGGACAAGGCATCGGCGCACTCGGGTGAGGATACTCATCGCAACAGATCGAATCGGAGGCAAAGGTTCCATACGGAGTGACTTTAACCGGCATTCCCCACTTGCAGCGAGCTTGAAACCGCCCCATCACGCGGCGCTCAATTTTACTTGAGGCTCTCCTGGTGCTGTGCCCAGGCGGCCTTCTGCATCTTCGCCGCTTCTTCCTTGGTCAGGGTGATCCCGCCACGGATATTTTTGAACTCGCACGCCAGTCCCTCCGGCGTCTTTCCGGTGATGGCCGCATAGAGAAGACAGGCATAAATGTAGGTGCCTTTGGGACCGGGATGCCCCTTGTCCTTATGGTAGAGATCGAGCATCTTTTCCTCCGACGGATTGGGCCCCCAATACTTCATCCAAGCATAGCCGGCGGCCGCGACAGGAATCCCTGCTTTCTTTCCGAACGACATCTGCATGTCGTTCAGTTTCTTGAATGACCCGGGATAGTGATACGAGGCGGAGTAGTATTGGGTCACATTGGCGGTTGCGAACAGGATCATCTTCGATCCGGCTTTCCTTATCTCCCCGTCGAACCTCGCCGCATAGTCCTGAAAAACCAGTTCGTTGGCATTGAAGATTTCCTGAATGACAACATAGTCCCATTTCCCCGCCGCGATCATGGCGCGCGGCGATCCTTGCCCCTCACCTGCTTCCCAGTATCCTTTCAACCCTTTCCCCCCGAGCAGTGCCCGTCCGATTTCCACGCGCGGATTGCCCGCGGGCGCGGACTCGGACATGACCTTGATCATCTGGGGCAGGTCGTAACACGACATCTGGCTGTTGCCGATGAACAACACTCTCAAGGGCGGCTGCGCCAACAGGGCTCTTTCCATCATCACAATCAGGCAGGGCAAAAGCAGAATTCTGGCGAGTTTCATAATCATCTTCTGAAGAAGCCTATCATGACGTGCGTGTCCATGACAGACCATCGTTTCGTGAATCCGCAAGAGGTTCACATGAACGTCGGCAGCAAGTGGTAATAGACCTCCAGCGTCAAGCCTCCGATACCCGGTCGATTATTTCCACCGCGTCCGACTGCGAAGCCATTCTCCGGCTGCGGATTCAGGATGTCGGTTTGTCTTGTTGCGTTTGGCCGGCGTTTCGCCTGTTGATTTCGTTGATGAGGTCGCTCGCGTTTTGAGCAGAAATGGTCTGAGGAACATCAACCGCTCCGGTTATTTCACTCTGGGTGGGAATCGCGCGTCCGTATCACGAAGAAGAAACCGAAGAACCCTTTGCCGGCGGGTTGTGTCGCTCAGGGCATCGGAAACGACGCGCTCAAGAGCAGAATCGTCGAGCTGCAATCGGGGATAGAGATGCCGCACCCGGCTAACGAAGTTATCCCGGAAGCCCAGCAGGCCATTTTGTTGCGTCACGTCTTCGTGGATTGCCATCTCCTTCTCATGCTGGCGCACAATTTCCTCGTATCGAGGACTGCCCGGAGGAATGTCATATTTCATGACTCCCGGCGGCGGGAGGCGCTTGTCAATGCGAAGATGATCCAACACAAAGGCGAGACCCTGGATACAGGGCCTGGCCTGATTGTCGATCTCCGCAGCCGTCAACGCGGCTCCACTTCGGCGCGCACGGGACTCCGCGGCCCTGCCCAAGCACAAATACATTTCGCAGGCATCAATAACGCCGATCCGGTTCTTGAGCGCCTCGCGCGCATAGTGGACGGCTTTTTCATCGGGGTTGTCCCCATCCGCGCCGTATAGGCTGGCGATTGCCGCATAAACAATCGCACGACTCTCGGAATCCGGATCATCGCCAAGAAGATTGAGCAGCCGCTTCTCAACATATCCCCGATCCACTTCATGGGATGTCAAAGCGGATTGCTTTATCCCCCTTATCTGTTCGCGCAAGTCCCCATCTCCACCAAGAGCCAAACACCCACTGCAAGCCGCCAGGACGACCAACATCAGATGCCATCGATTTTTCATGACGACGCCAAAAGCCGGGCGGTGAGAAGTTGAGTTTTCATCGTGTTACGTTCTCCGCCTTGGATTCCATCGTGTCTGCGCTCGCGCGAGTGAACAGGAAAAAACCGCCCAAGTCGATTTCAAGATGTCGTCCTTGATGCCCGTCCATAGAGCACCTCTCACCGGGGACGGAGGGAATCCGGCTGGCCACGTTCCTGATGCGGTGTCCACTATCTGTTCGCCGTCTCAATCGCGATCTTCGACCTCATTCCCCCGCCCCTCATCCGCCGACGGGCGTTTAGAGGGGCTCCCAGTGAATCTTGCACTTCGGCAGCTGCTTCTGAAGCCCATCCACTCCCGCCTTCGTCACCTTCGAGTCTCTGAGGTCGAGCGTCTCCAACTGCGTCATCCCCTTCAGATGCGCCAGCCCCGCGTCACTGACTTTCGTGCTCAAAAGGATCAGCAGTTCCAACTGCGTCATCCCCTTCAGATGCGCCAGCCCCGCGTCGCCAACCTGCGTGCCGTT
>CAZGGF010000459.1:0-7404 GCA_964524715.1 uncultured Verrucomicrobiota bacterium | reverse complement strand
CCATGGGGAATATCGGCTTTCACCTCGATCAGCCAATCGAATCGCGGATAGCCTTTCTCGCCAGGCCACGTGCTCGGCTGCTGGTTCGTGGGGAGCCGCAGTTCGCGCGTCGCCGACAGTGTTTCACGGGATCGTGCGCGTTGGTTCTGCATGACGACAGCGCCGTCGCGGAGACAATCCCGCGTGCCGATGCTTCTCTTGTTGACAGACCGAGTCTCATAGGTCTCCTGACAAACGAGGCTGACGGTCATTTCCTTGACCTCCAGCTCCGCGAGTATCGGCAATCGAACCAGCACGGCCATGTCTTCACCCAGCACAAAACGCGGCGTGTTAGCGAAAAGCCGCGCATCTGCGACCTGACGGCTCAGGACGGCGAAGTAGACTGCTGTTCCCAACGGCACGCAACCGATGGCGCCATAGACGAGGCTGGCGACAATCGCAAACATCTCATAAGGCCGCGTTGCCACGACGAAGTAATGGCCGCAGATCAGCGTGCAGACTCCCAGCCACACGCACGCGACGATCAGCCACCGCTGCCCGCGCATCGTTACGCTGCTCGATGGCCTGACCTCGAACCAACCATCCGATTGCGCCACCGGTGGCAGGATGGTTCGCCTCCGCATGCCAAACCCGACACCCGCCGCAACCGCCAGAAAGATCAGGGGGAACAGAACGAAGAAGTATGGGAAGAAACTGTATTGTTTAACCAGAAACGCGTCCGACGGATCCGCCGGGTTGTAGAATGCCTCCGCGGTCCGTCCAGGCCGATAGCGTCCGACAATCTCTTTCGCCCATGAACGGCTTGCGCTGATGTCCAACGGCAAGGTGCTCCTGCTGGCATAGGTGCGACCGGACACCTCGTAGGTGTATCTCACCTCCGGACTGTAGGAGGTGCTCGTGCCGCCGTCGCTGTCGTGTGAAGTGTGGGACTGGACCTCGGCGGAGGTCACCGTTGCCCGCACGGGCAGATAATGGGTGATCTTCCAATGCTGATTCCAAACGCCGCCGATGCCAACACCCATGAAAATCAGGGGGATGAGTGTGAACAGGGCAACGAAAACTCTCATTGATCTCCTTCTGCTGCATCCACGACCACGCGCTTGTGCATGTCCCGCGCCGACGATGGCCACTTTGCAGCCGCCGCCGCGAGTGGTCAAGGTTTTCGGCGCGCCCGTCGATTATGCGGTTGTCGCGGCTGCTGCCAGTTGCTAAACACGCGATGCAATGAAACGCCCACGCCAAGAAGGAAGCGTCGAGCGCGCGCTACGCGCGTGGCGGCCGACGGTGCCGAGTGATCTGGCATCGTTGACGGCCGACACGGCTCAGTCTGCGCGCCAACTCGTGACGGCCGCGCTTGGGCAGTTGAAGCTGGGCGAGCAACTCAACGAGGCGGAGGTGTCCGCGGCGTGGTCGGAGCTTGTCGGGCCGGTGCTGGCGAAGCATTCCATCCCGCATGGGCTGCGCTACGGCGTGCTCACTGTCGGCATAACGAACCCCGCGATCCATCAGGAACTGCGCGGGTCGTTGAAGCGCGACATCCTGGCGCGGTTGCAGAAGCGGTTCGGTGCCCGTCGCGTCCGCGATATCAACTTCCGGGTCATAGGTTGAGTTGCGGAGCGGTTGGCATTGCCGCTTTTGCATTGCCTTGGCCCGACGCGCAGCCTACTTTGCGTGCCTTGGAAAACTTGGGACAAGCATGACGAAGGTGAATCCAACTCCATTTCAATCCCGCTCGGCGGGTGTGCTTTTGCATCCGACCTCGCTGCCCGGCTCTTGCGGCATCGGCGATCTCGGCCCGGCGGCGCGCGCCTGGGTGGATGCGCTCGCGCGCGCGAGACAACAGTGGTGGCAAATGCTGCCGCTGTCGCCAACCGGTTATGCCGACTCGCCCTATCAGTGTCTGTCCACGTTTGCCGGCAACCCGAACCTCATCAGCCCGGACGATCTTGTGGAGGACGGCTTGTTGCGCCGCCGCGATATTGCAGGGCGGTCTTTCGATGCGCGACGCGTGGATTTCGGCAAAGTGATCCCATTCAAAACCGGGCTGCTGGTGCGGGCATGGGGAAACTTCAAGCGCGGCGCGGCGCGGAGGTTGAAGCGGGAGTTTGAGAAGTTTTGTGTGGAGGAAAGAAGCTGGTTGAAAGACTTTGCTCTCTTCATGGCACTGAAGGAGGCGCACGCTAGCGCGAGTTGGTTCGAATGGGAACCGGAACTGGTCGAACGCAGGCCGGGGGCGCTTGCGCGGGTGGCGAAGTCGCTTGGAGAAGCCGTCCGCCAGCATGAGTTCCGCCAGTTTTTGTTCTTCCGCCAGTGGCGCGCGTTGAAGTCCTACGCCAACGCCCATGGTGTAAAGCTGATTGGCGACATCCCGATCTTCGTTTCCGCTGATTCCGCCGACGTCTGGAGCCGGCCGGGGGAATTCCTGCTCGACGAGCGGCGCCGGCCGAAGGTGGTCGCGGGCGTACCGCCGGACTACTTCAGCAAAACGGGCCAGCTTTGGGGTAATCCCCATTATGATTGGAAAGCAATGAAGCGCACCGGCTATGCCTGGTGGATCGCCCGGGTGCGGGCGACGCTTCAGATGGTGGACGTGGTGCGCGTGGATCATTTTCGCGGCTTCGAGGCGGCGTGGCAGGTGCCCGGTGGCGATGCCACGGCGCAGCGCGGTCGTTGGGTGAAAGGGCCGGGCGCGGATTTGTTCGACAAGCTGCGCAGGACACTGGACTCGTTGCCGATCATCGCCGAGGACCTTGGTGTCATCACGCCTGCGGTCGATGCGCTGCGCACACGCTTCAACTTCCCCGGCATGAGGATTCTCCAGTTCGCGTTCGGCGGTGCGGTCGAGAACCGGTTTCTGCCGCACAACTACGAACGCAACACGATCGTCTATACGGGCACACACGATAACGATACGACGCGCGGCTGGTTCGCCACGGCGTCGCGAAAGGAACGCGCGTTGCTGCGCCGCTACGTGGGACAAAAGTGCGACGGCCACAACGTCAGTTGGGAACTGATGCGTCTGGCATGGTCGTCAGTGGCCGATCTCACCATCGCGCCGTTGCAGGACGTGCTGAACCTCGGCACGGAGGCGCGAATGAACTTTCCGGGCCAGTCTTCCGGCTGGTGGCGCTGGCGTTTCGCCGAGCGTCAATTGACCGGCGCGGCACTGGACCGGCTTGGCGAGATAACGGAGGTTTACGGCCGCGCGGCGAAGGAGACGGCTCGTCACTCGTGAGTTGACGCAGGCGTCATAACCCGCCGAGGACTCGTGCCTCTGCGCTTTGGCGGCGAAAAATAACACCGTTAGGGAGTGCTGACTACAATTGCTGGTTGGACCGGAGATTTGCGGGCGCGGCTTGATCTACAGTTGGCGTTGAATGCCAATGAGGAAAAAGCCGAGGCGGGAAATCTTCCCCTGATAAAGGCAAAGGCCGACACAGCAGATGTAGGCGGCAACTCGCCACCATTTGTTTGACATCATATTCGGACTCATACTTGTTAAATCGGCACATCGCTCTTCCATCTTGAGAATATTACCTTCGCGATCGCGTTCGTGTTTGTTGCGCTTGATGCAACCATGCAACTGCGTCTCTGTGGCAGAGCGCGACTCGTGAAAACAATCGAGAGGACATTGCATATGAACAGAAAAATCATGATCGTGGTGCTCGCGGCGGGGCTGGCGGCGTTTTTCTCGGCGTGCTCCGCAACGGACAGCAAGAACAGTGGAAGTTTCACAGAGACCGATTCGGGCAGGACGTTCGTGACATCACCCGGGGCCATATTCGACATCGATCTGAAAGGCAACTACACGACTGGCTACTCGTGGAACATCGTCGATTGCGACAAGAACATAGTTCAACCCGACGGTTCCCAGTACACTCCCAACAAACCGCAATTGGTCGGCTCCGGTGGTGTGCAACACTACACGTTCAGGATTGTTGGAAAGGGTCAGACGGCGCTGAAAATCGCCTACCACAGGGTCTGGGAGAAGAATGTTGCGCCCGCTCAAACCTTCGCGCTTCAGATAGATTCCAAGTGAGAAGAATCGGAGGATGGCCGCCGCGGCAGATCACGCTACTTCACCGGTTTGGGGCCTTGCGCCCGCTTCTTCCACCATTTCTTCCATGCCTTCCGGTCTTTGCCGAATGAACAACCGCTGATCTCCTCCAGCAACTGTTGGGCGTGATTTCGCAGCAATACTTGATCAGCATCGAGCAGCCCGATGAGCATCGGGACACCTGACTCATCGCCCAGCTTCGCCAGCGCGCGCGCAGCGTTGGTGCGGATGCCCCAGTGACGCTCGAAGCCGTTGTTCTCATTCCTTAACTCGGTCGGCTCGCTGGTATCCAAATACGGTTTGATGGCGTCAACAGCGGCGCGGTCGCCGATCTTCGCGAGAGCGGTGATGGCAAACGACGCCAGTTCGGGCGGACATTGCTTCGGGTCGCGCAACAAGCCGGCGATCGGCCCGGCGGCTTCCCTGACCTGCATCCGGCCCAGCAAGATCACTGCTGCGTGGAACGCTGGTACGGATGGACGGCTGGAAGCATTCGGCAACGTGAATGTGAATCTCCGCGAGTCGCGCCGGGCAAGCACGTCCAACAGTGCCGGAATCGACTCACGCTGGCGCAGCATCCCGAGCACCAGCGCCGCTTCCGTACGCGCGGCGGCATCGTTGGCGTTGAGAATTGGCTTCAGCGCAGGAACCGAGCGGTCGCCGGCGAGGTAAAGCTCCACCATCGCATCGAGCGCTTGTTTCGTGCCCAGACGCGCCGCCAACGCCGCAACGTCCGGGAGTGTGGCCTGCGTTTCAGCGAGGTCTTCAGTTCGCAGGACGCGGAGCCGGACCAGTTCTGATTGCAGGCTCGACATCGGGAGCTGGCGTGGCGGGACTCCGGCACGGCATGCCATGACAGCCGCCGCACCGGCGGCTTCGCCGAGGTGCTGGAGATCGCGTTGCATGCGGGCGCCGATCAACGCGTCGTGGGTTGCGGAGTATGCCTTGCCCACGACGAGAATATTCTCCAAGCCCTTCGGCAACAGACAGCGGTAAGGGATATCGCCAAGGATGGGTTTACGGAACAAGCCGAAGATCGCGATCCAATCCTGCGCCTGATCATCCTGGTTGGCCGAATGAGGGAAATGGCTGTCGTAGTTGGAGCGCCAGCGGGTCACCACGTCAGGGAAACGTCGACCATGGATCACGTCATCAAAGGTCAGCGTATAGTCACCGCAAATGCGGCGGCTCTCGCGAATGTTGAGGCTGAGCGCGTAGGACGGTTGCTTCAGATAGTATTTCGAGAGGTCCTCGGCATCTGTGGAATCCCTCAGCGGGCCGTGCTCGGCCTCGTGTAGGAAACCATCCTTGGGCCGGCCCTTCTCAAATGCCGCGCCAGCGGCCGCCGCAAGATCGGCGTGCCCCGTGGCATCCACAACTGTCTTCGACAGAACCACCTGCCGGCCAGAGGCGTTCTCGACCACCACCCCGATGATGCGGTCGCCTTCGACAACAACACCGGCTCCGAAACTGCGATAGAGAATCTGCACGCCGGCCTTCAGCGCCAGTTCCTGCAACGCGCGCTTCTTTTCCTCGCCCGAAAACGAGACCTTCTCCAGACCGCCTGGCCCTGTGTTCTGTCGCGTGGAGATGCCTTCATCCACGTCTTCCGACAACGCGCTCTTCCAAGGCACACCCCAGTAGTAAGCATTGACGCGGTTGCTGCTGGTGCCGCCGAGGTTTGGCAGCACTTCCACCAAGACCACCTTGGCCTTCTGCCGGGCTGCCGCCATGGCGGCAAACGCGCCCGACGTGCCGCCACCCACCACAATCACGTCACATTGCATCGCCACCGGCAGTCGCTGCGCGTCCTGATGCAACCGGCGATAGCGCACCCCCGATTCCGGCCCGGCCAACAACTCTTTGATTTGCGGCCGCGTGGCGTCACCTGCCGATGACACGGCCGGTTCTGATGTCTGATCCGGACCCTTTTCCTTCTGTGCGCTCTCGGCGGCAATCTTCCCGGCTGTCTCGCCGACACTCAGCAATGCCGCAGCACCCGTCCGCACCGGAGCAGGTGTTGCCATCACCAATCCCTCGATGTCTTCCGGCACACAAGCAACATCACCCTCAGCAGCCCGGCAGCACACGCGCCGCTCGTCGTTCATCGTTATTTCAGGGCTGACCGCAAACTCTTTGATGACTATCCCGCTCTTGGTCATCGCGTCGCGCAATGCGAAGAGGATTCTCAACGTGGCGGCCTGACCTCGTGACCAATCGGCCGCGATGTCGTCCGTGGCGGGCATCTTCCAGCCAATCTCGACGTATTGCGGGCCAACCGTCACCGAGCAGTTCTTCAAACCGCCAGCGGCCACCACCGAACGCGCCATCTCCGACTCCGGTTTCGGAGAGATCATCGCCAGTCGTTTGATGATTCGCTCATTGCACTTGTTCCCGTCGAATTTCGCGCCCGCAGCCGCTGCAATGTGCGACTGCTCCGTGGCATCCACCACAGCACGGCAGGAAACGATCTGCCTGCCGGCGTGGTTGACGATCACCAATCCGCAGACGCGATTGCCCTCCATAACCACGCCCGCCGGCAGCGAAAAGAACAGGACACGGATCTGCGGCTGGGCAGCCACTGTCTGGTGAATCACGGTTTTGAGCTTCTGTGGATTCAACATGCCGCCTTTGACGACACCCCCTTTCTTAAGGGTGTCGAGCAAACCTGAAGTCACCGGCCCTATTTCGCCCAACGCACAATCCCACGCCACTGTCGCCTCGTGTGCCAGACAGTTCCGCTCCTCGACCAGAATCACCGAACGCCCCTCTCGCGCCGCGCGCAGCGCCGCACTGACGCCGGCAAGCCCGCCGCCGGCCACCACCACATCGGCCTGCGCGATCACGGGCAAATCCCGCGCGCTCTGCTCCATCGCTGGCAGCCCCGTCGGCAGCCGGTTCAGGCTTCGGATTTCTGGTGATGCCGAAACGGCCGACTGTTGGAGAATGAGCAACATCACCGGCAGGATGGCCAACACTGTGCGCTTGGTTTTCATGGCTTCGGGATTGGCTCGAACTATGCTGGCAGCATAGTGATCCATTCATCCTGCACAAGAGCAGAATCCGCCCGATTCGAACCACAAAGTCGCTGGCGACGGTCTAGCAGAACTGGTTCAGATAACGCGCGCCGTGACGGAAACCTTCCTCAGGACCGAAGGTCCGGTCCTCATGCTCGATGCTGAGCACGCCCTTGTAGCCGACATCGCGCAGCAGGCTGATGTATTCGCCCCACTGGATGTCGCCGTAGCCGGGAATCACATACCGCCACCAGCCATTGCCGAGCACGCCCACATAGCTCCGCTTCTGAACATCCACCAGGCAATCCTTCGCGTGCGTGTGGAAGATCC
>CAZGGF010000458.1:0-3420 GCA_964524715.1 uncultured Verrucomicrobiota bacterium | reverse complement strand
TTTGGGTCCTTCACGAAGCGGGCCGCTTCGACGATTTCCAGCGGATACACCGAGGCGGGCAATATCAGTCGGGGTCGGGGTACGCGCGTCCGACGACCTCGGGCCAATCTTACTCGGGCCAGTCTTCCTATGCCCGGCCTTCCTCGTCGTCGGGTTATTCGCACGGCAGCGCGTTTGGTGGAATGGACAGCGGATCTGCCACCCATGATTACAGCAACCGCGGTTCCTCCAGTCGTGGCGGATTCGGTGGTGGTGGTGGGTTCGGCAGCGGATTTTCCGGCGGCTCGCACAGCGGCGGAGGTGGCTTCAGAGGAGGACACCGGTAGGAAGCACTGAAACACTTAACTTTCAACCTAACATGAAAACTCCTCAAACAATCTCCTCGATGCTGATCGTGGCGTTGGCATTGGCTGTCGTGCCTGTTCTTCAGGCAGCCGAGACGGCCAAGAGCTTCAGTACGCCCGAAGAAGCGGTGACTGCGTTGACAGCCGCCGTGAACGCGAAGGACATGGATGCCCTCCGCGCCATCTTCGGGCCGGCCGGGGCGGACATCAAAAACAACGATCCCGTGCAGGCTGCAAACGAACTCACGGCGTTCGCAGACGCGATCAAGCAGGGCTGCCGCATTGTGCGCCGGTCTGAGACGCAGTGCGTGTTGGAAGTGGGAAAGGTTTTCTGGCCCTTCCCAATCCCGGTGGTGAAGGTCAACGGTCAGTGGCAGTTCGACGTCCAAGCCGGCAAAGAAGAGTTGCTGAATCGCCGTATTGGCCGCAATGAACTGCTGGCGCTTGGGGTCATGCGTGCTTACGTCGAGGCCCAGCGCGAATATGCCAGCCGGGATCGTGACGATGACGAGGTTCTGGAGTATGCCCAGCGCCTCCGCAGCACCCCCGGCAAGAAAGATGGCCTCTACTGGTCTCCGCTCGTTGACAAAGAGGTAAGCCCGTTGGGTCCCCTCGTGGCTGAAGCCCAAGCCCATGGCTACGGGATGAAGTCGAACGACGGGAGCAATACGCCGCAGTCTTTCAACGGCTACTTCTTCAAGATCCTCACCCGCCAGGGCTCACATGTCCCGGGTGGCAAGTATGACTACATCATCAACGGCAACATGATTGGCGGTTTTGCCTTGCTGGCCTGGCCGGCGGAATACGGCCGGTCTGGCATCATGACTTTCGTCATCAACCAACAGGGCCGCGTCTATCAAAAAGACCTGGGTCCAAAGACCGCGTCGTCGGTCAAGAGCATCACGAGTTACGATCCTGACAAAACGTGGACGCTGAGTCGCGAATAACTTGCAGTCCCGAGCCAGGTGGGTGCAGAAAAGGAAGTGCAAGATGAAACCACTGTCCGTTCATCTCCCGTCGCGGCAGATGGTTGTATCGCTTCTGGCTATTACCGGCCTGCTGGCGGGCGTCTGCTCTGGTTGTAAACCGAAGATCCCGCCGCCGGGCCCCACCGAAGTGTTGGTGTTGCCCGCGGCGGTCAAGGATGTGCCGATTTACCGGGAGTGGGTGGGTTCGACGGACGGCATTACCAACGCCACCATTCGTGCGCAGGTGACGGGTTATCTGCTCAGCCAGAATTACGAGGAAGGCCGGCTGGTCAAAAAAGACGACCTCCTATTCAGGCTGGATCCCCGGACGTTTGAGGCGGCCTTGGATCAGGCCAAAGGAACACTCGCCCAAGCGGAAGCACAACTGGGCAAGACACAACTGGACGTAAAGCGCTACACGCCACTGGCGAAGGAACAGGCCATCAGCCAGCAAGAACTGGACGATGCCATTCAGGCCGATCTGGCGGCGAAGGCACAGGTGCAGGCCTGCAAGGCGGCTGTTGAACAGGCGCAGTTGAACCTGAACTTCACCCGGATCGCATCTCCCATCCATGGCATCGTCGGCATTTCGAAGGTGGGCATCGGCGACTTGATATCGCCCGCCAGCGGCGAACTGACCACGGTTTCCATCGTGGACCCCATCCGGGTGCATTTCTTCCTGAGTGAGCAGGAATACCTGCGTGCGGTCAAGCAGCCCAAAGTCAGCGGTTGGGGAAAGGGCGGACCGGGACCGGAGCTTACATTGCTTCTGTCCGACGGCAGCACGTATCCGCACAAAGGCCGCATCAACGCGGTGGACCGGCAGGTGGACGACAAGACGGGCACGATTCACCTCACGGCGCACGTCCCGAACCCGGAAATGATGTTGCGCCCGGGGTTGTTTGTGCGCGTGAAGGCATTGATCTTCACGGTGCCCAACGCTTTGGTGGTTCCGCAGCGTGCCGTGAACGAGTTGCAGGGCAAGTATCAGGTGGCCGTCGTGGGGGCTGATGGCAAGGTTTCCATCCGGCCTGTGAAGGTCGGCGAACGGTATGGTTCGGACTGGATGATTGAGGAGGGTCTCAAAGCTGGCGAGATGGTGGTCGTGGAAGGCGTACAAAAGGCGCGCGACGGAATGACCGTGGTCGCCAAGCCGTTTGTCGCACCGAGCACCAGCCAGCCTTCTCCGGAGCCTGCGCCGACGGTCCCGCCGACTCCTGCCTCCAAACCCCAACACAAGTAGGCCATCGTGCCCAAGTTTTTCATCAATCGGCCGATCGTGGCCATGGTGATTTCGATCATCATGGTCATCGTCGGCTTGGTGGCCATGCTCGGCCTGCCGGTCGCGCAATTTCCGAGCATCGTCCCGCCGGAGATCCAGGTGCAGACGACGTTCCTCGGCGCGGACGCCCTGACGGTGGAAGAGTCGGTTGCCACGCCGCTGGAGCAACAGATCAACGGCGTGGACAACATGCTCTACATGTATTCCGTCAACGCCAACAACGGCCAGATGACGTTGCGCGTGGCGTTCGACGTGGCCACCGATCCCAACGTGGATCAGGTGCTCACGCAGATGCGGCAGCAGCAGGCGCAGACGCAGTTGCCTCAGAGTGTGTTGCGCTACGGCATCACCAACCCCAAGTCGCTCAGCAGTCCGTTGATGCTCATCACGCTTTTCTCGCCCAAGCGCACTCACGACGCGACGTTCCTCGCCAACTACGCTTACATCAACATCAACGACCCGCTCTCGCGCCTGCCGGGCGTCGGCCAGGTGCAGATCTTCGGCGCCGGCCAGTATGCAATGCGCATCTGGCTGCTGCCCGACCAGCTCGCCAAGCTCGGCGTGACCGTCAGCGACATCAACGACGCGCTCAACGCACAGAACACCGTCAACCCCTCCGGCCAGATTGGCGCGGAACCGGCGCCGGCCGGCCAGGAATTCACCTATGCCGTCCGCTCGCAGGGCCGGCTTGTGAGCGAGGAGGAATTCGGCCAGGTGGTCATACGCGCCAAGTCCGACGGTTCCATCGTGCGCCTGAAGGACGTTGCGCGGATCGAATTGGGCACGCAGGTCTATAACATCATCGGCCGGATGAACGGCGCGCCCG
>CAZGGF010000457.1:0-11352 GCA_964524715.1 uncultured Verrucomicrobiota bacterium | reverse complement strand
GCGGCGTGCCGGCGACGACGCAGGTGATGCAGGATCTGCGCACGGTGAAGCTTGACGGAAAATCCGTGTGGGAAATCCTTGTGGACGCCGGTGTGCGCATGACGGAAAACGCCGGTTGCGCCGCCTGCCTCGGCGGGCCGGAAGATACCTTCGGCCGCGTCAATTCGCCGATGAAGTGCATCAGCGCCACCAACCGCAATTTCCCAGGCCGCATGGGCAACCGCGAGAGTCAGGTGTTCCTCGCCAGCCCCGCAACGGTTGCTGCCAGCGCCCTCACCGGCAAGATCAGTGATCCGAGGGAATTCTGGCGCTGAGCCGTTTTACCGATGATTGAGCGTGATTGGAATCAGACCTACCGTGACCCACAGGCGCCGCCGTGGGATACGGGCAAGCCGTGCACGCAATTGCGGTTGCTGCTCGAAAGCGGCGCGGTGAAACCATGCCGCGCCCTCGACCTCGGCTGTGGCACTGGCACCAATGTGGTTTTCCTCGCGCAGCAAGGCTTCGATGCGACCGGCGTGGATTTGTCTGAAGTCGCAATTCAACGGGCATTGGCAAAGGCCCAAACGGCAGGTGTCACCGCCAACTTCATCTGCGCCAGCGTGCTCGCGCTGCCCGATCTGGGCGGGCCGTTTGAGTTTGTGTCAGACATCGGTTGTTTTCACACGCTGGCGAAAGACCAGCGCCACGCGTTCGTCGCACAGATCACGAGAGTGACGCAACCCGGCAGTGTTTACTTCCTGCTCTGCGGCAACGCAAAGGAACCGCTCGATCCCGGTCCCCCGACGCTCAGCGAGGAGGAGATCCGAGGGGCTTTCAGCGGCCGTTTTGACATCGAGTGGATTCGTGAATGCCGCTTTGACACGGCAACCCTGCCCAAACCGCCGCTGGGGTACGCAACGTTGATGCGGCGGCGATAAGCGCCGAACCACGGTTTTTTGACGTCAATATCAGGCGTGTGCAACAGAACAGGTCCGAGCCTGTGGCACATGCTCTTTGTTCGTTGGAAAGCACATATGAGAAGAATGCCAGGTTTCATGACAATCGGAGCAGCGATGCTCGCGCTGATACCCCTCCTCGACCTCCCGTGTCGCGCAGAAACCGGGACTCAGTCCGATGAGAAAGCCGTCATCAGGTCCTATAACGAGACGGCGCTGCGGCTTTATCAGAATCTGGCCGGCAAGAACGCAAAGAACATCGTGATTTCACCCTACAGCGTCGGGACGGCCATGGCCATGGCACTCTCAGGGGCGCGTGGCGGCACGGAAACGGAGATGAAGGCGGTGCTCAACCAGACGCTGTCACGGGAGAGCATGGACACGGCAAACCAGAAGCTTCTGGAGAAGATGAACCGCTTTCAGGGAGCGTCCGGCGAGGTGCTCTCGATCGCCAATGGGTTGTGTCTGACGACAGACAGCGCGTTGGTGCATCGCGATTACAAGGAGCTGCTGAAATCGAAATACCAAGCGGAAGTTTTCGATGCGCCCGATGTGGGCCCGATCAATCAGTGGGTGGCCAAAAAGACAAAGGGCAAGATAGAGAGGATTCTCGAGAAGCTCTCCGCCAACTCGGTCTGCGTGTTGCTCAACGCGGTCTATTTCAAGGGGATTTGGGCCACCCAATTTGACAAGAAAAAGACGCAGCCGAAACCGTTTCAAACCGCATCCGGCGAGATGGTTTCGGTCCCCATGATGCGGCTAAAAGCATCCTACACACGGACACAACATGAGGATTTCGCGGCGCTGTCCATGCCCTACAAAACAGCTTCTCTTGCGATGATCCTCATTTTGCCGAACGAGAAGGACGGGCTGTCCAAGGTTGAGAAGACCCTTTCCATGCAAACACTGCGATCCGTCGTGGATGGTCTTGGCAGAAGCAAACCCGCGGAAGTGACGCTGAGCCTGCCGAGGTTCAAGGCGTCATCGGGGGCCGGTCTGATACCGCCATTCCAAGCGATGGGCATGAAGCAGGCTTTTTCAGCAAGCGCAGCCGATTTCGGCGGTATTACCGGACGCGCCAACGCGCTCGGGTTGATTTGGATAGCCCAAATCCAGCACAAGGCCTGTATCGAGGTGAACGAAGAAGGAAGCGAGGCGGCTGCTGCCACAGCCGTCGAGTTTGCGACCAAGTCGGCGCCCCTCTTCGGCGAGTTCCGCGTTGATCATCCCTTCTGCTTCCTGCTTGTGGACAAGGAAACCGGCGCTGTCTTGTTCATGGGACGAGTGAACAACCCATTGGAAACGAAATGAGAAAGGCCTGACTGCCGAGCCCGGCTGCCAACGAGAGGACATAATATCATGATGCGACCCTGGTTACGGCTCCTTGCGTTCTCGCTGTTGTCCTGCACGCTCGTCACCTTCGGGGGTGAGATTCACACGTTCCATTGCACGAACACGAACTGCAACTTCAAGGCTGTGCTTTTCTGCGGTGGTGGAGACGCGGTAAGCAAGATCTCCGGCTACTGCGAACATTGTGGCAAGATCGTTACGGCAACGTTCCCGCATAAAAAAACAATGGAATTGGAGCCTCGCTCCGTGGCGCAAGTCTGGGACTCAGTCACTGGCAAAAAAACGAGTTTGTTCGCGTGCCCGACCTGCAAACGTCCATTCGCTTCCGTGGAGAAGATGAACTACTGCCCCAAGTGTGACGGCAAGACGATGGCCGAAGGCGCTCCCGGTTTGTGGGACTGAAACGCCCCCCAACTCCGTCATGACCACTGAACCTACCCGCCCCCAAACGTGTCCCGATTGCGGCAGTGCTGATGTCGTCGCAGGCGTGCAGATTTCCATGACCGCAGAGGCCGGGTCCATCGGGCTCACATACAAGGCTAACATGCTCTTGTATGGAACCGAGGCGTTACACGCCGATATGTGTCAGGCGTGCGGCACCGTAATCCGGTTGTACGTGAAAAACTCCCGTCGCAAGTGGATCACCCGCTAGTTTGCGCGGCCAGACAAGTCGTCAAACCTCTGAGTGCCGGGCAGCGGAAGGCCAGGCATGGGCAAGACTGTGAACCAAGCCGGGGCGACTTCCCGAAACTGGGAACCTACAGTTCGGCCTCGAGAAGGAATTTTCGTTGGCGAATGCGCGCCGGGACAACTAGACTATAGGCATGAGATTTTCCCATCGTCCTGAACTCACAAGCACATCCCATCCCATCGTGGCGCTGTGCCGACTCGCGGTGATAATGCTCACGGCGCTCGTCCTCCCGCTGGCGTTGTCGAGCTGCGGGCCCAAACCGGCAGCGCCTGAGGCTGATGCCAAGAAGCCGTCGGCTGCCACGCAGCCTGCCGCCGCGCCGGCCACCAACGCTGTCAGCGCCACCGAGAACCTCCAGCGTCTGAAAATGGAAGCGGAAAAACAAGGGGCGCTACTGGAGCGAAGCAGCGCGAGGAAGTCCTTGATGTTGGAAGAGCGCCCGTCAATGAGTGAGCCCGCCAGCGTCCCTGCGGCTCCCGGCGTCCCCTCCAGTTCGAAGGCCGTTCCCGATCCCATGCAAATCAGGTGAGCCATGGCCGACGAAACCATATCCAAACCTCCCGCACAGTGGAAGGAAGGCGAGAGTGGCCCGCTCCAGACTTCCGTGCTCTTCATGGACTTGGTGAGTTCCAGTGACTTTGCCAGCGTGATGAGCCTGAAGGACTATGCGGACTACGTCTCCGCCTTTCATGATCTCTGCGTCCGGCAAACCCGGTTCTTCTTCAAGACCTTTTCCAAAACCGAGCACGTGGACTACAATGTCGAGCTGATCGGCGACGAAATGGTCGTTTTTCTCCACACGGACAGCCCGCCCAACGACGTTTATCTGCTGATCTGCCTGGCGGTGACTCTCAAGTGCGGCTGGCTTGGCTGCCCCCTAAACACCGACCGCCTTTTCTCGGGTCATTCCAGCACCGGTCTCGCGGCCGGCATCAATTCCGGCCTCGTTTGGGCGCGAAAAACGGCCAAGGGCCTCGCCAAGTGTGGTTTCACCATCAACGCCGGCAAGAGAATCGAATCCGCCTCGCGTGAGGGAGACCGGTATCAAATATTCGTGTCTGATCCTGCCTTCAAACAAATCAACCGGCGCATCCGCAACCTTCTCTTTGGGCCGCGCCGGATCACCCCGATGAAGGGAGTGGTGGTTCCCCTCGGCGTGCACGAGGTCGCGGAATGTTTCATGAACGTCGGCAAACGCCTTGAGCCGGAGTTGCTTCAGAACTTCGTCCGCTTGGGACGCCAGGCGCTTCAGCGTAACACGTTCGATTTGTGGGTCCACACCTGCTGGCAGGTCTATCAGGCTTCCGTGGCCGGCGACCGCATCAGCGACGAAGCCCTAAGTCTTTGCGAACACGTGCTCAACATCGACCCGACCAATCCGGCCGCCCTCTATCACGCCGGGCAAGGCATGAACGAGCGAAATGACGTTGAGACCGCCCGTCTCTACTACGAAGACCTGACCCGTCACTGGCCGACGTTTGCCGATGGTTGGCTGGAGCTTGCCCGTGCCTGCCGTTCACTCGGTTTGAAAGAGGAGGCGCGCCGCAGCGTTCTCCAAGCCCGCCGCCGCGGCATCCCCGAACAGGAGTATACGGAACCACCTGCTGGTTCCTGACAGCCACCCGATAGCAAAGCGTCTGCGCGTTGGGTCCATGGCTGAGCCATGGCTCGTGAGGAGTAATCAGCGTGTCGCTAAACTGTTGCGGCAATCAGCGGGTTTATTACTTGGGACAATTGGACGAGAAGGCCCGGAGCAGGCTTTTCACATCGAACGGACGCAGATCCGGATACGCCCCGACCAACAGCGCACACATGCCGGCAACCGCAGGAGTGGCGAAGCTCGTTCCTGTGACGGTCGTCTTGCCGCCGCCCGTGGCAGCCACCACCACCTGATCACCGTGCGCCACGAACTCGATGACGTGGTCTTCCGCAAAGAGCATCTGAAACGGCGAAGGGAACCTGCCGATATCCACGCCGATGCACGTGGCAATCTCGGCAGGAAAACCATCGTCGGTCAGAGGCACGTTGCGTCTTGAGGCGACGACAATCTGATTCTGGCGGTACGCGGTCTGGCAAAGGTCGTGCAATTGCCCGGCGAACTTGGCGCTTGTCGCGAGGCTCATATTGATGATCTTCGCGCCAGACTCGATGGCGTGTTGGAAGCCGGCAATCATCGTCTCGCCAGTGCAGACATTGTTGGCATCGAGCACGCGCACGTCCACGATGCGCGCGTTGGGAGCGACCTGCGTGATGATGCTGGCCACGGCCGTGCCATGGCCATAAACATCGGCGTTTCGCGGAGCGCGGGACCGGAAGATCCGTGTTTCTTTCCCGGCGCTCTCGAACCGGACAGCGCGAATCACGCGGCCTGCCAGCTCACGATGCGTCGCGTCCACGCCACTGTCCACCACCGCAACCGTGACGGGACGCAATTTGCGCGATCGCAACGTCTTGAGATCAACTTGAAGTGCAGCTCGTAGGCTCATGGGCGGCAATCCATGCGGTCAGTCCGTCATCAATCCTGCTATGTCGGAAAGCAATCGTGCGATTCGCACTTTCGCCTGCGGCCGGCTTCTCGCAAGCCGGGCCACTGCGTCCACCAGTTGCTGCTCGCACCGCTCTTCTTCGCTGATGGCGCGGGGCCGGAGGACGTCCCTTCTGGCGGCTTCCAAGGTGGCGAGCCGGCGTGATTGTTCGACGACAACACCCGCAACCGCAGCCACACGCGCGTACAGCAGCGCATCGTTGCTGTTGAAGAGTTTTCCCTTTTGGAAACTCACCGCCGTCAGCACACCGACGAGCCGGTCATTGATCAACATGGGCGCGGCCAGGACCGACTTGGGCGGTTCTGACTTTGCGCCCTGCCGTTTGGCCTGACGCGTGCCAAAGGTTGGAGCGCCGATCTGCACTTCGCGGGTCTGTGCGGCGAGTCCCGCGATGCCTTTGCCGAGGGGCACTCGCTGCCCGACCAACACCTTCTCAGACGCCGCGCTGCCGACGGTCATCGCAAAGACGAGGTCCTTCTTTTTCTCGTCAAAAACGAGGAGCGAACCCTCCTCAGCGCCAACGAATTGGGCGCCCATCTCAACGAGCAGGCGCAGCACCGCTTCTTCCGGGGTCTTTGAGGAGATCCCCAGATACGCATCAAGGACTCGATTTGATCTCGTCATAGAGCCAAGCCTTTCAAAGGCAATACTGCGCCTCCCGCCGGGCAGCGACAACCACTTTCTATTGCCCCGAGTATCCGCGTGAATGATCCATGGCTGGGAGTTTCCGGTTGACACCCCCCGTCGTCCGGATTCTCTTATCGCCACACGATGTCAAAGACAGTCGCAAGCAAAGGCGTCGGGAAGTTGAGCGAAGCCATCATCGGCTTCGCTTCGACGCGGCCGGAGGAGTTGTTCTTCGAGATTCAGAAAGGCGAACGCCCCCGACAAAAGGCGCACGCGTGCGGCAGTCGTTCCCAACCATGGCCGCAATGCTTCGTTGTGCGACTGTCAGACCGATGCAACCTCGCTTGCACCTACTGTTTCGACGCAGCCAACAGCGTGCGGCGGCAGGACATGGATTTGACGACGGCGCGGCAGATTGCTGATTACATCCTGCGGGTCCCGGGCTCCAAGCCGGTGATCTCGTTCTTCGGCGGCGAGCCGCTCGTCAACTGGAAGACAGGCCGGTTCCTTCTCGAAACCCTTCGCAAGGAGGGCCGTGCCAGGGGAAAGGACCCGTACTTCAACGTCATTACCAACGGCACTTTGATCACGCCGGAGCTGGCGAGGGAATTGGTTGCTGATGATATCACCGTGCAGATCAGCATCGATGGGGCCCGGCGGGACCACGACCGATACCGGCGCTATCCCGATGGAACCGGCTCGCATCAGGCCATACTGGGCGGGCTGGAGTTGTTGCGCGCGGTCAGCCCGAAAGCCAGGGTGGATGCGCAGGTCGTGCTTACGCCCGGCAACGTGAACCTGACCGGCATCGCGGAGAACCTGAAGGCAGCGGGATTTCGCCGCATCAAGTTTCTGCACCTCAGCAACGGTGAAGGCCAGAAGAGGGTTTGGTCGGCGTCAGCCGTGCGCAGGTTGATGCGGGAGCACGAGAAGTTCTACCGGTATTATCTCCAGTCTGCCCTCAACGGACATCCGGAGGTGGACATGGGCTTCGCATACCTTGTTGCCTCACAACCCGAAGGACCCAAAGGCCTTTGCGCGTGCGGGTCGCATGAGATTTGCATCGGCGCGCGCGGCGACATTTACCCGTGCCCGCGGCTTTACGGCCACCCCTCCGTCCCAACGCTTGGCCATTGTGCTTCGATCGACCCGGCGGCGCCGTTGAACGCTTGCAGACTCGCACCATCGCCGGATCCCGAATGCGCGCGGTGCTGGGCCTACGACTGGTGTGGCGGCGGTTGCTCGTTTCAGTGCCAGAAATGCGCGCTCATGCCGTCCGGCCGTAGCACCGCCACCCAAAAACTTTGGTGTGACCTGATGCGGGGGCGATTCGCGCGTGCAGCGATCACTTGTCGGTTGCTGTGGCAATCTCACCCGAAGTGCCTGGAGTCGATTCAAATGCTCTTCAGTGACGGGTCCGTCGCGTGAGTGACCTCGTTGCGCACTGCAATGATCGGTGTTAACTTGGCCCTGCTGATTCGGTCGCCAAGGCCGAAGCTAAACGCGGCAGGAAGGACAGTCGAGAAAATGAGCAAGAAAACCGTCAAGAAGACCGCCAAGAAAACTGCATCAGTCAAGGTCGTCGCGGATGGGTCAAACTGTGTCACGCTGGTTTTCCCCGAGGGAACGGTCCTGAAGGGCAAGAAGAAGCTCTCGATCAAAGACGTGGCCAAGGTGCTGAGCGCCGTGGAAACCGGTGAGGTTTCCGGACAATGCTACCTCCACGCGTTCAGGCATAGGATCGAAGTGCGCACCCCGACCGCGATCGGTGGCGTGCGCGGTTGATTGCGGTTGAACGGGACGGCATCGTCTCCGCGTGCTGATGGCATCTGAAGCAGGGTGTCCCTCCACCCTGGCGTTTGGTTATGCCATGAAGGGGTTTCCTGTATGGCCGGCCTTGAGCAGCGGCGCATGACCGCTATCGTTGACGAAAGCGGACAATGTCTGCATGAGCACCTGATCCCCCAGAATATCCTCCCGGTAGCCGATGGCTCGATAGAAGTCGGCGAGCCCGTTCTCCACCAGTTCGATGCTGCGTTTGCTCTTGGGCTCGTCGTATCGGAACCTGTTGGACAGACACGACTCCCTGGTCATCGAACGGATTCCGCAGGTGTCCGGGGAGTTGAAAACGTCTGACCTGTAGAGAAGCTGGAAACGGTTCAGGCTGAAGGTTGTCTTGGGAACGCTGCGAACCAGATCCCCGAGGAAGCCGAGCGTTCGCCGACATTCTTCAAACGTCTCACCCGGGTAGCCGTAGATCATGCAGTAGTGGTTGTAAATGCCGTGCGCCGCAGAATCGCGATGAATCTGCTTTGCCAGTGAACGGTAAGCCTTCCCGGTCAACGGCGTCTTGTTCATCCGTCGCAAGGTGGCGTCGTTGATGGATTCCAGACCGAAGATCAGTTCAGCGCATCCTCCGTCAGCCACTGCCGCGATGCGGCGGGTATCCCAGCGAGGATCAATCCGGGTCCGAAGTGACCACCTGGCTTTGATGCCGGCATCCGAAGCGACGGCCGCCAAAGACGTTGCGGCTTCCGGATCAATTCCCTGATCGCAAAAGACGAAAGTCCGGGAGAACTTCGACAACTGCCGCAAGCTGTCGGTCCACCGGCTTGGTTCCTCGGGTCCCGTGTTCGGATCACCGAACCGCCCGCGATGTCGGCTGTTATGCCGGCAGAAAGCGCACTGGTTCCAACAGCATCCCCGGGAAGAAAGCCGATACAGGGTCACCAGTTCGGGGGAAAATATCCCGGAGCGCTGGCGATCCGCCTCCTGGCGCAGGCGCGCGAAGTCCAGATCACCAAGGGAGTTACGCCGGCAGTATCGCCTGCCATCATCGAATGCAGTCCGCCCGCCAAAACGGTAGAGGTTCTCAACCTTTGCCCCCGCGCTCACCTCGGCCAGTTGGTTGAACGTCTCTGCCAGACCTTCCTCCGCGACCACAACGCCGTCAATCTGACGGAGGATATCCGCGTACTGACTGCGGTGTTCGATCAGGCAGTCAATCGCGTTATTCTCCCAACTGTGGCCATGGATGAGGACCATGGCACCGGGCCGCCGGAATCGTTCACTCAGGACGCCGAGGTGCAGGATATCCGTGTAGCTGTAAGTCACCGCGCTGACGATGTCGGCGTCGAATATCTTCCGGATCGTTTTCGAGCGTGTCCGGTAGAAATCCATGATCGGATTTCGATCGCTTCGAGGGTAGGCCAGAATCTTGCTGAGAGAACGCCGTGGTTCGTAGCACAGACCGTACATCGACAGCTCCTGCAGGTTCCCGTCACTGAATTGCCTCAAGAGAGTGCTGGCCACAGCCAGGTATCCGCCAAGACAAGAGATAGCCGCCAGATATCGCTCCGGTTCATAAAAACACTTCCGGTCCCGGAACGTGGCGATGACGCCGGAACTGACAA
Organism: uncultured Verrucomicrobiota bacterium; assembly: GCA_964524715.1. Taxonomy (GTDB): domain Bacteria; phylum Verrucomicrobiota; class Verrucomicrobiia; order CAIQCK01; family CAIQCK01; genus CAIQCK01. The sequence continues at coordinate 1,787 of CAZGGF010000457.1, read as the reverse complement.
CGGTTGCCAAGAACTTGATTTGCGGGGACGCTGCTCTGCCGAGGTGTTTTCTCAGGAATCCATGGAAGTCCGGGGAGAAAAGATATTCCCAGAAAAGCAGATTGAGGTTTTCAAACCGGACTTCGTCCTGAATCTTCCGGTTCAGAAGGGTGAATTCTGGATAGGCGTAGAAGGTCGTCGGAAACCGGCCCGGCAATACGATTGACTGGATCATGGTTTCTTCGGCTGACGCAAAAACCTACCGGGAAGTCGCAACAAACATTCCCCATGGCATATCCGGCCCCGCAACACTGAATCGGGTTCGGAACCCATGTCTGGTCAGGAACTCTTTCAAAACGCCCCCGTGCCGCTTCGCGCCGAGGTCGTGGTATTCACCAACGATTCTCCGTATCCGGGAGAGAACTCCATCCGGCGCGGAAAGGAGGATGTCGTATTCAGCACCTTCGCAATCGAGCTTCAGGAAATCCACCTGCTTTATCCTGAATCGGGAGAGAATCTGTTCCAGCGTGATCGCGCGAACCCTCTCAGTCCTGCGCGGTCTTCCCATCGAGGAATTCCAATTCCGGTATTCCGGCCGAATGGAATGAATCCCGCCGTGGAATCCATGGTAGAGGGTCACGCATTTGTTGCGGCCATCCGAAACCGCATAGTGGTGGGCCGAGATGCCTTTGAAGTGATTGCTCCGGACGTTCTCCGCCAGCGCCAGGAAATTATCGGAGGCAGCCTCGAAGGCGAAGATCCGCGCCGAAGGGACATTCGATGCCACCCAGATCGAGAACAGCCCGACATTGGCTCCGATATCGAGGACGGTATTGCCAGGCTTGATTCGAAATTCTGCCGAAGGCAGATAACAACGGGAGTTGACGACCTCGGCGAACATGTCCCTGAAGGGAACTTCTGGCGGTGCAGCCAACAGGAGTCCGTTGGAGAGGCGGAAGTAATTTTTCGAATCCAGCTTCAGTTGATGAGTACGCTTCATTCCATGATGGTTTTCAGAGAACGGGCATGACATCCGGATACGGCCCGAGGAACCTTTCCCCATTGAAATGAATCATGTGCTCGGGGTCCTCGGCGACCCAGACTTCTGTCTCCCACGAAATCTGCGTCAGGAAGCTGCGCATGTCCGCACGCGTGGCGAACGCAGTGACGAACACCAAACCGGCTTTGCAGCCATTGAATAGCTCTTTGAGTTCCATGCGACGTTTGGCATCCACGGGACCCACACTCGTTACGGCCTCAATGAGGAGCAGCCAGTTGCGTTTCGAATCATGAATGACCACGTCGGGCATCTTGGCGGGGGCAGGAACGTCAACGCCAAGTCTCTTCAGGTGTTCCTTTTCCAGATGGAGAAACTTGTTCTCGGCGTCGCCGATGTAAACGACCGTGCCGCCCGGCACAAAACGCGGGCATAGCTCCTCAATCACTCGCTTGATCAACGGGTTTTGCCCGCCGGGGGAAATACTAACACGTTCACCGGAGGGAAGACGGACGGGAATGCGTGAGAGTTCACGTTTTCGATGCAGTTCCTCGAGAATTCCCTGTTTGCTTTTGAGATAAGCGGCCAGCTTGGAAGACCAGGCGCTCGATCCGAAGGAGCGCGCCAAGCCAAGCGCGGCGGGCTCGATCTGATAAACGGTGTTTCCGCTGTTCGTGGGGCGGTCGGGCGCATCGGGGTTGCGAAGCAGCAAGCCATACTCCACGAAATGCTTCACAGCTTCGTCGCGGATGGTTTCGCGAGTGTTGGGCGCATACTTCTGGCCGTAGTGGCTGCCGATAAACTCAATGAT